>DATJTV010000060.1:0-8491 GCA_035503055.1 Acetobacteraceae bacterium
TCACAGGATGATAGAGCGTGGTCCGATGTGCAAACGGCCACAGGCATCGAGGAGGAGCAGCCACTTAAGCCACCAGGCAGGGACCCCAATCACCCCATCTCACTCTGACTCATGTGGAACGGGCGAGGCGGCGTGCGAGGACCATGACGGAGGCGACATAGAGGAAGACGGTTGCGGAGGCGATAGCGACCGCAAAGCCTTTTGCGCGGCGACGATTGCGGCCCAACCAAGCGAAGCACCTCTCGCTTATCCGCAAGGCGATCTTCGCTGTCTTCCAGCGCGACGCCAAGGCGCGACCTGGTTTCTGAATCGCCCGTCACTGCTCCGCCTGCCGCCCAAGCGATTGGCCCCGGATCGGATCGTTCCCGCGGCGTGCAGAAACTCGCTCTTAGAAGCGTCACCATCAGCGTTTCGACTTCGCCGCGGGAAATACTCGAAGGCTCGCCGCCAGGAGGGCGCGCCCAGATCGAATCACGACCGCCCGGGTCGGAGGAGCGCAGGAGAGTGCTCCCCACTCGGACTTTCGCCACGGTCATGGGCAGGCCACATCACTGCGGTGGATGCGAAAAAGCGACGCCTTCAACTCCGGGCTCACGGAGTCTTGCTTCCACGCCCCCCGAACTTGGGCAAAGAAGCGCCGCCCACAAAGGACGGCGCTGGAGTCTGTGGAAAGCGCCCGGCCGCTGACCGGGCGATCTGCATATACGCCTCCCGACGATGGACACCAACTATCCACCTCCGTGAGTTATGCCTGCCGCGCATCGCTTCACCCACGCCATGCGATTCCCAATGAATGGATCGCGATCTTCTACGTGATCGCGATGGCCGGATGTGGCTCCGCCTCCGCCCTCTTTGGGCACCTCTTCGACCGGTTCGGATTCAGGGTCTTCACCGCGCTGACGCTCGTCTGGGCACGCTTTGTCCCCTCGTCTTCTTCGGCGGATTCTGGGCAGCACTGCTCGGCGCAGCCGTCTGGGCCCTCGGGATAGGAGTGCACGAATCGATCATTCCGGCGGCGGCCGCACCGGACCGCAGCGCCGCAGCCTTCGGCCTCTTCACCGCGAGCTGCGGCGTGCCCTGGTTCCTCGGTAGTACTGCGATTGGCATCCTCAACGACTACTCGCTCGCAGGCACGGTCACCCTCTGCGTGGCCACCGAGCCGGCTGCGGCGCCGATTTTCATGTGGATCAGCCCGGCATGACCGGGCTTCGAACCCGGCGCAGTCCTGACGCCTTCGCTTGACGCCTTTCGATGTCATCCTACACTGCTTCAGACAGGTCCGTTGTCGGGGATGGAGTTCCCCCTTTAACCGCCGCCACGGCTGATAACTCCTAAAAGCAGGGCGCCCGGTCGGCGCCATGGGGGCGGGACGTGAGCGGTGTGCAACATCTCCAGTCCGCTTTCCGATCCTAAGCCCGCCTCTGAGACGGCGCGTCGGATCGCACGCGTCGTCGCCAGGCTGGCCTCGCTCGGGGACGATGCCGCGTTGGGCGTACTCGAAGCCGTGGCCTGCGGCCCGGCGGTGATCCCGCAGCTGCGCGCGGTGCTATTCGACCGCGAACCGAGCGGGCTCTACGAGCCACGCCGGCGCGCCGTCGAGGCGCTGGCTGGGCTGCACGCTCATGACGTCCTCGCGGAGTATCTTGCCACATATCTCTCCACCGGAGACGCGATTACTGATCCGGTGGAGGAAACTGGGGAAGAGGCGGTCGTCAATGCGGCGGCCCGCGCGCTCGCCGAATGGCCAGATCCGAGAGCGCTCCCGCTGCTGCTCGCCCTTACGCAACGCGCGCCGCTTGCCGGCGTGGTCGATGCGCTCGCAAGGCTACGCCACGCCCAGGCGATTCCCTACTTCGTGAGAGCTCTGGCCGAGGATTTCACGCGCCCCGCCGCCGAAGACGCGCTCCGGAGCCTCGGCGCGGCGGCGGCGCCCGCACTGCTCGAGGCGGCCTCTTCGCGCTCCCCGGCCGCCGGGCAGGAGAGCCCTTCCAGCCTGCGGCGCCGGCGGAGTGCGCTCGCCCTCCTCGCTGAAACCGGACCCATCGAGACCCGGTTTGGACTTGACCAGCCTGGGTTCAGGATCGACAGGTTCCTCGACGAGCAGGATCCCACCCTCGTCGTCCTCGGCTCCCGGTTCGTCCTGGCGGGCGGGGCCGCGGCCGCTGCTTCGACTGCGATCCAGCGGCTAATCGGCCTTCTCCCATCCGCCGACCTCTTGCTCCGCATCGAGATCGAAGACTGCCTCGTTGCGCATGTTGAAACCGCACGGGCGCATATCACCAAGGCTCTGGAGGGTGCCGTTGCGCCCCCCGAAGAGACGCAGCAGTCCCGAGTGCTACGCCGCGTCCTGCGGCGCGTGCTAGCCCGCACCGCCGCCAGCGCAGATAAATAGGCCGGGAAACCAGGCAATGTCGCCTTCCTCTGCGGTGAAACGTGGTACCGGCACCGAAGATTCGGCCCTCGACTTTCGGCCCGTCGCTTACGCCTTCCGATATTGCGAGACCTGCCGGAGGGAATGGCCGGCGCGGCAGCAATCCTGCCCCCTCTGCCTCCGATGGCTCGGCGATCGGCCGCAGAGGCGTACGGAGTGGCAGATCGTCCCTGAGCAGGCTCAGGCTATCGTCCACTCCCGTGTGCCGCCGGGGCCCGATGAGCGGACGCTCGTCGGCGCGAGCGCGCTCATGCTGCGCGTTCTCTCCCCCCGCCCACCCGAGGCCGCGGTCGACCGCGCCACCTTCGTGCTGCGAACGGTCTTGCATTTCCGGGCCAGCAATGGCGAAACCACCGGCACGCTCTTTCCGATCGCTGGGCACGGCTGGTTCCTCGCGACCGCACGCGGCCTGCGCCCCGCATTCCTCGATGCGCTCGCGCTCGAGCAGCGCCTGCGCGCGGCCCTCCCGCAGCTCACGGCGGCTCTCGGCGGGCGGATTCGGTTCGGGATCTGGCTTGACCAGTACCTGGTTGCCTTGGATGGAGCGGAGGGGCTGAAGCTCTCTTTGACTGCTTCGGAAGCCCTTTTCGATTTCGAGCCCGATGACCTCCTACTCTCGTCCGAAGAAGCCTATCAGGCCAACCGTCACTTCGAAAAGTTCGTCTGTATTCCGCGACGGTTGCTGAACGGCGAAGAAGCCCACGGTTATCGCCTCCTCGGCCGCAAGCGTCCCTCAGCGCAGGATCACGCGCGGAGCGTTGACGCCGCACCCTTCGTCGGGCGTGGGCTGGACCTTGCCTTTCTCGAGTCATGCCTGGAGACGAGCCACGGCACGGCGCTGCGGGTGGCGCTGGTTGCTGAGGCCGGCTCCGGTAAGACCCGCCTGATCCGCGAGTGGCGCCGCCGCCATCCCGATCTTCGCGTTCTTGCGGCGAACTTCAGCCTCTTCGGAGGCGGACTAGCCGAGTTTGCGGCAGAGCTTGTCGAGTTGCCCGACGGCCCGCGCGATCCTGCTTCGCTGTGCGCGGCCATCCTCGAGCGCATCGCCGTGGACCGGACGCAGGTACTGGTCCTAGATGATCTGCACTGGGCGGACCCTGAAAGCACCACCTTCGTCTCCGTCCTGCTCGAATCTGCCGCGGCCCGCGGCCGACTCGTGTTGCTGGTCGCGCGTCCGAGTGGGCGGGCCGTGCTGCAATCGCTCGCGCCAGCGATTGAACGCCTACTTGCGCCGCTGCCCGCACCCTCCCTTGAGGATCTCGCCCGGCAGCTGATTTCCTCTCCCGCGGTGGCCGAGATCGCCGTTGCGCGGTCGGGCGGGAACCCGCTCTTCGTCGAGCAGTTCGCCGCCTGGGCAGCGGAATGTGGTTACCCCGGAATAGGCGAGTCACCGCGGAACCTTCATCAGGTGATAACGGCGCGCATCGGCCTTCTCTCCAAGGTCCGGCTCGTCAGCGTGCGCCGCGCGCTGCCGTGGGGCGGGGCTGTGCAGCGAGAGGCCATCGAACGCGAGCTCGACAGCCTGGAAGACGAGATCGGGCGCTGGCTGGACCGGCTGGAGACCGCCGATTACGGTGATCGCTGCGAAGTTGCCCGCCACCTGATCGAATTGGAGCGGGTGGACTTTGACCTCTTCCTCGCCCGCACGCTCGCCGGCCGCCCGCGACCGCGATCTGGCCGGCTGTCCGAGGCGATTGAGCGGCTGCTCATTGGCAGCGCGGACTCCATCCTCGCCGATCTGACCGCACGCGTCGGCCAGGCCTCCAGCTCGGAGCGGATGGAGATCCATCGTGAGGCAGAGCGCGCGGGCAACGTCCTCATGCAGCACTTCCACTGGTCCTTGGCGCGTGATTTCCTGGCCCTCGCGCGCGACACTGCCGAACCGTGGCAACGCCCCGAGACGGCGGAACGCCTTCGCAGATGCGAGAACCGGCTCTCCGGCGCGGTGATCGACGAGGCTACGATCCTCGCCGCGAAGGACCCCGACGAAAGCCCGGCTGTTGATGCGCTGCAACTTCCTGCGGTCTGGGCCCGCCTCGGTCTCCTGTACGGCTCCGCTCCGTGCTTTCGCCGCGCCGCAGAAGCCGCCGAAGCGATCGAGGATCGGGCACTGGCCGCCTGGGCGCGGAAGAAGGCCTCCCAGCCTGCGCAATCGTGATCGTGACGAGCAGAAGGGCGGCGCAGGCTTGACCCGTACGGTTGTTTTGCTAGATTGTTACGGACCGTTGTTGGGGATGGGGTTCCCCAAAATTGCCGTCACGGCTGATGACCCCTGACAATCATGGCTCCGGGCGTAGTGCCCAGGGAGCCCCGGAGGGGTCAGGACGATGCCGCAGATCGCCAAAGCCTGGGGGCAGGCATATCTCGATGACATGCTCCGCGACCCGCTCATTCGGGCGGTGATGCGTGCCGACCACGTCGATGCCAGGGAGTTGCGCGCGCTGCTCGAGCATGTCGCACGTGCGCGGCCGGAACCGGATGTCGGGATCAGCCTCGAGCCGTACTCCGATCCCCGCTATCGGGAGGGGATCGGCATCGTCCTCTATAACCATGCCGGCAATGTCTTCGTCGGCAGGCGGTCCGACACGGACAACGAATCCTGGCAGATGCCGCAAGGCGGAATCGAGCCCGGCGAAACGCCGGTGGCCGCAGCGCTGCGCGAGCTCAATGAGGAAATCGGGACCGCCAACGTCGAAGTCCTCGCCGAGAGTCGCGGCTGGCTCCGCTATGACGTGCCGCCCGCGCTAGCCCGCCGCGGGCGGCACGGCCACTGGCGCGGGCAACAGCAGAAATGGTTCGCCATGCTCTTTCGCGGTGAGGATTCGGAGATCGACCTCACGGGCGCGCAGGTTGCAGAGAGGCCCGAATTCCTGGCCTGGCAATGGGCTCCCGCCTCGCGCGTCGCCGAACTGATTATCGCCTTCAAGCGACCGCTCTATCGCGAGGTTTTCGCCGAGTTCGCGCGCCTCGGGCCAGGTGACGCGGACGAGGAGGCGGGGCCCGCGACGACGTGATGGGCGCCGCGGCATATGGCGAGACCGTGACGGAGAGAGGTCGGAAGCCTGAGGACCTCGCTGAGCTCCTCGACCGAGCGATCATGCTCGCAGCGCGTGCAAGCCTGGGACGGGACGAGCACTGTGCGGCGCTCCGCATGCTTGCCGCGAGGCTCGCCCAATCTCGCCTGCAGCTCGCCGTGCTCGGCCAGTTCAAGCGGGGAAAGAGTTCGCTCCTGAACGCGCTCCTCGGACACGAAGTGATGCCGGTCGGCGTCCTGCCCGCGACCGCGATTCCCGTCTTCATCGCCGGTGGCGCCGCGCTTCACCTTCGCGTCACCGATCGCAGCGGCTCCGTCGAGGACTACCGGCTGGAGAATGACGCAGCCTTGCACTCAGCCCTTGCCGCGCGCGTCACTGAGGAGGCCAATCCCGGGAACCGGCTCGGAATCGCGCGGGTCGAGGTCACGCTTCCCGCCCCCCTGCTCGAGTGCGGCATGGTCCTCATCGATACGCCTGGGGTCGGATCGACCTTCCGCCACAATACCGAAGCGGCGATGGCGGCGCTGCCCGAGTGCGACGCCGCCATCCTCGTGGTCTCGCCGGACCCGCCGATCACCGAGGTGGAGCTCGCCTATCTTGGCCGCATCCGCGAAGCAGCGACTTCGCTCATCGTCGTCCTTAACAAGGTCGATCTGCTCTCGCCCGAGGAGAGCGAGGTCTCGCTCCGGTTCCTCCGCCGGGTGCTCGCCGAAGAGGGGCACGTCGCGGAGCAGCCGCCGATCTTCGCGCTCTCTGCACGCAAGGCCCAGGATTCGCAGCAGCGCGCAACGAGCGGCCTTACCGCGCTCGAGCATTACCTCGTGGATGTACTCTTAAGCAAGAAGGCGCGCATCCTTCAGCCCGCCATCGCTGCCAAGGCGGCCGGTCGCGTCGGCGCGCTCAGGCTCGAGACCGAGATCGCCCTCAGTGCCCTCCGCCTGCCCATCGAGGATCTCGAGCGACGCATCGCGGTGTTCGACCAGACGCTTGCCGGCATCGTCGTCGAGCAGCGAGATGCAGAGGATCGGATCGCTGGCGACCGACGGCGCATGATCGAGGACCTCGAGACGCGAACGGCTTGCCTTGGGGCGCGAGCAGGCGCGTGCCTAGGCGCGGACCGGGGCGAGGCGGAGGTCGCGGCGCTCGGCGCCGAGGCCACGGCATTCTTCGCCGCCTCGTACGAGGAGATCTCGCGGGAGACGGCGGACCGGATTGCAAAGATCTCCGCCGCCCATTGGCGGCGTGCCGATGCCCTGGCCAACGAAGTGCGCCGCGCCGCCGCCGAGCTCATGGAGGTCCGGGCCGCACCGCTTACCGCAACCGACGCCCCCACTAGCCACCACGAGCCCTTTTGGGTCACGGAAGGACGCATCGAAACGCTTGGTGAGGTTTCGCTTGGTTTTACCCGCCGCGTGCTCCCCCCGGCACTCCGCAGGCGGCTGGAGCTGCGGCGCGCCGCCGCCGAGCGGGATAGGATCGTTACGCGCAACATTGAAAACCTGCGCTGGGCGACCCGCCAGGCGATCGAGGACGCACTCCGGCACCTCGCCGCCGATATCGGCGCGTCCCTCACCTCCGTGCGCCAAGCCACGCGCGGGGCTATGCGGGCGGCGCTCGAGCGCCGCCGTTTCCATGCAGAGACAAGCGCAGAGGAGATCGCCGGGTACGAGGAGGCAGTGCGGTCCCTGAACGATCTCGAGACGGCCCTCCGGCGGTTCGCGACCGACGACCAGGCGCTCGCAGCCTAAACGCAAGAGGAGGCGGGTGATGCCGAGCGATCGTGAGCGTCAGGGGCAATGTTTCGCTGCCCGTAGGATCATTAGTACGGCTGGCTCGACGGGTCAGTTATGATCCGCATCGGCGATCGAAGTTTCCTGTTTGCCTGGCAAACGATTCGTGCGGCAACACAGCCCAATGCCGAGGCGACCGCGTGGCGTGTTGCCGGTGTTCGGTGGCACCGTCACCGCTATAGCCATTCAGCACCCGATCACGCGATGACCTTCGAGGTACATCGTCTCGACCATAGCGACGGCAAGGACCCATGGAGCGTGATGGTGGTCGCCGAACACTGGTGGGACGAGCGACATAAGCTTCTGCGGAATACTCTTTGGGCAACACATCTTTCCGGCTCACGCTTGCGTGTCACCGAATGGTTCGATGGTCAGGCTCGGGTGCTCGACAAAAGCCACCGCGGGGCGGTAAAGCAGGACGCGAACGGCGATGGGTGGCAACACTCCAACGACCAGTAGGACAAAGAGGTTCTCCTCATTAGTACGGAAGGATGGTTCTCGGTTGCGGAATGCCGTCTTGTCGGCGACCCGCTCACGGTTATGCGGTCCAGCCTGCGCCAGCGAGTGCTGCATAATCAATCGGCGCATTGCGGTCGATCCGCATCCCGGCCGACGGTAAGGGATATTTCAGCCCCGTGGCGCAGTTGAAGAGCACCACGCGCTCGTTCGGTTTCACGCGGCCGAACTCGACGGCGGCGCGCCAGGCGGCGAAGGTCGCCGCACCCTCGGGGCAGAGCAGCATCCCCTCCTTTCGCCCGACTTCCTCGCGCGCCGCGACGATCGCCTCGTCTGGCACGGCGATCGCGAAGCCGCCGCTTTCGCGGACCGCGCGTAGGATCAGGAAATCGCCGAGCGCTTGCGGCACGCGGATGCCGGCGGCGATGGTATGCGCGCCCTCCCAGCGCTCGGCCTGCTCGACCCCCGCCTCATAGGCGCGGACGATCGGCGCGCAGCCGCTCGCCTGCACCGCAACCATGCGCGGGCGCCGCCCGCCGATCAGTCCGACCGCCTCGAGCTCGGCGAACGCCTTCCACATCCCGATTAGGCCGGTGCCGCCGCCGGTCGGGTAAAAGATCACGTCGGGCAAGTCCCACCCGAGCTGCTCGGCCAGCTCGAAGCCCATCGTCTTCTTGCCCTCGATGCGGTACGGCTCCTTGAGCGTCGAGAGATCGAACCAGCCGACGGCCTCCTTGCCGCCGGCGACGATCCGGCCGCAATCGTCGATCAGCCCGTTG
>DATJTV010000061.1:0-5571 GCA_035503055.1 Acetobacteraceae bacterium
GTGACGGAGGGTGGCTGGGCGGACGGCCGGTTCATCGCCCGGTCAGTATGGCTTGCCTTTGGGGCTTGCGGAGGAATTGGGAAAGCCCCGCGGTCCGGCTTCGGCGGCTTGCGCGGGGGAGGCGGGCGCGCGAGGCTCGCCGGGCAGGAGATCGGGGAGGGGAACGATGCGGGTTGCGGTGTTGGACGATTGGCAGCGCGTGGCGCGGACGAGCGCCGACTGGGGGCGGCTCGAGGCGCGCGGGATCACCGTCTCCTTCTTCGAGGCGCCGGTCGGCGGCGGCGAGGTGGCGGCGAAAGCGCTTGGCGAATGCGAGATGCTGGTCGCGATGCGCGAGCGGATGGCGTTCCCCGCCGCGCTGATCGCGGGGCTTCCCAAGCTCAAGATGATCTCGCTCACCGGGCGGCGCTCGCCGGTGCTCGATCTCGAGGCGTGCACGCGGCACGGCGTGCTCGTTTGCAACACCGGCGGCGAGCTTTCCTCGGCGGCGACGGCGGAGATCGCGCTCGGGCTGCTGATCGGGGCGATGCGGCACCTGCCGGCGGCGGACGCAGCGGTGCGGGCGGGACAATTCCAGAGCGTGGTGCCGCCGGGCTCGGTGCTCGACGGGAAGACGCTCGGCGTGATCGGGCTCGGGCGGATCGGGGCGCGGATGGCGCGCTACGGCCATGCGCTCGGCATGCGCGTGCTGGGCTGGAGCCCGAACCTCACGGCCGAGCGGGCGGCCGAGGCAGGGGCCGAGTTCGCAACGAAGGAAAAGCTCCTCGAAGAGGCCGATGCGGTCAGCCTGCACATCGTTCTTTCGGAACGGACGCGGGGATTGCTGGGCGCGGCCGAGCTGGCGCGGATGAAGCAGGGTGCGGTGCTGGTGAACACCTCGCGCTTTCCGCTCATCGACGCGGCGGCCCTGATCGCTTCCCTGGAGGCACGAAAGATCGTAGCCGCCCTCGACGTTTTCCCCGAGGAGCCGCTGCCGGCGGGGCACAAGCTGCTCGGGCTTCCGAACACCGTCTTCACGCCGCATCTCGGCTACTGCGCGACCGAGGTCTATGCGCAGTTCTATGGCGAGAGCGTCGCCAACATCGAGGCTTTCCTGGACGGCGCGCCGATCCGGATGATGAACCCGGACGCGCTCAAGAAGCAGGCGGAAGCGGTTCGATAGGGAAAGGGCGGGCGCGATGCGTGCATGGGCGGTGGTCGAGAACGGGGCGCCGTTGCAGGAGATCGAGCTGCCGACGCCGGAGCCCAAAGGCACGGAGGTGCTGCTCGCGGTGACGCATTGCGGCGTCTGCCACTCGGATCTGCATATCTGGGAAGGCTCGTACGACATCGGCGGCGGGCGGAAAATCTCGCTTAAAGAACGCGGGGTGACGCTGCCGCTGGCGATGGGCCACGAGATCGTCGGCCGGGTGGCGAAGCTCGGGCCGGATGCGCAAGGGGTGCGGGAGGGCGAGCTCCGCATCGTCTATCCTTGGGTCGGCTGCGGCACCTGTGCCAAGTGCCGGGCGGAAGAGGACAATATGTGCCTCACGCCGCGCAGCATCGGCGTCTATCAGAATGGCGGCTACGCAACCCACGTGCTGGCGCCGCATCCGCGCCATCTCATCGATCCGGGCGGCCTCGATCCGGCGGTCGCCGCGACCTATGCGTGCTCGGGGATCACCGTCTATTCCGCGATCCGCAAGCTGACGCCGCTGCCCCCCGAGGAGCCGGTGGTGGTGGTGGGCGCGGGCGGGCTCGGGCTCAACGCCATTGCGATCCTGAGGGCGCTCGGGCACGCGAACATCGTGGTGGTGGACGTGGCCGCGGAGAAGCGGCAGGCGGCGCTCGCGGCGGGTGCGGCGAAAGTGGTGGACGGCAGCGGCGAGGCGGTGGCGCGCGACATCATGGAGGCGTGCGGCGGGCCGGTGGGCGCGATCATCGACCTCGTCAACGGCACGGCCTCCGCGCGCTTCGCGTTCGATGCGCTGCGCAAAGGGGGCAAGCTCGTGCAGGTCGGGCTGTTCGGCGGCGAGCTGATGCTGCCGCTGCCGCTGATGGCGATCCGCGCGCTCACCGTGCAGGGAAGCTATGTCGGCAGCCCGGCCGAGCTCCGGGAGCTGGTGTGGCTGGCGGCGGCGGGCAAGCTCGCGCCGCTGCCGGTGACGATTGTGCCGCAGCGCGAGGCGAACGCGGCGCTGATGCGGCTTCGGGACGGCAAAGTGACGGGGCGGATCGTGCTGCGCGCCGAGGCGGCCTGATCGCGCCGCAGAGCGGGGTCGCCGGGGACGATCGATGGAACGGCAATACGTCAAGCCCGGCAGCTACAGCGACGGCAGCCCGCTCGATCGGGTGCACTACATCGAATCGAAGATCATCCTGAAGCCGGACGGGCTGACCTCGGTCAAGGCGCTGCGCGATTACGGCGCGGTCGTGCGGGAGGCCGCGGCCGGGGCCGGTGTCACCTACTCCGACGAGGGGATGGCAAGCCTCCGCCCGGCGATCCGCGAGATCCGCTTCTTCGACACGCCCGACTTCCGCCTCTACAACAACGCCTTCATCCTCCGCCTGCGCGTCCGCTACGAGGACGGGTTTCCGCTGGGCGAGCCGGAGATCGTGTTCAAGTTCCGCCACCCCGACCTGCAGACGGCGGCGGAGTGCGACGTGCGGCCCCAGTTCGACATCAGGCACCGGATCAAGTTCAAGGCCGAGGCGCTGCCCTTGCGTGAGCGGGTGGGGGGCGGCCGCCTGCTTTATTCGCACAATGCGCAGTTCCCGCTGAGCGAGGCGCCGGCGGGAGACCGCCAGTCGATGGCGGTGCTGGCGCGCGCCTTCCCCTGCCTCGAGCCTTTGCGCGGGTCCGAGGGCGAGCGGGTCGACGTCGTCAACCAGGCGATCGTCGAGGAGGTACTGCTCGATCTTGGCGTGCTGGGCTTCGGAAAAGGCATCTCCGCCGAATGCAACGTCGCCCTATGGCGCATGCGCGGGGACCACGCGCCGCTGGTCGGCGAGTTTGCCTTCCAGGCGCGATTCAAGCGCGCGGACGAGGTGCATGAGCGGGCGATCGCGCGCGGCCAGCACTTCTTCAGGCTGCTCCAGACGCTCGGGGAGGATCGGGTGCTGCTGGGCACGACCAAGACGGGCGCGGTCTATCGGCGCAACGGCAACGCGCCCCAAAGCCATGAGTGAGGCGTTGTGAGCGCGGCGGGCGCGAGCGGGGCCCCCGCGCGGGCGGTGCGCGTCGGGCTGCACGAGATTTTCCTCGTCTTCCTCACGATCGGCACCACGAGCATCGGCGGCGGCATCGTCGCCTATCTGCGGCGCAGCCTGGTCGGCAAGAAAGGATGGCTCGGCGATGCGGAGTTCGTCCGCATGCTCTCGATGTGCCAGGCGCTGCCGGGCCTCAACGGAACCAACATGGCGATCCTGATGGGGGACCGGCTGCGCGGCGCCCGCGGCGCGCTCGCCGCGATCGTCGGCATCTGCCTGCCGGGCGGGCTGATCATGACCGCCACGGCGTTCATCTACGCCCGCCGCGGCGACCATGCGATCGTCACCGTGCTGCTCGCCTCCGTCGCCGCCGCCGCGGTCGGGATCACATTCTTCGTGGCGGCCGACCTCGGGCGGAAATCGCTCAAGGGATTGGCCGACCTCGTCTTCGTGGCGCTGACCGCGATCGCGGTGAACGTGCTGCATCTTTCGGTGCTGGTGGCGCTGCTCGTCGTGGGCGCGCTCGCGATCTGGTGGCGCCGGCCGCGCGGCGCGGCACCGGCGGTGGCCCGCGAATGAAGCAGGTCCCCGCGCTCGCCGCCGTCTTCGCCTATCTCTCGCTGCTCACGGTGGGCGGAGGAATGGCCGCCTTCCCCGAGATGAAGACGCTCACGGTCGATGTCCACCACTGGCTGACCTTCCCCCAACTCATTCATTTCTACAGCGTCGGCCAGCTTTCGCCGGGGCCGAACATGATGATGGTCGCCGCGGTGGGCGAATGGGTCGCGGGCCCGGTGGGCGCGCTCACCGTCGTCGTCGCCTTCTTCCTCCCCACCGCGCTGCTCACCTTCGGCGTCGGGCGGGCCTGGGGCCGGCTCGAGCACTGGCCCTGGCGGACGGCGGTGCAGCGCGGGCTGGCACCGGTCTCCATCGGGCTCCTGCTCGCGGGCTCGATCAGCATGGCGCGGGGCGCGGTGCACGGCTGGGTCAATGGCGGCATGGCTTTTGCCGTCTTCGCGCTGCTGATGACGACGCGGCTCAATCCCGCGCTGCTGATCCTCTGCGCCGCTTCGGTGGGCCTCGTCCGCTTTCTTGCTCATTGAGCGGAAGAGAACCGTTTCCTCCGGCGCCGCCGCATGGGAGCATGGCAGTCCGGCCAAAGGCCGGACGGAGCAAGAGCATGGCCCTCGACGCCATCGATCTCAAAATCCTCGGTGAGGTGCAGAAGGACGCGACGCTGCCGGTGGCCGCGATCGCCGAGCGCGTCGGGCTGACCGCGACCCCCTGCTGGCGGCGCATCCAACGGCTCGAGGCGGAAGGCTATATCCGCAGGCGCGTCGCACTGCTCGATGCGAAGAGCCTCAATGTCGGCGTCACCGTTTTCATCGCCGTCCGCACCAACCAGCACAACGAGCGCTGGCTGAAGCAGTTCCACGATGCCGTGGCTGGCATGCCCGAGGTGGTGGATTTCTTCCGCATGAGCGGCGAGATCGACTACCTGATCCGCGCCGTGCTGCCGGACATCGAGGCGTATGATGGGCTCTACAAGCGCCTGATTGCAAGGGTCGATATCGAGGACGTGTCCTCGATGTTCGCGATGGAGCAGATCAAGTCCACGACCGAGCTGCCGCTCGGCTACGCGCGGGTCGTGCGATAGCGCTCCTCGGCCGCGGCGGGAACCGTGCGCACGCGGTTGACGACCATGCGCTCGTGCAGCCGGCGGATGGCGGAGGAGCCGGTGGTGGTGCAGAGGAAGGGGAAGAGCCCGTGCACGAAGCAGGCGAGGCCGCCTGCGATCATGGCAGCGGCGAAGCTCCAGGCCGAATGCAGATGCTGGAGGTAGGTCTCGCCGACCGCGCGCGGATGCTCGGTGAAGGAGGGGCACGGCATGGGCAATGCTCCCGGTGATGGTGGCCGGGACGAATCTTATGCGCCCTCGGGCAGAATTTGTTTCCAAAGTTGCCGAGGATTCCGCCCGCGCGGCAATACGCATCTCCGGGCGGCCCGGATCGCGGATGGATCTTGCGCGCCCGATTTCACCGGCGCGGGGATTGACGAGGAACGAGGCGCTCCCTTGACTGGCAGGCAAGCGCGCCCGACGGAAAGGAAATTCCCGACGATGGACGACGAAATCGCTGCCACGCTCAGCCAATGGCGCCGCCACCTGCACGCGCACCCGGAGCTTTCCACCGAGGAGCGCGAGACTTCTGCCTTCGTCGCGACGCGGCTCGCCGAGCTCGGCATTCCGTTCGTCGCCGGCGTCGGCGGGCACGGGGTGGTCGCCACCCTCGCCCGCCCCGGCTCGGAGCGCTCGGTCGCGCTGCGCGCCGACATGGACGCGCTGCCGATCCCCGAGGAGACCAATCTCGCCTATGCCTCGAC
>DATJTV010000062.1:0-11329 GCA_035503055.1 Acetobacteraceae bacterium
ATGACGGAGGCTCATACGCTCCCCAAACCAGGGATGATGAGCGCCGAACGCGCCGCTGCCCTGATCCTCGCCGGCATCGCAAGCGGCCGAAGGCGCGTCGCCTTTCCCCGCTCGCTCTACCTCGCCGGGCGGATGGCGAGCCTGCTGCCCCCGCGCACGGCCGCGCGACTGCTTACGCTGCGCTCCGGCGGCTGAGCAGGGGAAGCGGGGTGGTTTCCTCCGCCTGCACCTGGCGCCAGCGGCGGAGCAGCCAGAGCACGCCGGCGAGGTCGGTGATGCCGACGAGGAGCCGGTCGAGCGAGCCGTAATGGGAGCGGCCGCGCGTGCGCGGGCGGTGGTTGACTGGGAGCGAGAGGACGGTGCCACCGTGCCTGAGGAAGAGGGCGGGCAGGAAACGGTGCATATGGTTGAAGTGCGGCAGGACGAGGAAGTCGGCACGGCGGAATATCTTGAGGCCGCAGCCGGTGTCGGGGGTGGCGTCGCCGAGCAGGCGCGCCCGCACCGTGTTGGCGAAGCGGGAGCCCCATCGCTTGGCGAGGCTGTCGCGCCGGCGCTGGCGGTGGCCGGCGATCAGGACCGGCTCGGTTCCGTGCTGCCGGGCCGCGGCGAGGAGGCGACGGATATCCGCCGGATCGTTCTGCCCGTCGCCATCCAGGGTGGCGATCCATTCGCCGCGCGCCGCCTTGATGCCGGTGATCAGCGCCATGCTCTGGCCGGCCTGCGCGCGGTGGCGGAGCACGCGCAACGAGCGGCAGCGTTCGGCCGCCGCCTGGAGCTCCGCCGCGGTCGCGTCCGCGCTGCCGTCATCGACGGCGACGATCTCGAAGCGGATGCCTTTCACCGCGCCCGCGATCTCGTCGATCAGCGGGCCGACATTGCCGGCCTCGTCGTGCATCGCCACGACCATCGAGAGGAGCGGCGGCGTCTCTGCGGAGGGAATCTCAGGGGTTCGGTCGTACATCGGCTTCCAATGGGCCTGGCGTTGCGCCCGGTGGCGGGTTGAAGCGAATGAGCACGATCTCGCGGCCGATCCTGGTCTCCCCGGCCGGGGTTCCGATCTGTCCCGCGCGACCGCGGAATTCCGACGTCGTGCTCGTCAATTCCTGGCCGACCGGGCCGTGCACGGCGATCACCGTGGCACCCGCGCGCAGCCGGGCCTCCGCCTGGCTCAGGTGAAAGAGCACCCGGCTGTCCGGCAGGGCTTGGTCCCCGCCCGCGAGGTAGGCGCGCAGCATCATCGGTATGCCGTGGTCGTGCACGAAGACGTCCGCGCCCTTGGCGAGCGACGGCGCGAGAGCGGCCGCGGCGAGGTCCCAGCGCGGCGCCGTTTCGGCCGTGTAGAAGGGCACAAGGTTGACCAGGAGGAGGGCCGCCGCGGCGACGGGCGCGGCAACCCGCCAGCGCCGGGCCAGCCACGCGGCGCCGACGCCTGCCAGGATCAGGAACGCCGCGCCGCTCCAGAGCAGGTAGCGCGGCAGCCAGAGCGGCCGGGCCGGCTCGGCGAGGATGAGCATGACCGGGAGTGCTACGGCGGCGAGGACCATCACCCAGCGCGCGGCCGGCTGGCGGCGGAGCGCGAACCACCCGGCCGCGGCGAGCAGCGGCACCGCGAGCGCGAGCGCCGGCAGGGGGGTGGGAACAAGGTGCAGGTCCGCGATATTGGCGCCGCGCAACAGATAGACGTCCGCCCCGACCCGCCAGGCCCTGAGCGCGCCGAGGGGCGGAATCCAGGCAAAGGCGACCAGGTACTGGCCCTTGATGGCCAGGCTCATCGCGACATAGAGGGGTGCCACCGCGACCAGCACGGCTGCCTGGCCGGCGATCCAGCGGCGCACGAAGCGCCGCCGGGCGGCGCCGGCGAGGCCGCGGGCGATCGGCCAGGCGGCGAGGCTGGCGACCAGCAGGAACGGCGCCGCATCGCCGATCAGGGCGAGCGCGCCTACCATCCCGAGCAGGAGGGCGGACCAGGCGCCGAGCCCGCTGCGCCACGGACCCGCCGCCGCCGCCTCATCGCAGGCAAGCGTCACCAGGCCCCAGAGCGAGAGCATCAGGCAGGCCAGCTCCATCGCGTAGGGCCGCGCGTCCTGGCCGAACTGGACCATGACCGGAGCCGCGGCGAGGAAGAGGCCGCTCATCAGCCCCCCCATGCGCGCGGCGCCGATCTTTCCCGCCAGCGCCCGCCCGACCAGGACGGCGATCGCCGCGGCGAGAGCGCCGGCGATGGCGCTCGGGAGGCGGAGCAGCCAGGGGTTCCCCCCCGGCGAGAGCTGAGCGAGCAGCAGGAAATAGGTCGGCAGGTGATGGTGGCTGAACGAATCGGCGAGCAGCCTGGGGAACGGCAGGGCGGCGCGCACTTTGGTCACCACCTCGTCGATCCAGAGCGGCTTCGCCCCGAGCCCGTGCAGGCGGAGCGCGAGCGCGAGCGCGAAGATCAGCGCGAAGTCGAGAGCCGTCGCCCTGCCGCGCAGGACTGGGCCGGCCGGAAGGCGCATGCGGGAAAGGCCGGGAATGGACGTCGGAGTGCCTCCAGGGTTCGCTCCCGGCCGCCGCCGGGGCGGCATACCGGCTCGCTCCGGATCAGCCGTCACTCACCCGGAATGTTTTCGACCTTCACCGAGATTCGTGGCATTGCTGCGGCGTAATCCGACCGGCTCTGTAAAGAACCGTGACGATTGGCCCGCACACGCGATCTTGATCAGGACTCCTGGGCCCCGATCAGGCGTGCCCCTTGCCTGAGGCGCCCGCCGAGCCGGCGGAGCGGTGTCGTCACTTTCCAGGAACGGGAGCGGTAGACGGCGGCGAGCTCCCGTTCGGCCCGCTCGGCGCGGCGCTCGGCGCGACGCGCATCCGCCCCCGCGCGCTCGGCATACGCCGCGAGCGCCTCCCATTCGGCGCCGCGTGCGAGCGCGCCGGCACGGAGGAGATGAGAGCTTCCCATGCCGAGCAGCGTCCCGCAGGTCAGCATGGCCCCGACGCAGGCCGGAGCGAACCGGTCCGCCCAGTCGCGGCCGGCTTCCTCCGCGAGGAAGGCCGCCGCCATCGCGTGGTGCCGCCACAGCGCGGCCGGCGTGCAGCCGAGCCGGTCGGCGACCCGCCCGGCGCAGCATTCCGGGCTCACCGCGCCGCCGAGATCGACGGCAAGCCCGCTCAGCACGGCCAGCTCGGCCTCGCACTCGGCCCGATAGGCGGGCGAAAGTGAGAGCAGGTTCCCATCGACGATCGCGTCGATCGTCTCGGGAATGCCGAGCGCGCTCAGCAGCCAGAAAGCCAGGAACGCGCGGTACCAGGCCTCCGGCTCGGTTCGCCGCAGATGCGCCCGCAGCACCGAATTCGCCCTTTCCGGGTTCTCCTCCGCTGCGGCCGGCGGCAATCGCACCTCGAAATGCCGCAAGGCCGCCGCGACCCGCGCCTGCCCGGCGTTGCGCGCCAGCACCAGCAGCGGCATGAGAAGGAAATACGGATTGTCGTGGGCGAGGAGCTGGTGCTTCGCCGCGATGAATTGCGAGACCGGATCGCGCATGACGGCCACATGCACGGCTTCGGGAAAGTTCCGCGTCATCCATCCCGCCCGTCCGAGCGAACGGCAGAATTTCAGGACCGGCTGCTTGCTCCCCGCACGCGCGCGCTCCACCAGAAGCCGCACATAGTCCTTGAGCGCCGGCAGATCGGCGTCAGATCCGGCGAAGAAATCGTCGGTCGCGAACGCGCGCCGATAGGCCCGCACGCCCGTCGCGGACTTGCGAAAAAGCGGGGCGAACTCATCGAAATAGGATCGCTTTAGCCGCGGATGACCCGACGCCCAAAGCTGCGGACCGTGGCGCGCAAGCGTCGCGGGCGAGACCGCGGCGAGGGACTCGTGCAGCGGCTCGTAGTAGGCCAACACGCCCGGAAACGCGCGGAAGCGGCTCCAGAGGAAGGTGCCGGCGGTGCGCCACCCGGCATGGAGGAAGACGGGAGGACGGGCAAGGCGCGCGGCGCCGCCTCCGATCGGAAGACCGGCCGGCTCGGAGACATCGGATGCAAGAACGCTCGAATGCGGCTCGGCCATCTCTCCACGTCCTGCCTCTGGGCGGCGAAATGTCGGCCATACGCCTCCGCTTCGCATGACCCCGAAGGGTGAAGAATTGCAACACCCGAACGGCGACGAGAGACGAAGCTATGTCGCCCTAACCCACCCGTGCCACGCGCAGCGTATTCGTGGTGCCGGACTGGCCGAAGGGAATGCCCGCGGTGACGACGATTTCCTCGCCGGCGGCGGCGAAGCCCTCCTCCTCGGCAATGCGCAAAGCCCGGCGGACCGTCTCGCTCAAGGAGACCACGTCCGGCGTCACCACCGCGTGCACGCCCCAGGCCACCGCCAGCTTGCGCGCCGTGCCGAGATGCGGCGTGAGGCCGAGCACCGGACAGTCGGGCCGCTCGCGCGCCATCCGGAGCGCCGTCGCGCCGGAGGCGGTGAAGGCGACGATGGCGCGCCCGCCGATGGTGTGCGCCACCTGCTGGGCGGCGGCGGCGATCGCACCCGCCGAGGAGGGCTCCGGCGCCGGCCGCGACGCATCGATGATCGCCCGCCAGCCTGCGTCCTGCTCCACCCGGGCGACGATGCGGTCCATGATGTTGACCGCCTCTGCCGGAAACTGGCCTGCCGCCGTCTCGGCCGAGAGCATCACCGCGTCCGCCCCGTCGAACACCGCCGTCGCCACGTCCGAAGCCTCCGCCCGCGTCGGCGCGGGTGCCGATATCATGCTCTCCAGCATCTGCGTCGCCACCACCACCGGCTTGCCGTTCTGCCGCGACAGCCGGACGATGCGCTTCTGCGCGAGCGGCACCTCCTCCGGGGGCAACTCCACGCCGAGATCGCCGCGCGCCACCATCACCGCATCCGAGAGCCGCACGATCTCCTCGAGATGGTCGAGCGCCTGCGGCTTCTCCATCTTGGTCATGATCCAGGCGCGCCCTCCGACCAAACGTTTTGCTTCGACAACATCCTCCGGCCGCTGCACGAAGGAGAGCCCGATGAAGTCCACGCCGTGGGCGAGCGCGAAGGCGAGGTCCTCGCGATCCTTGTCGGTGAGCGAGGGAATCGGCAGCACGACATCCGGAACGTTGACGCCCTTGCGGTCGGAGAGCGGCCCGCCCACCACCACTTCGGTCTCGAGATGGTCCTCGCGCTGGCGGGCGACACGCAGCCGGAGCTTGCCGTCGTCGAGGAGGAGGCTGGTGCCGATCGCGGCGGCGTTGATGATCTCCGGATGCGGCAGCGCAACGCGCGTCACGTTGCCCGGCGTCGGGTCGAGATCGAGACGGAATTTCTGCCCGGTCTGGAGATGCACGCGCCCGCCCTGGAATTGCCCGACGCGCAGCTTGGGTCCCTGCACGTCGGCGAGAATCCCGATCGGATGCTCGAAGCGCTCCTCGAGGTCGCGGATCATGCGGATGCGCTCAGCATGATCCTCGTGCGTGCCGTGCGAGAAATTGAGCCGGAAGACGTCGGCGCCGAGCTGGAAGAGCCGGCCCAGCATCTCCGGCGTCGAGCTCGCCGGGCCGACGGTGGCGAGGATTTTCGTGCGCCGGCGCCGGCGCAGCTTCTGTCGAGCGGGCATCGTTGCTCCTACCTCACGAAACCAGGATCGCGCGGATATCGTTGACGTTGGTGAGCGTGGGCCCGGTCTTCACGAGATCGCCGAGCGCCCCGAAGAAACCGTAGCTGTCGTGAGCCGCGAGCATCGCCCGCGCATCCAGCTTCGCCGCGCGCGCCCGCGCGAGCGTGGCCGGCCCGACGAGCGCGCCGGCCGCATCCTCCGTGCCGTCGATTCCGTCGGTGTCGCCCGCGATCGCCCAGACCCCCTCGCACCCTTCGAGCGCGAGCGCCAGCCCGAGCAGGAATTCGGTGTTCCGCCCTCCCCGGCCCACCGCTCCGGCGCCGATCGTCACGGTTGCCTCGCCCCCAGAAAGCAGCACCGCCGGCGGCGCCACCGGCTCCCCGTGCGTGCGCACCGACACGGCGATGCCGGCCATGACGGTGCCCATCTCGCGCGCCTCGCCCTCCAGCGCATCGCCGAGAATAATCGGCGAAAACCCTTCGGCGCGCGCCTTCGCCGCAGCCGCCGCGAGCGCCATCGCGGGCGTCGCGATCAGCCGGAACTCGGCGTGGGGCAGACTGCCCGGCTTCGGCGTCTCGTCCTCGGCGGCCGCGAGGCGCGCCGCCACCGCGGCCGGCGGCGTGATCGCGTAGCGCGCGAGGATCGCGCGCGCCTCGGCGAAGGTCGAAGGGTCGGCCACGGTCGGCCCCGAGGCGATCACCGCCGGATCATCGCCCGGCACGTCGCTGATCGCGAGCGTGACCAGCCGCGCCGGCGCCGCCGCCGCCGCCAGCCGCCCGCCCTTGAAGGAAGAAAGGTGCTTGCGCACCGTGTTCATCTCCTGGATCGTCGCCCCCGACGCGAGCAGCGCCCGGTTCACCGCCTGCTTGTCGGCGAGCGTCAAGCCCGGCGCCGGCAGCGCCGCCAAGGCGGAGCCGCCGCCCGAGATCAGCGCCAGCACGAGATCCTCAGGGCCAAGCCCCCTGACCGCCGCAAGGACTTGAGCCGCGCCACGCTCGCTCGCCGCGTCCGGAACCGGATGCGCCGCCTCGATCACCGCAATCCGCCGCGTCGGCACCGCATGCCCATAGCGGGTCACCACCACACCCCCGAGCGGCACCTCCGGCCACGCCTCCTCGACCGCGGCGGCCATCAGCGCCGCCGACTTGCCGACGCCGACCACGACCACCCGTCCTGCCGGAACCTCCGGCAAATGCGCCTTGAGCACGCGACGCGGATCCGCCGCCGCAATGGCGCCCGCGAAGATCGCCCGCAGCACCGCCTCCGCGCGCGCCCCGTCCATCCGGTCCCTTCCCGCCCTCGCGCCAAGTATGGCGAAGCCGGCCCCGCCGCGCCATGTTGGGTGGCAGCATAACCGCCGAGAGGAGACCGCAATGCCTGCGGAAACGCTCGATCCCGCCACCCGCACCGAACTCGAGGCCGCCACCTTCCGCCGCCTCGTCGAACACCTGCGCGAACGCACCGATGTCCAGAACCTCGACCTGATGAACCTCGCCGGCTTCTGCCGCAATTGCCTCTCGCGGTGGTACCGCGAGGCCGCGGAAGCAAAAGGACTGACACTCGCCGACACCGACGCACGCGAAATCGTCTACGGCATGCCGTACAAGGAATGGCAGGCGAAATATCAGAGCGGAGAAAAAGTGCCCGCCGGGCACTGAAGTAAGACCAAGGGGGGCAGAGCCCCCCTTGGAACCCCCCGCTGGGGCCTTGAGGCCCCAGACCCCCGACTTTTTTTCGATGTTGGCCGCCTCACCGGCGAGCTCGGTTCCCGAGATGAGCGGGGGCGGGCCTGTTCGGCGCAGCAGCCGGGCGTCAGCCTCGCTGCCGGGTCGGGCAAACGTTCGGGGGTCCAGGGCCCCAGGCCCTGGCGGTCGGGTTCCCATCGCGCTCGCGCGATGGGGCCCGGTCCAGGGGCAGAGCCCCTGGCCTGGCTTAAGCTTGCTTCAGCTCGATCAGGCTGCGGCGGATTTTTCGTCCGCGGTTCACCTTGTCCTCGATATAGGCGCCATCGCCCCAGCGGACCGCGCGGGCCATTGCCTGTGCGTCCTCGAGGAAGCGGGCGAGCATTTCGAGCAGTGCCTCGCGGTTGTTGAGGAAGACGTCGCGCCACATCGTCGGATCCGAGGCGGCGATGCGGGTGAAGTCGCGAAAGCCCGAAGCGGCGAACTTCAGCACCTGTCCGCGGCTTTCGTCGGCGAGGTCGTCCGCGGTGCCGCAGATGGTGAAGGCGATCAGGTGCGGGAGGTGGCTCACGATCGCGAGTACGCGGTCGTGGTGGCCGGGTTCCATTTCCTCCACCATGGCGCCGGTGCGGCGCCAGAGCTCGGCGATGCGCGCGACCGAGGCGGGATCGGTGCCCGGCGGCGGCGTCAGCAGGCACCAGCGGCCCTCGAAGAGGGTCGCGAAGCCGGAATCGGGGCCGGAATTCTCGGTGCCGGCGAGCGGGTGGGCCGGGACGAAGTGAACGCCGGCCGGAACCAGCGGGCCTACGTCGCGCAGCACCGACTGCTTGGTCGAGCCGACGTCCGAGAGGATCGCGCCCGGCGCGAGGTGCGGCGCGATCGCCTGGGCGACCGCGGCGAAGGTGCCGACGGGGGTGCAGAGGATGACGCCGTCGGCGCCGGCGACGGCGGCGGCGGGATCGGGTTCGATGCGATCGGCGATGCCGAGGGCGGCGACGCGCTCGAGCACGGCGGGCGATTGGTCGTGCGCCACCAGCTCGCCGGCGATGTCGTTGCTCGCGCAGCTGCGGCGCGCGAGCGAGCTGCCAATGTGCCCGACCCCGATCAGCGCGAGCCGCCGGAACAGCGGTTCAGGCATGCGCCAATTCGTGCGCCATGAAGTCGGCGAGCGTTGCCGCCACCGCCTCGCATTCCTCGCCGGTGCCGATCGAGATGCGCAGGCACTGCGGCAGCCCGTAGCCCGTGGTGCCGCGGGCGATGATTCCCCGCGCGCGCAAGGCCGCATCGGCGCGGCGGGCGCGCTCGGGCGTGGCGAAGTCGGCGAGGAGGAAGTTGCCTTCGCTCGGCCAGGCTTTGATGCCGGCCGCGGTGAGCGCGGCGGCGAGCCGGGGGCGCCATTCGCGGTTGTGGGCGCGGCTCATCTCCACCCATCCGGGCTCGGCGAGTGCGGCGATCCCGGCCGCCTGCGCCGCGGCGTTGACGTTGAAGGGCGCGCGCACGCGGTTCAGCACATCGACGACGGGCGCCGGCGCGTAGGCCCAGCCGAGCCGCATGCCGCCCATGCCGAACACCTTGCTGAAGGTGCGGGTCATCACCGTGTTCTCCGCCGCGTCCACCAGCGCGATGCCCGGCTCGTAATCCGGGCGCTCGACGTACTCGGCGTACGCGGCGTCGAGCACGAGCAGGACCTCGGGCGGCAGCCCGGCGCGCAGCCGCGCGACCTCGGCGGCGGGCAGCATGCTGCCGGTCGGGTTGTTGGGATTGGCGAGGAAGACGATGCGGGTCGCAGGCGAGACGAGCGCCAGCATGGCATCGACGTCGGCGGTGAGGTTGCGCTCGGCCGCCTTCAGCGTTCGCGCACCGGCATATTGGGCGGCGATCCCGTAGATCGAGAAGCCGTGCGCGCTCATCACGATTTCGGTGCCGGGGCCGCTATAGGCGAGCGTGAGGAGGTAGAGGAGGTCGTCCGAGCCGGCGCCGCAGACAATCCGCTCGGGGTCGAGGCCGAATTTGCGCCCGATCGCGCGGCGCAGCTCGGTGGCGCCGCCGTCCGGGTAGAGATGGATGCGGTCGGCGAGCGCGGCGTAGGCCGCCTTCGCGCCCGGCGGCGGGCCGAAGGGGCCCTCGTTCGAGGAGAGCTTGATGACGCGGTTGACGCCCGGGAGATGCGCCTCGCCGCCGATATAGGGCGCGATCCCGAGGATCTCGGGGCGCGGGCGCGGGCCGGCGCTCATGAGGGCACGCCCTCTTCGGGAATGGCGTAGGCGCCGAGCAGAGCCGGCGGCTCGGCGAGCCAGTCGAGATGCGGCAGACGCGGATCGGCCTCCGTCACGAAGCCGGCCACCTCGACGAACGCGCGGGCGAGGCCGGCCGCCTCGTCGCGCTCGATGAGGACGGTGCCGAGGGCGAAGCCGGCCGCGACGAGGCTCGCGGTCAGGCTGGCGCGGCTCAATTCGGGCGCGAAGGCGAGGCCGAGCAGGCTCATGTCCCGGCCGGAAGGATCGGGCGGGGCGGTGGAGAGGACGAGGGCGGAGAGATGCGGAGCGCCTTCGGGCCGCGGCGTCCAGAAGGGCAGGCGCGCCACCACGTGAACCCGCGGCGCGTCGCGCGTCCCGAGCCTCTGCCACCATCCCCGCACCGGATCGCCCTCGGCCGGATAGGGCAGGACGGCGACCGTCGCGGTCCCGGCGAGGATCTCGGCGATCGCCTGGGCCGGCGAACGGCGCAGGCGCACCGGCGTCGCCACCCCGAACTGCTCGTGGGCGAGCGAGATATAGCCGCTCGCCCGGTCGGGCTGGCAGACGGCGACCGCGAACGGCCCCTGCATTGCGGTGGTGCCGGCCAGCAGCTCGCGCCAGATCCGCACGATGGTGGCCGGCGGCAGCTTGCCCTCATGGCGGGCGAGGCGCCGGCGGATGATCTCCGCTTCGCGGCCGGGGCGAAGCGCGACCCCGGGCTTGAGGCGGAGCCGCGCCAGCCGCGCCACCACCTCGGCGCGCTCCATCAGGAGCTGGTGGAGCGATTCATCGAGCCGGTCGAGCTCGCCGCGCAGCCGCTCGAGCGACCATTCGCCCGGCTCGGCCGGAGCGTCGTCGTCTTCGGTTGGCACGGGGATCTGCATCGGGCTTCCTCGGAATCGCGCCCATGGATAGCCGAAGGCGGCATAGCTGCCTACACCCCGCGACCTTGCCCGAACCCGGCGGGCGCGCTTATGCAGGCACCATGATCGTTGCCGAGACGCTGCCGCAAGCGACGCACCAGGCGGTGCATTTCGAGGACGGGCTGCTCCTCGATTGCGGCGTTCGTCTCGGCCGGCTCTCCGTCGCCTACCGCACCTACGGGCGGCTGAACGCGGACCGCTCCAACGCCGTGCTGGTCTGCCATGCCCTTACCGGCGATCAATACGTGGCCGAGCCGCATCCGATCACCGGCAAGCCCGGCTGGTGGGAGGCGGTGGTCGGGCCCGGCCGGCCGGTGGACACCGAGCGCTTCTTCGTCATCTCGCCCAATGTGCTCGGCGGCTGCATGGGCTCGAGCGGCCCGTCGAGTGCCAGGGATGGGCAACCTGATCAGCAACTTGATGAGCGGAAGGGGGGCGGGCCGCTGGTGCCCTGGGGGACCGATTTCCCGCCCGTCACGATCCGCGACATGGTCCGCGCGCAGAAGCGCCTCGTCGAGCATCTCGGCATCGCCCGCCTCTTCGCCGTCCTCGGGGGCTCGATGGGCGGGATGCAGGTGCTCGAATGGGCCGCGCTCTATCCCGAGTCCGTGTTCGCCGCGGTCCCGATCGCAACCGCGGCTTATCACTCGGCGCAGAACATCGCGTTCAACGAGGTTGGCCGCCAGGCGATCTTCGCCGACCCCGACTGGGAAGGCGGGCGTTACTGGGAGCACGGCAAGGTGCCGGCCCGCGGCCTCGCGGTCGCGCGGATGACCGCGCACATCACCTATCTTTCCGAGCAGGCGCTGACGCGGAAATTCGGCCGGCGCCTCCGCTCGGGCTCTTCGCTCACACTGTTCGACGACCTCTTCGAGGTGGAGAGCTAT
>DATJTV010000063.1:0-2021 GCA_035503055.1 Acetobacteraceae bacterium
GTGCGCACCGTCCGCCATATGCCCGAGCGGCGCACGGCATTGAGCGTCTCGAAGAGCGTCATCAAAAGCTTGTTCTTGGTCGCGGCCGCGATCGCATAGTGAAAGCGGCTGTCCCAGGATTCGAAGACGCGCCACAGCCGCGCCTCGCGGCATCTCCGGTTGCAGAGCCGAAGCTCGGCGAGATCTCCGGCCACCGCGCGCATCGCGGCGAGGCTCGCAAGCTCGGGCTCGATCGCCACGCGCGCGTCGATGATCTGCGACGGGCTCGTGATGCTGCTCAGATACTGCACCTCCTCGAGATTGAGCACCGGGCGGGCGCCGATGAAGGTGCCGCGGCCGACATGGCGCCACACCTGGCCCTCCGCCTCCAGCACCGCCATCGCCTTGCGCACGGCGGAGCGCGTGAGGCCGAGCCGCCGGCCAAGCTCGCGCTCCGGCGGCAGCCGCTCGTTCAGCGCCAGCGACTGCTCGGCGAGAAAGCCGCGCAGGCGAAGCAGGGGATCGAGGCCGGCGGGGGCTCTCATCGGCGCCCAATGTCCCAATTGGCTGCGGATCCCGCCTTGCCACGCAAGGGGTTCGGGATCAATCTCCGGGGCAAGAAGAGTGGTGCGAAGCGCCTCGGCGTTGCATGCCGGTCAGGCGGCAAGGAAGGGATGGGAACGACGCTCACGCTCTCGCTGGCCTGCACGCAAACGGATCGCAGCGCGCCCATCCTCGACGGACGGATCCCGATCGCGGGATGCACGATCGTCCCCTTGCCCGGCCAGACGCAGGACATCTTCCGCCGCGTGCTCACGGACAAGGCGTTCGACGTCGCCGAAATGTCGATGAGCACCCACATCGTCCAGGTCGCCCGCAACGTGGAGGACTATGTCGCCGTCCCGGTCTTCCTCTCGCGCGCATTCCGCCATTCCGCGATCTACATCCGCACCGATCGCGGAATCGCGAAGCCCGAGGACCTCGCGGGCAAGACGATCGGGCTCGAGCAGTACCAGCAGACGGTCGCCCTCTGGGTCCGCGGCATCCTCGCCGACCGCCACGGCGTGCGCACGGAGGACGTGGAGTGGCGCAACGGCGGGCTCGAGCAGCCGGGCGGCGGCGAGCGGCTCGCGCTGACGCTCCCGCCGGGCATCCGCCTCTCCGCAATTCCCCCCGGCGAAACGCTCGACGGAATGCTCGCGGCCGGCACGCTCGATGCCGTCATCGCCACGCGCCCGCCGCCCTCCTTCCTCGCCGGCCGCCCGAACGTGGGCCGCCTCTTCCCCGATTATCGCCAGGCGGAGCTTGCGTATTTCCGTGAGACCCGCGCCTTCCCGATCATGCACTTGCTCGTCATCCGCCGCCTCCTCGCCGAGCGCCATCCCTGGCTGCCGGTGGAAGTCTTCCGCGCCTTCGTGCGCGCCAAGGCGCATGCGATGCGCGAGCTCCAGCTCACCAACATCGCGCGCGTCACGTTGCCCTGGATCGCCGAGCACGAGGCGGAGACTCGCGCCGCCATGGGCGCCAATTTCTGGCCCTACGGCTTGCCCGAGAGCCGCCACGAAATCGCGGCGATGCTGCGCTATTCCTTCAATGACGGGCTGATCGCGCGGCAGCTCGCGCCGGAGGAGCTGTTCCATCCGAGCACGCACGCGCTCGCCGATAGGGCTTGAGCGGGGAGGGGAGAGGATGCAGGAGGTGGCTGCCGAGGACCCGCTGTTCTGGGGCCTTCACGACCCGACCATCACGTCCATCCCGGCGAACGTCTCGCGCACCGCGCCGAAGCCGGCGGCGCCGGCGCCCGCGCCCGGGCGCTGGCTCGAAATGCCGCGCATGAAGATCCCCACCGCCGAGATGGGCGTGATCGCCTGCGGCGGCAAGGTCCATGTCATCGGCGGGTACGCGCACCAGAACGTCAACAGCGATTTCCACCAGGTCTACGATCCCGAAGCCCGGAGCTGGTCTTTCAAGGCGCCGCTTCCGTTTCCCTGCAACCATCTCTCGCTCGCGGTGATCGAGAGCCGCATCTACAGCTTCGGCGG
>DATJTV010000064.1:0-3041 GCA_035503055.1 Acetobacteraceae bacterium
AGTCGGACGGAGTGGCAACGAATGACCAAAAAGAATCGCCTACGGCTGCCACGCGAATCAATCCTGCGCGGCACGCGCCAATCGCGAATTAATGCTGCGCCGCGAGCGGCCGAAAAGAGTTTTTCAGCAGCCTG
Source organism: Acetobacteraceae bacterium (assembly GCA_035503055.1). Taxonomy (GTDB): domain Bacteria; phylum Pseudomonadota; class Alphaproteobacteria; order Acetobacterales; family Acetobacteraceae; genus JAKAWQ01. The sequence continues at coordinate 135 of DATJTV010000064.1, forward strand.
TTAGAGCGTGATCGCCGCCGGCAAACCCCCAAAGCTCGCCATCACGGCTCTCATGCGCAGGCTCGTCGTCCTCGTCAACGCCCTCCTGCGCGACGGTCGGACCTGGACCAAAATCCCCGCTTGATCACAACGGATACTCTAGCGAGGGACCAGCGGGTTCACCACGAACCCGGAGAAGCGGCTGAAATCGCGGTCCGCCGACCAAAGTTCGCGCACCCCATGCTGGCTGCAGAGCGCCGCGATCCGTGCGTCATGAACTTGCGCCCCGGCAACATGCCCGCGGGCGAGCAGCGCGCGCAGGGTCGGCCAGTGCGCGGCCGACTCCGCCAGAAGCACGAGCCCGGGCGATTCGCACCAGGCGTCCACTTGGTCCAGGGCCCGGGCGAGCGGCGTCGGCGGCGCGTAGATGCGCGGATGCGTCACGATGGCGAGAAACTCGTGCAGGCATGGCCAGGGGATCGCCCAGCTCGCCGGAGCTTCGGCAAGCTCGGCAACACGCTGAAAGGCGATTTCGTGAAACGGCGAGTCCTCGCGATGGGCGTAGACGAGGATATTCGTGTCGACGGCGATCACCCGCCCCGGCCCTGGTAGGCAAGATCGCGGAGCGTGGCCCAGGACGGCTCGCCAAGACCGCCTTGCAACCCTTTCCCCTTGAAGCTGGCTCGGCGCAGCCTGAACGGCGTGCCGCCCTTCGTTTCGGCGATGACCCGACGAAGCCCGCGCTCCATCAGCGTCCGCAAAGTAACCCCTTCGCGCGCCGCGAGCTTGCGGGCCTCGCGCAGCAGAGGATCGGAAATGTCGACGGTTGTCTTCATGACGCCCATCTCTACGGGCACCGCTATATGGGCACCCATACATGCCGGATCAACACGGCTCCTGGCGGAATCGGGAGACCAAGCTGCGGAGCAGTCCGCCGATCCCGGGGCGGCGCCCTCGGGCCGCGCCGCTTGCCCTCCCTACGCCGTCGCCGCGCGCGCCGGCGTCTCGCGCCCGGCCGCGAGCGCTGCCTGTGCGGCCGCGAGCCGCGCCACCGGCACCCGGTAGGGGCTGCACGAGACGTAGTCGAGCCCGATCGTCTCGCAGAAGGCGATGCTCGCCGGATCGCCGCCGTGTTCGCCGCAGATCCCGAGCTTGAGCCCGGGTTTGCGTTCGCGCCCCTTCTCGGTTCCGATCCGCATCAGGGCGCCCACGCCTTCGGTATCGATGGAAACGAACGGATCCTTCGCCAGCACGCCGATCTCGATGTAGCGGGGCAGGAATTTTCCCGCATCGTCGCGCGAGAGCCCGAACGTCGTCTGGGTCAGGTCGTTCGTCCCGAAGCTGAAGAAGTCGGCCGCCTCGGCGATCTGGTCCGCCGTCAGCGCCGCGCGCGGGAGCTCGATCATCGTGCCGATCGTGTAAGGAATCGCCTGCCCGGCCTCGAAGAACACCTGCTTCGCCACCCGCTCCACCTGGCTCCGCGTCACTTCGAGCTCCCGCTTGGTCGCCACCAGCGGGATCATGATCTCCGGCAGCGGGGCATTGCCGGTTTCGCGCCCGACCGCGATCGCCGCCTCGAAGATCGCACGCGCCTGCATCGCGTAGATCTCCGGGTGGCTGATCCCGAGCCGGCAGCCGCGGTGCCCGAGCATCGGGTTCGCCTCGGCGAGCTCGGCCGCGCGCCGGCGCATCGCGTCCACGTCGGCGCCGAGCGCCAGCGCCACCTCCGCGAGCTCCTCCTCCCCGTGCGGCAGGAACTCGTGCAGCGGCGGGTCGAGCAGCCGGATCGTCACCGGCAGCCCGGCCATGATCCGGAAGAGGGCCACGAAATCCTGCCGCTGGAACGGCAGCAGGCGCGAGAGCGCGGCCCGCCTCCCCGCCTCGTCGCCCGCCATGATCATGTGCCGCACCGCGCTGATCCGTTCCGGCTCGAAGAACATGTGCTCGGTCCGGCAGAGCCCGATCCCTTCCGCGCCGAAGCGCCGCGCCGTCTCGGCGTCCAGCGGCGTGTCGGCATTCGCCCGCACGCCGAGCTTGCGGAAGCGGTCCGCCCATTCCATCAGGGTCGCGAAGTCGCCCGAGAGCGCGGGCTCGACCATCGCGACGATGCCCACGAACACTTCGCCGGTCGCGCCGTCGATGGTGATCGTCTCGCCGGCGCGCACGCTCATTCCGCCCGCCGAAAGAACTTGCGCACCGTAATCGACCGTGATCCCCCCGGCGCCGGCGACGCACGGCCGGCCCATCCCCCGCGCCACCACCGCGGCGTGGCTCGTCATGCCGCCACGCGTCGTGAGCACGCCCTTCGCCGCGTGCATCCCGTGGATGTCCTCGGGGCTCGTCTCGATCCGCACCAGCACCACCGCCTCGCCGTTGGCGGCGCGCATCTCCGCCTCGTCGGCGCTGAACACCACCGCGCCCGAGGCGGCGCCCGGGCTCGCCGGCAGGCCGCGCGAGAGCAGCTTGCGCGGGGCGTTCGGGTCGAGCGTCGGATGCAGCAGCTGGTCGAGGTTCGCCGGATCGACGCGCCCCACCGCCTCGCTCTCGTCGATCAGCCCCTCGCCCGCCATCTCCACCGCGATCCTGAGGCTCGCCGCCGCGGTGCGCTTTCCGTTTCGTGTCTGCAACAGATAGAGCCGGCCGCGCTCGACCGTGAACTCGATGTCCTGCATGTCCCGGTAATGGCGCTCGAGCGTTTCGCGCACCGCCGAAAGCTCGCGATAGGCCTCGGGCAGCGCCTCTTCCATGCTGAGCTCGCCCGGCTTGGCGCGCGCCTTGGAGAGCGGCGCCGGCGTGCGGATGCCGGCGACCACGTCCTCGCCCTGCGCATTCACCAGGTATTCGCCGAAGAAAACGTTCTCGCCGGTCGAGGGGTCGCGGGTGAAGCACACGCCCGTCGCGCAATCCTCGCCCATATTGCCGAACACC
>DATJTV010000065.1:0-21802 GCA_035503055.1 Acetobacteraceae bacterium
ATCAGCTTCAGCATCACCGGGTTCGCGGCCGGCACCCAGTGATCCCAGAGTGCCACCTTGAGGGTGCCCGCGGCATTCGCCGTCTGCATATGGACGAGCGGCAGCGCAGCACCCGCGGCGGCGATCTTGAGTGCATCACGGCGGGTAACAGAACGCAGTTTCTTCATCTGGACTCCTCCCTCACGGCCCTCGTCCGCACCCTTCTGCGAAGGAATTCACGGAAAGGTATCGGCTCTGCCGGCCAATTGCCTGGTGTTCAGCTTCTTGCCCCTCGTCCCGCGAGCGGGCAAGGTCTTGCCATTCTCATGCCATAGTCCGCGGCCCATCACAATCGCGGAGTGGACAAGCCGCCTTCCTTCAGCCGTCCACCGCCCCGCCCGTTTTCCCGCTCATCCCTCGGCGAGCCGCTCGAGCAACGCCTCGATGCGCCGCAGCAGAACCAGCGCCGCATCCACCCGCGCATCCTCCTCCCCCTCCGGCGCGGGCGGCGCCGCGGAGGCCGCCCCGGGCTCGCCCGCGAGCGCCGCGATCCGTGCGTCGATCCGCGCCATCGCCGCCGCGAGCGCCGCATCCGCCCCCGCGCCTGCCGGCCCACCCGCCTCGCCGGCAAGCCGGCCGAGCGCCCGCGCCCGGTAATGGCACGCGGCCACGAGCCAAGCCCGCCGCCGCGGCCGCTCGCGCGCGCCCGCAAGCATGCCGAGCGTCGCCGGTCGCGCGGCCGCGGCGAGATCGACGAAACGCCCCTCGAGCGCGAGCGTAAGCGAAAGCAGCGCGGGGTCGCGCTTTCCGCTCGTCAGGCAGCGCACCGCGCAATCGATCACCGCGGCGAGTGCCGCGAGATAGGCGCGCTCCGCGGCCGCGATCACATCGCCGGTCGGCGTCGCCCAGACGAGCGACGCCACCATCACCCCCGAGACCGATCCGATCGCGGTCTCCACCAGCCGGCTCGCCAGGAGGTCGGGCGGGAAATAGCCGAGCAGCCCGAACATCAACCCAAGGATGATGGTGATCCAAAAGATCATCACCCCGTACGCGGCGGTGCTCGCCTGGAACGCCAAGAACACCGCGACGATGATGCAAACGAACGCCGCGATCGCGTGCCCGGAAAGCGCGGTCGCCACGAGCGCGCCCGCGAGCACGCCGGCGATCGTTCCGACCATGAACTGGAGCGCCTTGGCGAGCGACTCCCCGCGCGAGCGCGTGCCCAGGAACACCACGAAGGCCGCGAACGCCGCCCAGTACCAGCGCCCGGGGATCACCCGTCCGAGCACGATCGCGATCCCGGTCGCGAGCGCCACCTGCACCAGCCGCCGCAACCCGGGGTCGTGCCAGCCCCGCCGCGCCGGCGCCCTCGGCGGCGCGCTCACCGGCGCCGGCGCCTCCACGCTGAGCTTCCCGCCGAGCGCCTCTCCGAGGGCTGCCAGCGCGGCGGGAAGTCCCACCTCCGCCGCCCCGTCCCCCGGCCGCTCGCCCAGCCGAACCGCCTCCATCTCGGCCGCGATCGCCGTCCGGCCCGCGCCCGCCGGCAGCGCCCGCATCACCTTCCACGCGACCCGCTCGAGCGCCAGGTCGAGCGCCTCCAGCCCGAGCACGCGCGCCTGCGCGCGGCCGCCCGGGCCGCCCAGCACCGTCTCCGCCACCACCACCGCCTCATCCAGCCGCGCGATCGCCCGGCGCATCCGCCCCCGCGCCCGCTTCCGCCAGACCCCCTCGCGCACCGCCTGCTCGAGCCCCGCAAGGATCGCGCGCACCCGCCTTCGCACATCCGCCCCGATCCGCTCGAGCACACGCTCGGGCCGTTCCGGCAGCAGCGCGGATTGCGCAAGCAACGCCGCCAGCGCCGCCACCGCGGCGATCGCCACCCGCCCGGGAAGATCCTCCGGCCGCACCGCGCTCACCAGCCCGATCACGTAGGCGATCATTCCCACCGTCCCGAGCGAAGCGGGCCGCGCACCGCGCGTCGAGGCGTACACCGTCCCCGAAAGGATCGCCACGAAGCATGCCTCCCCAAGCCACGGGATCTGCCTTGCATAGGCAGCGAGCGCGGTCGCAAGCGAAGCCGGAACGATCGCGAGCAGGATCGTCGCGCGCTGCGCCGCCGGCGTCGCGTCGTGCACCGTAGCGGCGGCAAAGAGCCCCATCGCGAAACCGAAAATGTCCGCCGGCACCGCGAGCCCGCCTGCGGTGCCGACCGCCCTGACGATCACCAGCGTGAGCGTCGCGGCGATCGTCGCCCGCGCCGCCTGGCGCAGCCGGAGCGAGCCCGGATCGGGCGGAAAGAGCGCCCGCACGCCATCGGCCAGCGCGCCGGCCGCCTCTCCCACACGCATCATCGCGGCCCGCGCCGAAGCGTCGCGCGCAAGAGCGGGATGGGATCGCCTGCGCTCACCCATCCCACTCTCGCCCATTGTTTTCTCGCGTGATTCACGCTTCCGGCGCCGGGGTCACCGCGAACGAGTTCGCGGGGTCCCCGATGCCGCCTCCAGCGATCACGCTCCCTTCCGTCAGAGCGCCATCGCCCCGTCCGCCTTCCTCCCGGCCTCGCGCCCGCGCTCGCGCGAGGGCGTTCCCGCCTCGCCAAGATCCCAGAAAATTCCTGCCATCGCGGCGATCCCCTCGCGCGCCGACCCGGCCAGCAGATGCTCGTCCGGCCCGTGCTGCCCGCAGCCGTTGTAGCTGTGCGGCACCCACACAAGGGCGACGTCCAGCAAATCGGCGAACACGTCCCCCGGCAGCCCGCCTCCCGCATTCGGGATCACCTGCACCTTCTTGCCGAGCGTGCGTTCCATGCTCGCCGCCGTGAATTTCACCCACGGGTCGGCGGGATCGGTGCGGCTCGCCGGCATGCGGATCCGCGCGTTCTCGATCGCAACCTCGGAAAAGCCCGCGCGATCGAGATGCTGCCTGAGCGCGGGGGCGAAAATCTCGGGCTCGGTGTCCACCGTGTAGCGGATCTGGCAGTGCGCGCGGGCGTCCGGCGCCACCGCGTTCACCGGGTTCTCCGGCCGCCCCGAGATCATCGCGAGCACGATGAAGCTGTTCCAGCCGAAGATTTTCTCGGCCGGCGTCAATCCCGGCTCGCCCCAATCCTCATCGATCGTCGCCGCCTCCGCCCCGCCGCCCGCCCCACTTCCCACGGGACATCCCTCGAGCACGCGCGCCACGCTCTCCGGCACGCCCCCCTTGGGCAGCCACTCGCGCACCAGGATCCGCCCGTGCCGGTCCGCGATCGCGCCGATCGCGTGCGCCAGCACAATCGCAGGATCCTTGGTGAGCCCGCCCCAATGGCCCGAATGCACCCCACCCGCGCGGAGCCGCACCGCGAGATCGAAATGAAACGTGCCGCGCGTCCCCGTGGCGATCGTCGGCATCTCCGGCGTTACGCGCGGCCCGTCGCTGCCGATCAGCACGTCCGCCGCCAGCGCCGCCCTGTGCCGGGCGACGAAGGCGCGCAAGCCGAGCGAGCCGCGCTCTTCCGAAGTCTCGAGCACCAGCTTGAGGTTGCAGCCGAGCCTGCCGCCGCGCTCGGCGAGCACCGCCTCGAGGGCCGCGAGGTTGAGCGCGTGCTGGCCCTTATTGTCGGCGCTGCCGCGCCCGTACCACCGATCGCCCTCGACCGTGAGGCGCCACGGCGCGAGCCCCTCGCGCCACTGCTCGTCGAGCCCACGCACCGTGTCGCCGTGCCCGTAGGTGAGCACCGTGGGCAGCGACTCCCCTTCGATCCGCTCGGCGCTGAGGATCGGGCCGAACCCCGCCTCCGGATTCGCCTCGATCGCGCACGCGAACCCCAGCCGCTCGAGCCACGGCAGGATCGCGCTCTCGAGGTAGCGCGTCACATCCGTCCCGTGCGCCGCTTCCTGCGACGTGCTCGGGATCGCAACCAGCTCCGCGAGGCGCTCGCGAAATCCGCCGCCATCGAAAAACGCAACGGCCCGCGCCACCGCGCCTTCTCTCGTCCCCATCCGGTTCGGTCCCCTCATCCATCGAGATCGGAAAAGCGTTTTCCCTGCCTGGCAAGCTCGCGCAACAGCGCAGCCGGCTCCCAGCCCGCGCCGTCGCGTGCGGCGATCGCCTCGACCCGCCTCAGGATCTCGCCAAGGCCGATCGTGTCCGCCTCGAACAGCGGGCCGCCGCGCCAGGCAGGGTAACCGTAGCCTTGCACCATGACGACGTCGATGTCCGAAGGGCGCGCGGCGACCCCGTCGGCAAGAATCCGCGCCGCCTCGTTCACCATCGCCGCGTGCGCGCGCTCCTGGATCGCCGAGGCGAGCACCTTGCGGCGATGAATCCCGCGCGCGGCGGAAGCGCGCGCAACCAGCGCCACCACCACCGGGTCGGGCAGCCGCTTCCCGTCGCGATGGAGATACCATCCGGCACCGGTCTTCTGGCCGAACCGGCGCTGCTCGAGGAGCCAGTCCGCGATCGGCACCAGCCGCTCGCGCACCCGCTGCTGGCTGCCCCGCCGCCACGCCCCCCACCCGGTGTCGAGGCCGGCCGCGTCGGCGGCCGCGAACGGCCCCATCGCGAACCCCCACACCTCGTGCGCCGCGTCCACCTCCTCGGGCAGCGCGCCTTCCTCGAGCGCATATTCGCATTGCAGGCGCCAGCGCAGCAGGATGCGGTTGCCGATGAACCCTTCGCCGACGCGCGCGACCACCGCCACCTTGCGCATCCGCCGCGCCAGCGCGAGCGCGGTCGCGAGCACGGCCGGGCCGGTCCGCGCCGCGCGCACCACCTCCACCAGCCGGGCCGCCTGCGCGGGGCAGAAGAAATGCAGCCCGAGCACGCGGTCCGGCGCATCGACGAGATCGGCGAGCGCATCGATCTCGAGGAAGGAGGTCGTGCTCGCCAGCACCGCATCCCGCCGCACCACCCCGGAAAGGCCGCGGAATACGGTGCGCTTGATCGCCGGGTCTTCGCTCGCCGCCTCGATCACGAGATCCGCCCGCGCCAGCGTGCCGAGATCGAGCGCGGTCGCGATCTTGGTTTCCCGCTCCGCCCGCGCCGCCGCCGTGAGCCTTCCCGCCGCCACCTGCCGGTCGAGGATCGCGCCGATCCGCTGCTCGGCCGCGCTTCGCGCGCCCCCGTCCGCCTCGACCAGGATCGTCTCCAGCCCCGCGCCGGCGAGCGCCACCGCGAGGCCCGAGCCCATCGCCCCGCCGCCGACGACGCCGATGCGCGCGAACGCCCGCGCCGCGGCGCCCTGCGGTGGCCGCGCCGCCAGGCGCTCGGCGAGAAAGAGGTGCCGGAGCGCGCGGGACTGGACGGACTGGCGCAGCCCGCGCGCCAGCACCTGCTCGCGCTGAAGCCCATCGGCGAACGGCAGCGTGACGGCTAACCCCACCGCCTCGGCCGCGCGCAGCGGGGCCGCGTGCCCGCGCGAGCGCCGCGCCACCACCGCCACCGCGGTATCGAGCTCGCTCCGCTCGCAATGCGGCACCGCCCGCTCCGAGACCCTCGGCAGGGCCCCCGCCGCCGGCAGGGCCCCCGCCGCCGCCAGAGCGCGCGCCCGCGCGAGCGCCGCGCCGCGCACGTCCGTCGCCACCTCGTCCACGAGCCCGAGCTTGAGCGCCTCCGGCGCCGATACCAGCCGCCCCGTCACGATCAGCTCGAGCGCCGCGATCGCGCCCACCAGCCGCGGCAGGCGCTGCGTGCCCCCGGCGGACGGGATCAGGCCGAGCATCACCTCGGGCAGCCCCACCGCCCCGTCCGGCGCGATCACCCGCCCGTGGCAGGCGAGCGCCACCTCGAACCCGTCCCCGATCGCCCTGCCGTGCATCGCCGCCACCACCGGCTTCTCCAGCGCCTCGAGCGCCGTGCTCACCGCGGCCAGCGTCGGCTCCACGGGCGGGCCGTCCAGCTCGCGGATGTCGGCCCCGGCCATGAAGGTCCGTCCCGTGCCGGCGATCACCCCCGCGCCGAGACGCACATCGCCCGCCAGCTCCGCAATCGCATTGAGCAGCCCCTGTCGCACCGGGAGCGACAGCGCATTCGCCGGCGGATGATCGACCAGGATCAGGCCGACATCGCCCTCACGCTCGAGGCGGACCGGAAGACCGGACATCGTTCCCCCCGAATCCTTCGGGGGCAACAATAGCACCGTGCGAGCAACCCAGAGCGGGATGCGTTCGCTCCCGCTCACCCAAACCGCGTCTCGCTCGTTGTTTTTCCCGCGTGATCGAACGCCTTCGGTTCCTCCACCTCCGGCGATCACGCTCTATGGGTCCCGCGCGCCGCCCCGTGCGAGCGCTCGCGCGGCTCAGGCGTGCCCGGCGGCTCCCGAAAGCGAACCCGGGTCGATGCGGAGCTTGGCCAGCGCCCGGCGCCACTTGGTCTCGTGGTCCTCGTCGAACACCAGCGTCTCGTCCGCCGGCCCGAAAAGCCAGGCGTTGTGGGTGAGCTCGTTGTCGAGCTGGCCGGGGCCCCACCCGGCATAGCCGAGTGCGAGCAGGCCGGCGCGCGGCCCGCCGCCTCCGGCAATCGCCTTGAGGATGTCGAGGCTTGCCGTGAGCGCGAGCGCCTCGTCCACGCGGAGGCTCCCTTCGCCGGTCCAATCGGCGGTGTGCAACACGAACCCGCGCGCGTTCTCCACCGGCCCGCCGGAGCAGAGGCGGATGCGCCGCGCCGGCGGCAGCGGCTCGATGTCGAGCTGCCTCAGCAAATCGTCGAAGCTCGGCTGCTCGAGCGGGCGGTTGACGACGATGCCCATGGCGCCCTCCGCCGTATGGGCGCACATCAGGATCACGCTCTGGACGAAGCGCGGGTCTGCCATGCTGGGCATGGCGATGAGCAGCTGCCCGGTCAGGAACCCGTTGCCCTCGGGCCGTTCCGGCGGAATCACGGACATCTCGCGAATCTGGGACCATCGGCCCGTCCACGCAAGCGCCCAATGCCTGATCGCAGAGTTTCGTCGCTCGCGGAGCCGGCACGAAACGGCGCGTGAATCAGGCACTTCGACAAAGGCCGCTGTGCCGGCTTTCCGTGAAAGCCGGCGCGAGGATGACACCTTCGTCCGGCCGGGCTAGGAATCGCGCCCAGCAACCGGCAACCAGCAACGAGAGTGGAGCAGCAGATGGCGATCAAGGTCGGCGATGCGATCCCGTCCATGAAGCTGATGACGGCCACCGCCGAGGGGCCGAAGGAGGTCTCCACGGACGAGATCTTCAAGGGCAAGAAGGTGGTGCTGTTCGCCGTCCCCGGCGCCTTCACGCCCACCTGCAGCATCAAGCACCTGCCGGGGTTCGTCCAGAACGCGGCGGCGCTCAAGGCCAAGGGGGTGGACACCATCGTCTGCATGGCGGTGAACGACGCCTTCGTGCTCGGCGCCTGGGCGAAGGAGCAGCATGTGGACGGCTCTCTCGTGATGCTCGCGGACGGCTCCGGCGCCTTCACCAAGGCGCTCGGCCTGGAGCTCGACCTCGTCGCGCGCGGCCTCGGCGTCCGGGCCCAGCGCTTCGCCCTGATCGCGCAAGACGGCAAGGTCACCTATCTCGCGGTCGAGCAGCCGGGCGGCTTCGACGTGAGCCGCGCCGAGGCCATCCTGGAACACCTTTAGACGCTGAAATATAAGGATAATTCTTCTTCCGGCTCAAACGTGGCTACCGTGACGCAATCGAGCCGGGCTCATCCGCAACGACAATCGCCTATCAGGTTTTTCCGCAGAGCTATCCACCCGCCAACAGCGACCAAGGAAAATCACGCACCCGGCAGTCAGGCCCGCCGGCTGGCAGGTCGCTGAATTGGGCGAATCCGAGTGTGGTAGCACCAGCCCCTCGGCAGCTTGGTGGCCGGGATCACATGCGCCTTGGCAGCCCGCCGCGTCGTCGCCGCCAGGAGGGGTAAGGCAAGCCGGCCCCCGGTGCCGGGTGGCAGGATCGATGCCACCCGAAGCGCATACCCGGCTGGTGTCCGTCCGGCGGCCGGACGCTCAGAGCGTCTTCGGCAGCCCGGCCTGAGCAAGGATCGCATTGGCGGTGAAGCGACTCTTGATCCGGCTCGGGACCGGGAAGTGCCTCCCGGAAACCGGGCTGACCAGATCGGGTGCTTGCCCGTGGTCCTGACTTTGTGACAGCCGGCAGCCGTCAGCAGCTTTTCGAGGTCGTGGTCGAACGTCGCGGGCATTCAGGCGGCCGAGTCAATGTCCTCGGTCGTCGTCAGGTTGAGGCGGACCGGCCAAGTGTGCGGCACCTTGTTGAGTTCCAGCAGCTCGGGTACCACCGCGCGCAGATCGGCCATCAGCTCCTCGAAGGTACCGGCCTCGGCCACAAGGCCGGGAATGTCGTCGCTGGTAGCCACATAGACCTCGGCCTCGGCGTCCCACAATGCGTTGACCCGGAACACTGTCGGCTTCGCGGAACTCTTCAAACTTGAGTGCGTCATGGCGGTATTACAGTGCGGCTGCCTTGATATAGGCGGTTCGGCCCGGCCCGTCACCTGTCGGGAATACCGGCACTCGATCCCGACGATTAGAGCGGGATGCGTTCGCTTCGGCTCACGCATCCCGCCCTAGGCCTTTGTTTTCCCGCGTGATTCACGCCTTCGGTGCCGGGGTCCCCGCGAACGAGTTCGCGGGGTGCCCCGATTCCACCTTCGGCGATCACGCTCTAAGCGGCCGTGACGCCTCGGTGCGTGATCTTGCGCCGCCGGATCAATTCGCGCACAGCACGGCGCCCTGGTTTGTTCAACGGTCCAGCCAATAGCTTTGCTATCTCAGGCAGCACGCACACGATTTGCCAAAAGCGGTCCCCGCGGCCGATCAGGCGCATGGACTTCCAGTCGCTTGCCGATACGGCGCCGGCTATCCTGGAATTTGAACGCGCGCCGCCACGTCGAATTGGCCGGCCACCGAGCGTCTCCGCGACTGCCCCAGCCACGCCAAGCAGCTTCCTCTGGCGAGCATAAAAGCGCGAGTCGTTAACGTAGGTACAGTGACCCATCCACCGATCACGCGATATGCGCTTGATCCCGGCGGTGACCGGCCTCATGCATCGCGCACCGCTCACACGTCCCGCCGCGCCGAGGCCATCCTCGAGCACCTCTGACCCGACAGAGGGACCTTACGCCGCCGAGGCCAGCATCGGCGCACCCTGCGCCGCCTTCGCCGCCTCCAGCCGGAACGTCTCCGCCATGTGGGTCGCAAGCGCCTGCGCCGCCGGCTCGGCGCGCTTGCGCCCCTTGAGCATCAGGATCGCGAAGTCCGGCAGCGCCGGCAGCACCTCGCCCGCCTTCAGCGCGACGATCCCCCCCGGCAGCCACGAGGGGATGGAAACGGTGACCGCAAGCCCCGCAAGCACCGGTGCCAGCGTTCCCGCCTGGCTGCCGGACATGTAAGCGACCCGGTAGCGCCGCCCCGCGCCGTCGAGCGCGCGCGTCGCCGCCGCCGCCCAGGAACAGCCGGTGCCCGCGACGGCCAGCGGCAGCGGGTCCCGCCGATGCACCGCGTGCCGCTCGGAGGTGAGCCAGAGCAGCGGCCCGCGCCACAGCGGCACCGACGGCCAGCCCTTCGGCTCGGTGCCCTCCGAGACGAGCGTGAGGTCGAGGTCATCGTCCTTGAGCCGTTTCACAAGCTCTTCCGACGGCGCGCACACCACCTCCACCTGCACCGCGGGATGCGTGTCCGCGAAGCGCGCCAGCACGGGGGGCAGATAGCGCCAGGCATAATCGTCCGGCGTGCCGAGCCGCACCGATCCCGCGAGCAGCGGGATGCGGAACGCCCCCCAGATTCCGTCGTTGAGCGCGACCATCTCGGCCGCCCGCCCAACCAGCAGCCGCCCGTGCGGCGTGAGCGCCACCGACCCGCCGCGCCGGCGCTGGAAAAGCCTTTGGCCGAGCAGCGTCTCGAGCCGCTGCACCTGCATGGAAACCGCGGACTGGGTGCGCCCGACCCGCTCCGCCGCACGCGTGAAGCTGCCCTCCTCGGCGATGTAGAGGAAGACGCGCAGAAGGTCGGGATCGATGCTGCCGGGCACGCTCATCAAAATGAGTATCCCTTATTTTTCCCATCAATGCAATTCGTTTCCCTTATTCCCGCCCGCCACCCATTTTTCCTCTGTTCGCACCGCCCGCGAAGGAATCCCCGACGATGAGCGCCGCCCTCTTCGAAGCCCTTCATCCCTCCCGCTGGCCCTCCCGCCGGCACCGGCCCGCGCGCCCGCTCCGCTCCTGGCTCAACCGGCACTTCTCCGCCGCCGTCCAGACCCTCGCCGCCTGGCGCGCCCGCGCCCGCGCGCGCAACGCGCTGCTCCGCGCCGACGCGCGGATGCTCGCCGATCTCGGCATCTCGCGCGCCGAAGCCCATTTCCGCGCCCTCAACGACCGGCTCGACTGATCCTCGCCGCCCGAGGCCGGAGCGCTACGACTTCCGGATCCCCGCGCTCCGCTTCCGCTCATTCATCGACCACCGGATTGCGCAGCACGCCGATCCCCGAGACCTCGACCTCGATCTCGTCGCCCGCCTTCATCCAGAGCGGCGGCGTGCGCGCGAATCCCACGCCCTCCGGCGTCCCCGTCGCAATGACGTCGCCCACATCCAGCGGGATGAAGGCGGACATGTACGAAATAATGGTCGGGATGTCGAAGATCAGGTCATCGGTGCTCGCGCACTGCACCTCAACCCCGTTCAGCCGGGTCCGTAAGCAAAGCTGCGCCGGGTCGGGAATCTCGTCCGCCGTCACGATCCACGGCCCGATGCTGCCCGAACGGTAGAAGTTCTTCCCCACGATCAACGAGTGGGTGAACTGATAGTCGCGAATGCTGCCGTCGTTCAGGCAGGTGTAGCCGAACACGTGCCCGAGCGCGGCCTCCCGCGCGATATGCCGTCCCGGCTTGCCGATGACAACGGCAAGCTCGCCCTCATAGTCGAACTCCTCCGAAACCCTCGGCCGCACCAGCGACCCGCCGCACGGCGCGAAGCTCTCTCTCGCACGCAGGAAGACGCTCGGCTTCTCCGGAAGCTTCAAATTCCCCTCGGCCACATGTCCCCTGTAGTTGCGGCCGACGCAGAGGATCTTCGCGGCATCCGGGATCGGCAGATCGAGCGCCATGTCAACCGTCGCGACATCCGCCGGCTCCTCCGCCAGCGCCCGCATCCGCTCCACTCCCGCCCCCGCGATCGCCGCGCGCAGGCTCGGCGCACCCGCTCCGAACCGCCGCGAAAGATCGATGGCACCTCCCTCGACCACGATCCCGTAGGCATTGCGTCCCGCGAACGAAAAACTGGCAAGCCGCATTTCCCCTCCCGCCCTCCCCACCAAAATTCATCCGGAAATCACGCCTCCCGCACCACATAGGTCCAGAACTGCACCGCGCCGTCCGGCGCGCTCTCGCGATAGACGCCCTGGATCTCCGTCTCGAAGCCCGGAAAAAGGTTGGCGGCGCGCTCGAACGCCTGCAAATAGGCGATCATCGGCCGCGCCCGCGCATCCAGCCTCTCGCCGGGAATGACCGAAGCGATCCCTGGCGGATAGACCACCCAGAGCGTGGTCGCGATCCGTCCCTCCACCTCGCCGATCGGCACGTAATCGACCTCGTTCCGCACCAGGCATTGCATGGCCTCGGCCGGCTTCATCGCCGGCTCCGGAAAATGCGCCGCGCGGAACTGCGCGCCTTGCAGCCCGCTGGTGTCGGCGTCCCGAAAGAACCGATGCATCTCGCCGCAAAGCTCGCCGAGCCGCACCCCGCGATAGCGCTCGCCCCGCGCCGCGACGAACTCGCCCATCGCCTCCTCGAGCGGCGCGTTCTCGTCGTGCAGCCGCTTGAAGTAGAGGAGCGCACTGATCAGGTTGCCCGCCTTGCTGCTCTCCACGCCGGGCGTCAGCAGAAAAAGAATCGAGTTGAGGTCGTTCTTCTCCGGCACGATGCGGTTCTCGCGGAGCCACGCCGCCAGCACCGGCGCCGGCACGCCATGCTCGGCATAACCGCCCCCCGGCTCGAACCCCGGCGTCAGCAGGGTGAGCTTGTTCGGGTCGGTCATCGCCCAGCCCCCTCCCACATGCCGGAACCCATGCCACGCCGCCCCCGGCTCCAGCGCCCAGAACGCAGGCTCGGACGCCAGCGCATCCGTCGGCACATCCTCCCACGCGACCTCGCGCGCCCCACCCTCCTCCTGCACCGTCACCCGCTCCGGAACGAAAGGCTCGAAGAACCAGCGCCGCGCCGGCACCACCTCGCGCTCCTCGAACTCGTGGCGAATGGCGCGCAGCTTCTTGCGAATCTCGATCCCAAGCCGGATCGTGTCGTCCCATAGCACCTCGCCGCTCCTGCCCTTCATCATCTGCGCCCCGACATCGAGGCTCGCGAACAACGGATAGAAGGGCGAGGTGCTGGCGTGCATCATGAACACCTCGTTGAGGCGGCGGTGCTCGAGCCGGCGCCGCTGCTCGCCGAGATGCGAGTCGCGGACATGGATCTGGCTCGCCTGGCTGAATCCCGCGAGCTGCTTATGCGTGGACTGGCTCGCAACGATTCCCGGGGACTGTTCGTCGAGATCCCGGAGCCCCATCGCGAACCGGCCGCGATAGAGCGGATGGAACTTCATGAATCCCGCCCAGGCCTCGTCGAACAGCAGATAGTCGCAGAGCGGCCCGATCCGCCGGAGGATCTCGTCCGCCGCATAGATCGTGCCGTCGTACGTGCATTGCTGGATCACCGCAGCCCGGAACGGCCGCTCGCGCCGCCACGCCTCCTTATCCAACACCAGCGGATGAACACGTATCCGCTCGCGGAGCGCCGCTTCGTCGAGCGCGGCAAGCTCCATCGGCCCGATCAATCCATAGGCGTTGCGCTCGGCCTCCAGATAGACGGGAATGCCGCCGCCCAGGAACAGCGCGCCATGATGCGCCGCCTTGTGGTTGTTGCGGTCGAACAGCACGAGATCTCCCGGCGCCACCAGCGCCTGCAACACCACCTTGTTCGACATCGACGTGCCGTTGAGCACGAAATACGTCCGCTCCGCGCCGAAAACCTCCGCCGCCGCACGCTCCGCGGCCAGCGCCGGCCCCTCGTGCACCAGGAGATCGCCAAGCTCGACCACCGAATTGTCGAGATCGTCGCGGAACACCGCCTCGCCGAGATGCTCGACGAAGATCCGCCCGATCGGACTCCGCGAATAGAACATCCCGCCATTATGGCCGGGGCACGTCCAGAGCTGGTTCCCCTCCTCGGCATAATCGACGAGCGCGCCGAAGAAAGGCGTCTTCAGCGTCTCCGCATATTGCCGGAGCCGTCCGGCCAGCGTCTTCGCGATATATTCCGGCGTCTCCTCGGCCAGGAACACATAACCATCGGCCTCGTGCATCACCTCGGTCGGAATTTCCTCCAGCCGATGATGCCGGATCAGGATGTAGATCGGCGTGTCGAGCCCGCGGCCGCGAATGAACTTCACGAGCGCCGCCATCTTTCCCTGCGGCCCACGCTTGCCCCAGTCGATCAGCACACAGCCGATCGCGGCGTCAGTGCGAATCACCAGCTCGGCATCGTCGGGCTTGCGCGCCTTCACCACCGCAAAACCGATGCGCGCAATCTCGGCAACGATCTCCGCTACCCGCTGACCCTCGAGGTCCTCGGCATCGAACGCCGGAGCACACACCAAAAACTTGAACCGCCGCTCATATTCCACCGCCCATCCCCTCGGCTACGATACCAACCCCCGCAAAGGCCAGGGGGACGCTGTCCCCCTGGAGACCCCCTGGCAAAGGCGGAGCCCTTGGCGGGGGTTCCAAGGGGGCGGAGCCCCCTTGGTCTCTTGGAAGTTGGTATCGTAGCGGAGGGGGTGGGCGCTACTGGTAATTGGTGAGCAGGAACTCGATGCGTCGGTTCTTCGCGTAGGCCGCCGGCGTATCCGCGGGGTCGAGCGGGTGGGTCTCGCCGAACCCGGTTGCGGCGAGGCGGTCGGCCGGCACGCCCTGCTGGATCAGGAGGTTGACGACGTTGATCGCGCGTTGCGCCGAGAGTTCCCAGTTCGAGGGATATTGCGGGGTGTGGATCGGGGTTGCGTCGGTATAGCCCTGCACGTCGAGGACCCAGTGCAGCCCCGTCGGAATCTTCCGTGCGATATCCTCGAGCGTGAGCGCGAGCTCGATGATCTTGAGCCGTCCCGCTTGTGTCAGGTCGGCGCTCCCGATCGGGAACAGCACCTCGTTCTGGAACACGAACCGGTCGCCGACGATGCGGATCCCCGGCTGGTTCGCCAGCGCCTGGCGCAGCTCGCCGAAGAACTCGCTCCGGTACAGCTCGAGTTGCTGAACGCGTTGGGCGAGTGCGGCGTTCAGCCTTCGTCCGAGATCGGCGATCTGCACGTCCTTCGATTTGTCAGCCTGCTCGGATGCGCCGAGGGCCGCGTTGAGGCTCGCGAGCTGTGACCTGAGCGCCGCGATCTGTTCGTTGAGCAGCGCGATCCGCGCCACCGCGCTGTTGGCGAGGCTGCTTTCGTTGGCCTCCAGCGCCTCGGCCGCCGCCCTTCGTTCGGCCTCCGTCGTCGCCTGGACCGCCGCCGCCTCCACCTTCTTCTCGAGCTCGTCGCGCAGCGCGGTGAGCGCCTGCACCTGCTCGGTGAGCGAAGCGAGATCGGAGAGCTTTTCCGTGACCGTCGCCTGGCTCACCTTCACCTGCCGGTCGAGTGCCGCCATCTCGGCCTGCATGTCGGCCAGCCGCTTCTTCGCCGCCGCCAGCTCCGCCACCGTCACCGCGACTTCGCTGGTCGCCGCCTTGGCCGTCTGTGTCGCCTTGTCCGCCCGCGCGCCCGCCGCCGCGAGGTCCGATTGCAGCTGCGCCAGCCGTGAATTGCCCGACTGCACTTGCAGCTCGGCGTTCGCCAGCTCGGCGGCGAGCGTGCTCTTTGCGCTTTCCGCCGCGTTGCGCGCGCTCGCCATCTGCGCCTCCTCGGCCTGGAGCGCCGCCAGCTGCTGCGCGAGCGTGCTCCGCGCCGTCTGCTCGCCCTGGAGCTGGCTCGTGAGCTGCGAGACCGAAAGCTGCAGCGCCGCCGAGTGGCTCTTCTCAAGCGCCAGCATGTCGGTGAGGCTCGCCACCTGCTGGTTCAGCTGCTCCAGCGCCTTGTTCCGCCCGGAAAGCGCGACCGAGAGGAACACCTGCGCCAGGACGAACACCAACAGCACGAAGATGACGACCATGAGCAGCGTCGAAAGCGCATCGACGTACCCGGGCCAGGGATTGAGCCCGAGCCCTCCGCCGCCGCGCCGGCGGCTCCCTGCTGGCATCGCCTGCTAGCCTCGGTCCGGCGCCGCGCGCCGCTTCACCGCGGCTGCTCCTCGGCGAGGGCGGCCACCGTCCGGGTCAGCAGCCGGAGGTCGTTGCGCAGCTCGGTCATGCTCTGCACCCGCCCTTGCTCGCTCTCGGCGAGCAGCCGCTGCAGCGTGAGGTCCATGCTGCGCAGATGCGCCCGCGCCGCCTCGTCGAGCCCGCCTTCGGCCCGCGAGTCGGCGAACCGTGTCAGCGCCGGCGCGAGTGCGGCGTGCGCCTCGGCGATCCTGAGCATCAATTGCTGATTGGTGCGCATCGTATCCGAGAGAGTGGCGAGCTTGTCGGAGAGCAGCGCCAGCGCGTGGTTCACCTGCGACCGCCCGTCCTCGCCGCGCACCAGGATCCGCTGCAGCTCCTCCATGTTCTCCGCCGTGTGCTCGAGCAGGGACTGCACATAGACCGGCACCGGCGTCTCGCCCTCGCCGCCCAGCACCCCGCTCGAAAGCCGCGTCAGGCTCGCCAGCCAGTCCTCCAGCTCGTTGAAGAACCGGTTCTGCGCCTGGCCCGCCGTGAGGTCGAGGAATCCCAGCACCAGCGCTCCGGCCAGCCCGAACATCGATGAGGAGAAGGCGGTGCCCATGCCGTGCAGCGGCTGCACGAGCCCGGACTTGAGCTGGCCGAACATCGCGCTGATATCGCCCGAGGCCACCGAGAGCCCGCTGATCACCTCGCTCACCGCGCCGACCGTGCGCAGCAATCCCCAGAAGGTGCCGAGCAGGCCAAGGAAGATCATCAACCCCGTCATGTAGCGCGAAAGCTCCCGGCTCTCGTCGAGCCGGCTCGCGATCCCGTCGAGCAGGCTCCGCATCGACGAGGCGGAGAGCGTCACCCGGTCGTTCCCCTCCGAATTCTTGCCCGCGCGCGCCGCCAGCATGCTCGCCATCGAGGCGAGCAGCTTGGGCGTCGGCAGCGTCGCCAGCCGTGCGCGCCCGCGCTGGAACGTCTCGACCCAGGTCACCTCGGGCTGCAGCACGAGCACCTGGCGCAGGTTCCATGCGATGCCGCAAAGCTCGACGAAG
Organism: Acetobacteraceae bacterium; assembly: GCA_035503055.1. Lineage (GTDB taxonomy): Bacteria > Pseudomonadota > Alphaproteobacteria > Acetobacterales > Acetobacteraceae > JAKAWQ01. Next base: position 16,275 of record DATJTV010000065.1, read on the forward strand.
AAGATCAGGCAGTTGAGGAACGGGTTGTACCAGAAGGCGGCGTGCAGCCGGGGCGAGAGCAGCACCCCCACGACCGCCACCAGCACCAGGAAGGCCAGCATGCGCAGGAGGTAGCCGGTCGGCCGGGTCATGGTGATCCCTTGGGTGATTCCTTGGGGGGCGGTGCCTTGGGCGCGGCCTCGGGTTGGAACGTCACGTCCACGCGGTTCGCCGGCGGCGTCCCGTCCTCCGCGAGCAGGGCGCGCACGTAGATCCGCTCCGAGGGAATCCCCGCTTCCCGCAGCACCGCCTGCGCGGCGAGCGCCCGCGAGAGCGAGAGCCGGCGCGCGGTCGAGGGGTCGGAGGGGTCGCTCTTCGCGTAGCCATCGACCGAGACCGAGGGCGCGTGCTCGTCCGCGGCACTTCCCGCGATCTCGCGAAGTGCCGCGAGCGTCGCCGGGTTGAGCGCCGCGCCATCGGCCCCGAAGGTGACGCGAAGCCCGTCAGGGATGCGCATGGCGCTGCCGGGCGCGCCGTCGACCACATGGGGCGGCGGCGGCATCGTCTCGGGATGCGGCGGCCCGACCAGCACGATCGGCGCGATGACCGGGTTCGCCGGCGGATGCTTGGGTGGCGGCGAGGGCAGCGGCCCGATCGTCGTCTGTCCGAGCGTCGCGAACGCGGCCGGCGGCGGGCCAGGCGGCACCGGCGGCAGCGGCAGCTTGCCCGTCACCGTCCGCATCGGAGTCGCGGCATGGGGAACCGGCGCCGGCGCAGGGACCCCGGTCGCCGGCGGGCTCGGACCAGCCGCCGGCGTCGGCGCCAGCCCATTGAGCGCGTTCATGTTCACGCTCACCTGGGCGTGCGCCCAAGGTGCGGCGAGCAGAAACACGGCCGTAAGGAAGAAGCCCCACCGCATGGCCGCGCCAAGACTAGCCGAGGCGTGCCGGGGTGCCAACGATCAAGCCTTTTGCCTTTCCCGCGAATTCGCATCGCGCGCCGCCTCCATGCCCTCGCTTACCGCCGCCGTCAGGCGCGGGTGAAGGGCAGGATTCGCCGCGACCACGTCCCCGCTCGCCAGCGGGTCTCCGCCGCCGGGATCGGTCGCGAAGCCGCCCGCCTCGCGCACCAGGATCAGCCCGGCCGCCATGTCCCACTCATGGATGCCAAGCTCCCAGTACCCGTCGAACCGCCCCGCCGCGACCCATGCGAGGTCGAGCGCGGCGGCCCCGAATCGCCGCACGCCGGCGACCTGCGGCATGAGCTGGCCGAGCGTGCGCGCGAACGCCAGCCGCCGCCCGGCGGGCACCGCGGCGAAGGGAATGCCGGTCGCGAACACCGCCTCGCTCATCTCCCGCCGCGCCGAGACGCGCAGCCGCCGCTCGTTGAGATAGGCCCCCGCGCCCTTCTCCGCGCGGAACATTTCGTTGGCCGCCGGGTTGTAGATCACGCCCGCGACGATCTCGCTGCCCCCCTCGGCAAGCCGCCGCTCGAGCGCGATGCTGATCGCCCAGTGCGGCATCCCGTGCAGGAAGTTGGTCGTCCCGTCGAGCGGATCGACGATCCATCGCCAGGCCCAGCGCGGCGAGCCCGAAGCGCCCGACTCCTCCATCAGGAACGCGTAGCCCGGCCGCGCCTTCTCGAGCTCCTGGCGCAGCGTCGCCTCGGCGCGGAGGTCGGCCTGGCTCACGAAATCCGAAGGCCCCTTCACGCTCACCTGGAGCTGCTCGACCTCGTTGAAGTCGCGCAGGAGCCGCTTCGCCGCCTTCTGCGCGGCGTTCATCATGATGGTGAGATGCGGCGATTGCGGTGGCGGCATGCGCGCTCGTCCCCCGCCCCAGCCGGCTACGCCTTGGCCCGCTCCACGTAGGTCGCGTCCTCGGTGCGCACGACGATCTTCTCGCCGGTCTCGACGAAGGGCGGCACCATCGTCTTGACGCCGTTGGAGAGCCGCGCCGGCTTGTACGACGAAGCCGCCGTCTGTCCCCGCACGACAGGGTCCGCCTCCACCACCTCGAGCACCGCGGTCTGCGGCAGGTGAACCGCCACCGGCTCGCCCTCCACGAGATCGACCGTCACGTGCATGTTGTCCTGGAGGAAGGCGGCCGCATCGCCGAGCAGCGCCACCGGCACCATCGTCTGCTCGAAGGTGTCGTTGTCCATCAACACGAGGTTGGCCCCGTCGCTGTACGAGTAAGTGAACTCTTTCTCGTCGGTCAGCAGCCGCTCGACGGTATCGGCCGTTCGCCAGCGCTCGTTCGTCTTGTTGCCCGACTTGAGGTCGCGCATCTCCACCTGGATGAAGGCGCCGCCCTTGCCCGGGGTGATGATCTGCTGCTTGAGAACGCTCCAGCGGCGACCTTCGTGCTCGATCACCTGGCCGGCGCGGATCTGGTTCGCCTGCTGCTTCATGCGCGGGCTTCTAGCCGCTGCCCATGGCGGCGGCAAGGCGATCGGCACCTTGCCCTGCCCGCCGGGCCGCTCGACGATGTAGGTGGGAAGCGCGTGGCCGGGGATCCGTCCGCGCAAGCCGGCGAGCAGCGCGCGCCCGCGCGCGATCGGCACGTGGAACCGCGCGGTGCCGGGCGCGCGGTCCAGCTGGTGGAGGTAGTAGGGCTTGATCCGGGCCACGATCATGGCGCGAAAGAGGGCTTCGAGCGCCTCCTCGCTGTCGTTGACGCCGGCGAGCAGGACCGACTGGCCGAGTACCGGGATACCAGAAGCGAGCATGCGCCCGACGGCGGCGCGCGCCGCCTCGGTGATCTCGCGCGCGTGGTTGGCGTGGGTCACGACCCACATCGGCAAGCCGGCCGAAAGTGCGGAGGTGAGCGCTTTCGTGATCCGCTCGGGCGTGGCGATGGGCACGCGCGTATGCACGCGAAGCGTCTCGATATGAGGAATTTGTGACAGTTCCGAGACGATCGCGCCGAGCCGCCGCGGCGAGAGGAGCAGCGGGTCCCCGCCCGTCAGGATCACCTCGCGGATCGCCGGCCGCGCCTTGAGCCACGCGTATAGATGGGCCAGATCGTGGGTACCCAGCACCCCTCCATCCGGCCCCACCTGCTCGCGGCGAAAGCAGAAGCGGCAATAGACCGGGCAGGCGAGGATGGGTTTCAGCAGCACGCGGTCCGGATAGCGGTGCACGATCCCTTTGATGGGCGAGAGCGCCTCGTCCGCGATCGGATCCGCGCTCTCCCCGGCCACGGTCGTGAGCTCCGCCTCGTCCGGCACGAACTGCCGCCCGATCGGATCCTCGGCATCGCCGATCAGGGCGGCGAGCGCCGGCGGGATCGCCACGGCGTATTTCTCGGCGATCTTCCCGATCGCCGCCTCCCGCCCCGCTGCTATGAGCCCGGCGCCCACCAGCTCGCGCGCCGTCCTCAGCGTCCTCGCAACCCCCGTTCCGTCCGGCATTTTTTTTGCCTAATCCGAAAGCCGTGACGCCGCAATCGCCCACGCCCCCCTGGCACAAGGAGCGCCTCGCCGCCCGCGCGCCCTATCTCCGCCGCCGCGCACTGCTGACGGCCGCGACCCGCGCCTTCTTCACCGCGCGCGGCTACACCGAGGTCGAAACCCCCTACGCCGTGCCGACGCCCGGCGAGGAGGTCCATCTCGCCGCCTTCCGCACCGAGCATGTCTCCCCCACCGGCGAGCGGCGCCCGCTCTTCCTCCACACCAGCCCCGAATTCGCGATGAAGAAGCTGCTCGCCGGCGGCGTGGGCCCGATCTTCCAGCTCGCGCGCGTCTGGCGGAACGGCGAAGCCAGCGACCTCCACGCGCCCGAATTCACCATGCTCGAATGGTATCGCCCCGGCGCCGACCTCGACAGCCTCATCGCAGAGACTCTTTCTTTTCTTCGCGCCGTCCTGCCGCCCACGGTGACCTGCCGCGGCGTCACCACCGACCTCTCTCGCTTCGAGCGCCTCACCCTCGCCGAGGCCTTCTCCCGCTATGTCGGCGCCGACCTTCTCGCCACCGCCGACGACGCTCCTTCCCTCGCCGCCGCCGCCGGCACGAAGCTCCGCCCCGACGAAAGTTGGGAAGATCTCTTCTTCCGCCTCCTCCTCGCGCGAGTCGAGCCGCGTCTCGGCCGCACCCATCCCACCTTCCTCACCCATTGGCCCGCCGCGCAGGCCGCACTCGCCCGCCGCGATCCCGCCGACCCGCGCGTCGCGGAGCGCTTCGAGCTCTTCGTCTGCGGCATCGAGCTTGCCAACGCCTTCGTCGAGCTCACCGACGCGGACGAGCAGCGCGCCCGCTTCACCGCCGACCGCGCCCGCCGCCACGCCAGCACGGGCCCCGACTGGCCCATGGACGAGGATCTCCTCGCCGCCCTCGCGCTCGGCCTCCCACCCTCGGCCGGAATCGCGTTGGGCTTCGACCGGCTCGCGATGATCGCCGCCGGCGCGCCGCGCATCGCCGACGTGCTCTGGGTCCCTTCAGCGGAGCCGCCGTGACAACCCCTGGCGCTCGCCCCATCTTGCGCGCCATGCGCCGCCTCGCCTGCCTCGCCCTCCTCGTCCTCCTCGGCGCCTGCACCGACCACGCGCTTTTGCAGCGGCGCGCCTACCTCGCTTCCTTCGTCGGCCAGAGCGAGGCCGATCTCGTCCGCCAGCTCGGGGTGCCCAGCCGCACCTTCGCCCTCAAGGACGAGACCTTCCTCGCTTACGACGACCGCCATCTCGAGCTTCTTCCGGGCTTTTCCGCCGGCGCACCCGCGTGGGGCCCGTGGGGTCCCGGTTGGGGCTGGGGCTGGGCTCCGCCCATCGTCGTCGCACGCGGGTGCGAAAGCACCTTCGATATCCGCGGCGGCAAGGTGGTCGGCCTCGCCATGCGCGGCCCCGACTGCTGAGGCCGCGAACGGCAACCATTCTCCCGAATTTAACACAATTTTCGGCAAGAGGGCCCACTTGTCGCGCCGCCGGGCGCCGCCGACATATTGGTCCGCCCGCAGCTCACCGGAGCGGGATACGCTTACCCATCCCGCTCTCGCTCATTGTTTTCGCGCGTGATCGAACGCTTCCGGTTCATCGACATCCGGCGATCACGCTCCAGGGAGGAGAAGCGCCATGATGCAATCCTACGTCATCGACGTGGCCGGCACCTTTGCCGGGGCCGCCATCCGCACCCCGTCGCCCGAGGGCGAGAGCTTCCGCTTCATCGCGGTCGATCCGCGCGTGGGCGATCTCGATCGGAGCGAATGGCCCTCGCTCGAGGCGGTACGCGGCGCCGCTTCGCATATGCTGCGCACGGGCCAGCTCCCCACCACCGTCGTCGGGGCCTGAGCGCCCCGCCTCACAGCACCCCGAGCCGGGCGAGGAATATCGCCGCCGGCGGTACCACCGCCTCGCCGAGCTCCGCCAGGACGGCCGGAAAATCCGCCTCCGCGACCACCCGCATCGGTTCGTATTCGCCGTCGCCGAGACGCGCGTGCAGGGCAAGCGCGGCCGCTCCCTTCATCGGCACGGAAACGGGAATCCCGACATCGAGCACATGGCTTCCCGGATGCTCGACGATGCAGATCGGCGCCCCCACCCATTGCGGCTCGG
>DATJTV010000066.1:0-10827 GCA_035503055.1 Acetobacteraceae bacterium
CGGCTCATCCGCTCGCCTATCCCCTCGAAACCTCGGCCGCGCCCTCCTCGGGCAGCGGACCATCCGCCGGCAGCGGACCGTCCGCCGGCAGCGGACCGTCCGCCGGCAGCTCCGGCACAGCCTCGGTCTGGGCGGCTCGCCAGGCATCGAGCCGGGCGGCGAGCGCGGGATCGGCGAGGGCGAGGATCGCGGCGGCGAGGAGGGCGGCGTTCACCGCGCCGGCGCGGCCGATCGCGAGCGTGCCCACCGGCACGCCGGGCGGCATCTGGACGATCGAAAGGAGGCTGTCCATGCCCTTGAGCACCGCACTTTCCACCGGCACGCCAAGCACCGGCAGCGCGGTGAAGGCAGCGCACATCCCGGGCAGGTGTGCCGCCCCGCCGGCGCCGGCGATGATCACGCGGATTCCCCGCCCGCGCGCGCCCTTGGCATAGGCGGCCAGCCGGTCGGGCGTGCGATGCGCCGAGACCACCCTCGCCTCGTAGGGCACCAGGAGCTTCTCGAGCGTGGCGGCGGCATGGCCGAGCGTCGGCCAGTCGGAACGGCTACCCATGATGATGCCGACGACGCTGTCCTGGGGGGCGCCCCTTGGCATGCGACCTCAGGCGATGCTGTCGGGAATGAGCCGGCTCTCGAGCCGGGCGATCTCGTCCTTGAGCACGAGCTTGCGCTTCTTGAGCCGCTGGAGATGGAGCTGGTCGCAGACGGCCTCGGCGGCCAGGCGCGCGATGACCGTGTCGAGATCCCGATGCTCGCTCCTCAGATCGTGCAGCCTGCGGAGCAGCGTGTCGTGGTCGGTCAACATGGCCGGTCCATACCACGGGCCCGGCAGCGGCGCAGCGATTCCCGTGGCGTCCGGCCGGCCGGTTTTGCTAGGTTTTTCGTTCGTGCGGCCGGCTGCCCGGCGGCCGGCCGCCGCAGGATGGAGGGCACGAAGATGAGCCTGCAGTCCCACCTTTCCGCGCTGAAGGACCGCCACGCCAGCCTCGAGACGCGGATCGCCGAAGAGGACCAGCGCCCACGCCCGGATCCCGATACGTTGAGCCGGCTCAAGCGCGAGAAGCTGCGGGTGAAGGAGGAAATGGAGCGGCTGCGGAGCCAGGAACGGGCCGGGGCCGAATAGAAGGCACCGAAGTCAGGCGGCCTCGTCGGTCTCCGGCGGCGGGGGCTGCGGCACCGCCTGGCCCTCGCGCGCAAGCCGCTCGTTCGCCGCCGCGACCGCATCGTTCAAGTCGCCCTGGCTGCAAAGGCCGAGAAAGACCGGATCGCGCGGCTTGATGTTGGCGCTGTTCCAGTGGGTGCGGTCGCGCACCTTCTGGATCGTCTCCTTCGTGGTGCCGAGCAGCTTGCTGATCTGGGCGTCCGTGAGCTGGGGATGATTGCGGAGCAGGAAAGCAATCGCGTCCGGCCGGTCGTTCCGCTTCGCCACGGGCGTGTAGTGCGCCCCGGTCGTCCGCCGCGGCAACGGATTGGCCGGTGCGAGGAGGGAAAGCCGCGCCTCGGGATCGGCCTCGCAGCGCTTGATCTCCCCGGCGGTCAACTGGCCGTTGGCGACCGGATCATAGCCGACAATGCCCTGCGCGACCTCGCCGTCCGCAATCGCCTGAACCTCGAGCGGATGCATGCCACAGAAATCGGCGATCTGCTCGAAGGTCAGCGCCGTCTTTTCGATCAGCCACACGGCAGTGGCCTTCGGCATCAGCGGCAGGGCCATGATACGTTCCAAGTTGCACGCGAAAAAAGCCGCCGGACGCGACCGGGCGCCGGCAGACCAGGCGGGCATATGCTCGCCCCTCCTCCACCGGTCAATACGCGGATCAAGCCCGGCGATTATGCTGATATAAGCGCTCCCGGCCTTCATGGGAGGGGCGGATGATCGACGAGGACGAGACACCGAAGAAACCGCTGGCACGCCTCTCGCCACTCCCGCTCGACCCTCTGGGCTTGGCGGAGCTCGGCAGCTACCGCGAGGAATTGCGGGCGGAAATCATCCGCGTCGAGGCCGAGATGACGCGCAAGGAAGGCCACCGCACCGCTGCCGACGCATTCTTCCGACAAACCGGCCGCGACTGAAGAAGGATAGGCCAGGGAACGGTGTTCCCTGGCCTTTCTTTGGAGGGGCAGTCTCTCCGGCGTTCCGTCTTACGATTGGGCCGCCGGGGAGACCACGAAGCAGGCGGTGCGGTCCCGCTCGAGCTGTTCGCAGGCCTGGACGGCCGCTTCGCGCGAGAGCCCGACCAGCCGTGCGCGGTAGAGCATCTCGTTTCGCTCGCGCACGTTCATCACCGTGGGCCAGGCTGCCTTGAGCATCGAGGGCGCCTGGTGGAGCGCGGTGTTCAGGGCCGTGTGGGCGTCGTTCATCCGTGCGAAGGCGCCGACCTGGATGGCCCACGGCCCGCGCAGCGAGAAGTGGGACTGCGGGGGTGGGATGTCGGCCAGCGCCGGCGTGATGAGGTGAAAGCCACCCGTCGGCCGGGGTGGGGGCGGCGCAGTCGGGCGCGGCGGCGGCGGCGGGATCGGGCGCGGCGGCTCCGAGAGCTGGGCCACGCGCACCACGGGCGGCGCCGGCGGCAGGGGCGTCGCGGGAACCGGCGCCCGGCGCAGAGGGACCGGCGCGGTGTTCATCGCGTATTCGGTCTCGGGGCTGCCCGGAAGGGCGCCACGGATCCTGGGCGCCAGCATCGCGACATAGCGATCGGTCTCGTACGGCAGCGGCACGCGCTCCGTCAGATACTCCTCGTAGCGCGCGGGCCCAGCGTTGTAGGCGGCGAGGAACCCGGGCGAGCCGAAGAGGTCGTACATCTCGCGCAGATAGGCTGTGCCGGCGAGGATATTGTCGCGCGGATCGTAGGGATCGTCGCCCAGCCCGTATTCGGACTCGAGGTTCTGGTAGGTGTCCGGCATCACCTGCATCAGGCCCATGGCGCCGGCGGGCGAGGTGATCGGCGCGCCGTCGAGATATTCCTGGCCGCCCGACTCGACGTTCATGACCTCCCTGATCCAGACCTGCGGCACGTCGAAGCGCTGCGAGGCCTGGGCGATATAGGGGCCCCAGGGATCCCAGGACGGCCCGGGTGGCGTGTAATCGCGCGGGGCGTCGGCCGCATAGTGGGCGGCCTGCTGGCGCGCGCTGAGCTGCGGCCCGTGGCTCGCGCAGGCGGAGAGGAGCGAAAGAAGCGAGAGGGCGGTGAAAACGGACAGCCAAGACCGTCTCATCAGGCGAAAGCTCCCTCGGCACCCGGAACAGAAAGACAACGGCCGAGCGGCCGTCATTGAGGCGGTCGGTCAGAAAAACCCTCTAACCTCTTATCCGAATATCCACGCCGCGGCAAGCTTTTGGACATGACCGGCGGTTCAGGTCATCATTGGGTGCTGGATCGACCCGTTTCGGGCACAATCCGATCATGCGAATCGTCCCGATCTGCGCCTCGCTGCTTCTCCTCGCGGGCTGCGCCGCCTCCCGGCCCAAGCCGGTCGCGCTCACCGCGCCCGCCAACGCCAACGTGAGCTACGGCACCATCCTCGTCGTCCGGCGGGCGGAGGCGGCGCCGGGCATCCTGGCCGCGCTCGGCGCGGTCCCGGGCGCGGACGATCCGATGATGGAGTTCATCGTCCGGGAGGACGACGGCCAGGTGGTCTCGGTGGTGGAGACGGGCGGATCAGGGCTTGCGCCGGGCGAGCGGGTGATGATCGTCCGCGGGACCGTGACCCGCCTCGCGGCGACAACCGAGGAGTGAGTTGCGGCCGGGCGGCGAATCGGCTAACGCGCGGGCCATGGAAGGGTCGCTTCCGATGGAAACGGCGAGCGGGCTTGCCCGGGCGCGCGAGCCGGTGTTCGAGCTCAAGCCGAACCGGTCCTTCGCAACACGCCATGCGCTTGCGGTCGAGGATCTGCGCGCGGGGCTCTCGCTGTGGCGGCTGACCTGGATGCTCGGCTGGCTCGACATCCGGCTGCGCTATCGCGGCTCGGTGCTGGGGCCCGGCTGGCTCACGCTTTCGACTGCAATCATGATCGCCGCACTGGGGTTCCTATATTCGGCCCTGTTTCACACCAACCTGCACAACTATCTGCCGTTCCTCGCGCTTTCGATGATCCTCTGGAATTTTCTCTCGACCATCGTGGGCGAGGCCTGCACCTGCTTCCTCCAGGCGGAGGGGACGATCCGGGCGATCCGGATGCCGTTCTTCCTTCATGCGGGGCGGATGTTGGTGCGCAATGTGCTGGTGCTCGCGCACAACATCCCGGTGGTCATTGCCGTGTACCTGATCTTCGCGATCGCGCCCGGGGCGACGGCGCTGATCGCGGTGCCGGCGTTCGCGCTCTGGCTGATCGACGGGATCGCGATCGCTTACCTGCTCGGCATCTTCTGCGCACGCTTCCGCGATGTGCCGCCGATCGTCGCGAGCGTGATGCAGATCGGCTTCTTCGTCAGCCCGATCATCTGGGAGCCCTCGACGCTCGCGACGAAATGGCAGCACCTGCTGCCGCTCAACCCGTTCTACACGCTGCTCGAGGTGGTGCGCGGGCCGCTGCTCGGCACGGCGCCGAGCCTCGAGGTCTGGGCGAGCGCTGTCGGCTACAGCCTTTTCATTACGCTCGTCGCGTGGCTTCTCTTCGTGCGCGCCCGGCACCGGGTGGCGTTCTGGATCTGAGGGGATCCGCGAGGACAAGATGGCCGGGATCTCGGTGCGCAACATCACGGTCGATTTTCCGCTCTATCATGGCTCGAGCCGGAGCCTGAAGAAGACCGTGTTCGCCGCCGCCTCGGGGCGGGTGGGCCAGGACCGCCAGCACCGGGTGGTGGTGCAGGCGCTGAGCGGGGTAAGCTTTGCGCTCGGCAGCGGCGACCGGCTCGGGCTGGTGGGGAACAACGGGGCGGGCAAGACGACGCTCTTGCGCGTGCTCGCGGGAATCTACGAGCCGGTGGCTGGCGATGTGACGATCGCGGGCAGCGTCACCGCGCTGCTCGACCCCAATCTCGGGATGAACCAGGACCTGACGGGGCGGGAGAACGTCCTGCTGCGCGGGCTCTATAGCGGGCTCTCGCCACCGGCGATCCGGCGGCTCGAGGAGGATGTCCGGGACTTCGCCGAGCTCGGCGATTTCCTCGATCTTCCGGTCAGGCTCTACAGCTCCGGGATGATGGTGCGGCTCGGCTTCGCCTTGGCGACCGCGATCCGCCCGCAGGTGCTGCTAATGGACGAGTGGTTCCTGGCCGGGGATGCGGCCTTCATGGAGAAGGCGCGGGAGCGGCTCGAGAGCATGGTGCGGGGCGCGGAGATTCTGGTGCTCTCATCGCATGTGGGGCCGGTGCTGCAGGCCTGGTGCACGCGGGTGATCTGGCTCGAGCAGGGGCGGATCCGGATGGATGGACCGGCCGAGCCGGTGCTCGAGCAGTATCTCGGCCATAAGCTGCCTCCGCCGGCGGCGGGCGCGGCGCTCACCGACGCGATCGTCGCCGCGCGGGCGTAGGGCTACTCAGTCGCCCACGACGGTTGCGTGCCCGGCGAGCGCTTGCAGTGCCGCGGCGAGCGCGGCGACGGCCGGGCCGGCCTCGCCGCCGATCCGGTGCCGGGCCGCGATCCAGGCGGGATCGTTGTAGGTCAGATGGACGGTCCCGTCCGCGTCCTGCCACACGAGGGCCTTCAGCGGCAGATCGATGCCCGCCGTTTGGGCGGCCTGCATGAGCGGGGTTCCGGCCGCCGGGTTGCCGAAGAGGACGAGCGTTGTTGGTCGCAGCTCAAGCCCGACGCCTGCGGCGCCCGCTGCATGGTCGATGCGCGCGAACACCGTGATCCCCTTCGCCTCCAGCGCTGCCAGGAGCCGGCCCAGCGTGGTCGCGAAATCGTGCGTGCTTCGCAGGCTGACGAGTCCGTCGGTCGGCATGGCAAGGCCCTCCCGGCTCCGCGATGGGATGCGCGGGCCGCCTCGTCATCATGCCCCGCCCCCAAGGTCCCGGTCGAGGGCGCCGCGACGCAGGGAGGGAATTCTAAAAGGCGAGCAGCCGCTTCAGCAGCGGGCGGAAGCGCTGCTCGTCGATCAGCTTGGCCCAGGCGTGATGACCGTCGTAGCCGTGCACCGGCTCGATCTCCACGCAGGCGAGGTCTTTCATCCGCAAGGCCTGCTCGGTGTCGGTCTTGTGCTGGTCGCCGTAGACGATGATCACCTTGGGTGGATTCGGATGATTGGAATAGAGCGGCAGGAGGTCCTCCATCATTTCCGGGCGCGAGCGCGACAGCGGGCGGAGTGCGGGGAATTGCTCGAGCTCGTCCTCCGTTGCGTTGATCCGCGTGAAGGGGCTGAAGGCGAGGACGCCGCGCACGTCGAGATCGAGCGCGTAGCGAAGCGCGGCGTAGCCGCCGCTGGAATTGCCGGTGACGAAGAGCTGGGTGGCACCAAGCTTTTCGATCAGCTTGCGGAGCGCTGCCACGCACTCGCGATAGGTGTCGCCCAGCCCCTCGATCCCGCCGACATGGAAGAGCCGGGTGGTGTCCCGGAGCATGATGAGATGGCAGTTCGGCAGCTCGAGGAAGGGCGGAACAGACCAGAACGCCTCACCGACGCCGCCGAAGGCGATCAGCGCTCTCGTTGCGGCCCAGGAACGGGCTATCATGACATCGGTGGGCGGGCGGATGGTGATCGGCTGGCGCAGGCCATCCACGGTGATCGATTCGATCTCGTTCGGATCGTCGTACGGCGGGGGGCGCAGGATCTCGAGGCGGTCGCACGCCCAGGAGAGCCATTCCAGGGGCTGAAGCGTCTCTTCGGTATGGTTGAGCTGCTGAATGATCTCCCACGCATTGTCGATATAGCCGTGGCGCATCAGGTCGGCGACGCCTTCGAGGCGGGCGCGGATCGGCTGGCCGTCGCTATAGGCGTTGAAGAAGGCCTTGGTCATGGCGCGCGTCATGAGCACGGAGGACGGCCCTGACCGAGACTCGCGCCGGGACAATCGCGGCGATGAAAATCATTAGCTCGGACGTTATCGCCCAAGGGCATGGCCGGCACGTGGGCGCTCCGCGTGAACATGATGGAAAGTAACATGATTCATGTAATGATATACGTCAACTCATGTCAACGTTTCAAGAATCCGCGAGGTTCGCCGCGGAAGACGTTCGCGATGCGCGCGGCGGCTCGTTTCGGCCGCCGGGCGGGGCCCCGTGGCGCCATTCGAGGCGCCGCAGCCGCGTTGAGGAGCCCGGCACGGCCGGGCGCGAGGTGCGAGTCGTTCTTACCCCGGAACCTCGCCCAAGGCCAACGCGGCCTTCCCGCCCCAAGGGGCAGGCCCGATGCCGCTTGACCCCGCCACGCGCGGCGGATTGACTGGACCGAACATCACCGGACGAGGCCCATGGGAGCGAAACGCAAGACACGGCCGGCGGCGCGGCCGGACCACCCGCTGCGCCGTGCGGCCGACAGCGCCGACCGCGCCTACCGGGCGATCCGCCAATGGATCATCGAGTTCAAGCTCCGGCCCGAGGAGCGGCTCAACGAGTTGCATCTCGCCAAGAAGCTCGGGCTGAGCCGCACGCCGGTGCGCGAGGCGCTCAACCGGCTGGCGAGCGAAGGATTCCTCGTCTTCGTGCCGAACCGCGGCTTCTTCTGCCGCTCGCTCGACATCGCCGACCTCGTCGGCGTGTTCGAGATGCGCTCGGTCCTCGAGCGTGGTGCCTTCGAGCTCGCCTGCAAGCGCGCGCCGCAGGCAGGGATCGCGGCGCTCGAGCGCTTCTGGGCTGGCGCCCAGCGCAACTATCGCCGGCGGGACACCGACGAGATGCTGGGCCTCGACGAAGCCTTCCATCGCCAGCTCGCCGAGCTTTCCGGCAATCACGAGATTGTGCGCCAGCTCGCGGCGATCGACGCCAGGATCCGCTTCGTCCGGCGGATCGCGATCGAGCGCGGGCCGCAGCAGTTCCGCGTCATCGAGGAGCACAGCGCGCTGGTCTCGGCTCTCAGCGCGCGCAGCGCTGCCCGGGGCACCCGCATCCTCGCAGCGCACATCTCCCTTTCGGTCGCCGAGGCCCGCAACGTGCTGAAGGAGGTACTGTTCCGTCTCTACGTGGACGAACAGGCGCCGGCGCGCTGCCGCGCCGCCTGAACACCCTGAATTGACGGGCGGCCCGCCAGCGGCCCCAATTCCGCCCATGCAGGTCGATACCGCGACGCCGCACCACTGGCGCAAGATCAGCCGCGAGCCGGACGCGGCGCTCACGCCCTTCGAGGAGGGCGAGACGGCCGACCTCGTTGTGGTGGGCGGCGGTTTCACCGGGCTCTCGGCCGCGCGCACCGCCGCCGAGGCGGGCCTCTCGGTGGTCCTGCTCGAGGCGGAGTATGTCGGCGCCGGCGCCTCGGGCCGTAACAACGGGTTGGTCGTTCCTCACCATTCGCGCGCGAGCCCCGCCGGCATCGAGCGCGCGCTCGGGAAAACATTCGGCCCGCGCTACAACGCACTCGTCGCGGGCGCGGGGCGGGAGCTCTTCGCGCTCGCCGCCCGGCACGCGATCGAATGCGACCCGGTCGAGAAGGGATGGGTCCAGCCCGCCCATTCCGAGGCGACGCTCGCGCGCGCCCGCACCTTCCATGACGAATGGCGCGCGTTCGGCGCGGAGGTTTCATGGCTCGACGCGGCAACGCTCCGCGAGCGGCTCGGCGCGGCCGGCTATCTCGGCGGGTGGATTGCGAATGAGGGCGGGCACATCAACCCTTACGCGCTCGCGCAAGGCATGGCGCGGGCGGCGATCGGCGCCGGCGCGCGCATCCACGCGAACGCGCCCGCGAGCGCGATCCGCGCCGACGGCGGCGACTGGCTCGTCACCGCCCGCGCCGCCACGGTCCGCACGCACCAGGTCTTGATCGCGACCAATGCGCTGACCGGCGCCTTCTGGCCCGAGCTTGCGAAGGCGATGATCCCGGTGAAGCTCTATCAGACCGCTTCGCATCCGCTAACCGGCAATCTCCGGCGGACGATCCTTTCGGGCAACGAGGGCGTCTCCGACATGCGCCGCGAGCTTCGGGCGTTCCACTACGATCGCGACGGACGGCTGATCAGCGGCGGGCGGATGATGCTCTGGCATGACGCGCCGGCGCGCGGGAAGAAGAGCGTGGCGCGCGGGCTCAAGGAGAGCTTTCCCTCGCTCGGCGAGATCGCGATCGAGGAATTCTGGGAGGGTATCGTCGGCGTCACGCCCGAGCGGCTGCCGCGCCTGATGCGCCTCGCGCCGGGCGTTCTCTTCTGCGGCGGCTATTCCGGCCGCGGCGTCGCACTCGGCTCGGCGCTCGGCAGCCGGGTGGGCGCCTTCCTCGCCGGCAAGCTCGCGGAGGCGGCGCTGCCGTTGCCGGTTTCCCCGCTCCTTACGATCCCAAGGCACGGCATCCAGGTTCTCGGCGCGCGGCTCATCCAGCCGTGGCACCGGCTGCTCGACGCCTACACGAAATAGCGGCGGAATGCGCTGGAGCCGCACCGTGACCGTGGTTGGCGTGCATGCGGAGGGCGAGGTTGGCCGCGTGATCACCGGCGGGGTTCTGCCGCCGCCGGGAGCGAGCATGTTCGCGCGCATGTGCCATTTGCGCGATCACGATGATGGCCTGCGCAAGCTCCTCCTCTTCGAGCCGCGCGGCGCGGTGAACCATTCGATCAACCTGGTAACGCCGCCTTGCGCGCCGGGCGCGGATTTCGGCCTCATCGTCATGGAATCGCAATTCTACGTGCCGATGTCCGGATCGAATATGATCTGCGCGGTGACGGCGCTGCTGGAGACCGGCATCGTTCCGATGCACGAGCCGGAGACGAAGCTCGTCGTCGATACGCCGGGCGGCATCGTTGCGGTGAGTGCCACCTGTCGCGACGGGCGCTGCGAGCGCGTGAGCTTCCGCAACGTGGCCTCCTTCGTGCTGCATCGGGACCGGATGGTCGAGGTTGGCGGCTTCGGCAGCGTCGCGCTCGATGTCGCCTATGGCGGGATGATGTACGCGATCGTCGATGCGGCGAAGCTCGGCTTCGCGATCGTGCCGGACGAGGCACGCGACCTCGTGGCACTCGGCGAGCGGATCAAGGAAGCTGCGGCCGCGCAGCTTCCCGCCGTGCATCCGGAGAACCCCGAGATCCACACCGTGAACCAGACGCTCTTCGCCGGCCCGCTCGCCGCGACGGCGAACGGCAAGACGGCGCGCAACACGGTCGTCATCTCGCCGGGCAGGCTCGACCGCTCGCCCTGCGGCACCGGAACCTCCGCCCGCTTGGCGCTCCTTGCCGCGCGCGGCGAGATCGCGCCGGGCGAGACGCTCGACCACATCTCGATCATCGGCTCGCACTTCTTCGGAACTGTCGAGGAGACGACGCGGGCGGGCAACCTGCCCGCCGTGATCAACCGCATCTCCGGGCGCGGGTTCGTCACCGGCATCGCCCAATACGGGCTCGACCCCGCGGACCCCTACCCCGAGGGATTCACCGTTCCGGACCTCTGGTTCGGGTAGCTCTTTACCTGGAGTCAACCGGCGCGGGCGATAAGCCCCCCATGGGCGACATCCGAGCCGAGAAATTCGCGCTTGCGCTCTCTCATCATCGGGCCGGCCGCCATTCGGAGGCCGCCTCGGCCTGCCGTGCCATGCTCGCTGACGACGCCGCGGACGCCGCCGCGCTCTACCTCCACGGCCTCGTCCGCTTCGCGATGGGCGCGATCGAGGACGCGATCGGCCTGATGCGCAAGCTCGTCGCCCTGCTCTCGGCCAACGCGCTCGGCCAGGCGGCGCTGGCGCGGCTGCTGGTCCGCCCCGAGGATGAAACCGACCTGCTGGCCTACCGCGACCAAGCCGTACAGCGGATCCGG
>DATJTV010000067.1:0-9465 GCA_035503055.1 Acetobacteraceae bacterium
CTCTACCGCCACCGCTGCGTCGAGGCCTGGGCGCTCACCGTGCCCTGGACCGGCTTTCCCCTCCACCGGCTGCTGGCGATCGCCGAGCCACTCGGCTCCGCCAAATACGTCGTCTTCCACACCGTCGAGAACCGCCACGCGATGCCGGGCTTGAGCGAGATCTGGTATCCCTGGCCCTACACCGAGGGTCTGACGATGGCGGAGGCCGCGAACGACGTGGCCTTCATCGCCGTCGGCCTCTACGGCAACCCGCTCACGCCGCAGAACGGCGGCCCGATCCGCCTGGTCGTGCCCTGGAAATACGGCTTCAAGTCCGCCAAGGCGATCGTCCACGTCACCTTCACGGAGAAGCGCCCGGTGACGTTCTGGGAAGCGGTGGACGGCAGCGAGTACGGCTTCTGGGCCAACGTCAATCCGGCGGTCCCGCACCCGCGCTGGAGCCAGGCGCGCGAGCGGCTGATCGGCTTCGACGAGGTCGTGCCCACGCAGATCTACAACGGCTATGGCGAATGGATCGCGAGCCTGTATACAGGCATCAAGGGACAACAGCTCTTCCGGTGACGCTCCGGTGATACTCCGCAGGACGCTCGCGATCTGTGCCGCCGTGCTGTTCGTCGCGGCGTTTGCGCTCGCGACCCTCGAGCCGCCGGACCTGCCGCTCGGCTCGCTCCTCTACAGCCTCGACGCGGGGTTCCTGAACCTCCTCCAAGCAGCCATCCAGCGCCATCTCACGCCCTGGCTCTGGGACCGCGTGCTGGTCCCGATCCTCATCCGCCCCGATTGGCTGCTCCCGGCCGCGGGCGGCATCCTCTGCGCCGGCGGTGCCGCCAGCCTGGCACTCGCCGCCAACCCCCGCTCCACCCGCCGCTGGCGGAGCTGAGCCTCCGGGGCGGGCAGTTCCCGGCCGGGCGCCCAAACCAACCGGGGAAAAGCGTCTCCCCCGATGCTAACCTCTGCGCCATGAACGTCCCGCTTCGCCAATCCTGGACGCAGGAGCAGTTCTTCTCCTGGGCCGATCTTCTCCTGGGCCGAAGCTCAGGAGGGCCGCTTCGAGTTCGACGGCTTCCGTCCCGTCGCCACGACCGGCGGTACCGTCGGGCATTCCCTCGTCACGCGGAGCCTCCATTGTGCGCTGGATGGGCGTCTGCGCACGGGCGGGTGCCAGCCGCTCGGCCCTGACGCCGGCGTCGCGACCGTCGGGGCCGCCGTTCGATACCCCGACGCCCTCGTGACGTGTTCCAAGCTCGATCCCGCCTCGCGCACCGTCCCCGGCGTCGTCGCCGTCTTCGAGGTCCTGAGCGCCGCGACCAGCCGCACCGATCGGATCGTGAAGCTGCGCGAGTATGCCGCCGTCCCCTCCATCCGCCGCTACGTCATCCTCGAATCGACCGGCGTCGGCCTCACCGTCATGGAACGCGAACGGCCCGACGAGAGCTGGCGCGTCACCACGCTCACCAACGACGGCATCCTCCGCATGCCCGAAATCGGCATCGAGATCCCCCTCGCCGAGCTCTACGAGGGCATGACCTTCCCCGAGGAAGACGAAGCCGGCGCCTGAGGCGCCGGAGGCCCATTGCATTACCGCGAACCACCCTGCGTCGCGCTCAGCGAGGCAGCGACATCGCCCATCGATCGGAACAGCACCAGCGGATCATCCCTGGACGCCAGGAAGCCCCGCCGACGCCAGAACGCGGCCGCTTCGCCGTCCACCGCATTGACGACCAGGGCGCGCCCTCCGATAAGCGCGGCGCCGCTCACGCTCCGGGCGAGCGCATGGTTGAAGAGCCCGAGACCAATGCCACGCCCGGCCCAGGCCTCATCGGTTGCGAGTTGGCCAAGCAGGATGCACGGCACCGGGTTTGGGGGCTGCCCGGTGCGAACCGCGCGCGGCACCCCGCCCGGCAGGACGGCCGTCGGCGCCAGCCCGTAGTAGCCGACCACCCGACCGGCCGCGTGCACGACGATGACAACCGTGAAGCCCCTCTGCTGATTGGAGAGCGCCCGGGTTTTCAGCCAATGGTCCAGGGAAGGCTTGCCGCAGGAGAACCCGGTAACGTCGTGGCGGGCACTCAGGAGCTCGGGCGCGGAGAGCGCCGCCGCCGCCATCAGCGCTTCGCCGGAGCCTTCTCCCATGGCGCCTTCCGGCGAAGGGACGCCACCATCTCCGGCACCGGAGCGGCGGGTGCGGAGACGGCGCGGACGAATGCCGCGAAGCCGCCCGGACTCATGCGCAGCAGCACGCTCTCCATGAGCACTTCCTCGGCGGCCCGCACCGCCGCCTCCCGCACGAAATCGGTCCGCGACCGGCCGCGCAGACCGGCGGCGCGATCAATGATCGCGATGTCGCCTTCCGGAAGGCGCATCGAGAGCGGGTATCCCTTGCGCTTGGCTACCCCGGCCATCGCCGTTCCTTTCGCCATTGCGGTAGCCTGCCCGAATGTAGCGCATTTTGCACTACAACGCACGACCAAAGCCTGCAAGCCGGACACCCGGCCCGCGAGTCCCGCCCTCAGCCAAATCCCGCCGCCCCGTTCCTCCGACGGCTCCGAAGATGAGAGCCCTTATGCTTCCACCATCTCGGTGCGGTATTTCGCGAGCAGAGACCCCGCCTTTTTCTGTCGCGCGTCGATTTCCTCCGGCGTGAGCTTCGGCGGCGGCGCCGTCCGGCTATCCACCGGGTCACCGACCTCCAGGAAGAACTTCTCCAGCCCGGCCGGCGTGGCCATGCAAAGCATCCGGACAGCAGCACCGGATGCGTTCCTGAAGGCGTGCGGCGCGTTGGCAGGGATGTTCACGGTGGCTCCCGCGCGGACCGTGGATGTCTTGCCGCGAAAGGTGAATTCGAGCTCGCCCTCGAGCAAGGTGAACATCTCCTCGAAATCGTGGCGATGGGGCGGCGGCCCGCCGCCGGCCGGCACATGCATGTCGATCAGGCAGTAGCGGCCCGCCGTCTCCGCCCCGCCGACGAGGATCGTGTAGGTATCGCCCGCAATCGAGACGTGGCGCATTGTCCGGCTGTCCGCGCTCGCGACCGTCAGCGTGCGCGCGAGGTCATCTGCGGGAATGACCGCTCCCGCTCGGGGCGGGGACTCGGAGCTGTCAGCCATCCTGCATCTCCTGGCGTCATGAGCGGCAATTGCGGATTTTCAGACTCTACCCAGTCCTTCCCGACTTGTCGCGATCCCACGGCTCCTATGGATAGAAACCGGAACCGACCATGGCCGCCGTTCCGTCGATCGTCACCGCCTTGACGTAGCTCCACTTCTCGGACGCTTGGCCGTGCCCGGGTTTGGGCCACAGGTAGTCCACCCATCCCGATCCCTTGGACTTGGCCACCTTCACCATCTCGACGATGAACAGCTTTCCGTTGGAATCCTTGAGGCCCAGCACGTTGGTTCCTTCGAGCTCGGGAAGCGAGCCATGGAACAAGGTTTTCCCATTGAGGTCGTTGACGAACAGATAAGTGTCCCCTTTCATCCATTCGCTGTCGGCATTCCTGAACTCGGCGAATGCCGCCCTTCCCTCGCTGTCGATCAGCGCCGCAGCTTTGTCGACGAGCGTCACGATCTGTTTTGCCTGTGCGGACGGCGGCGGAGCTTCCTGCGAAAGAGCTGACGGAATCACTCCGAGCAGGCCGGCAACCTGCAACGAGGCGCCGAGGCCGATATTGAACGCCGTGCGTCGCGAAACCACCCATGAACGTGTCATAGCGGTATCCCCCCTCTGCCTCCGCCGTGCAGGGCCGACCGCATGGCGAATGGCAAGATCGCCCTCACCGATCATGCTTTAGCACGAAAGCCACTCGCGGTGCTGCTGTGCCACCAACGCGGGTTCCCATCGTGCCCACGCAAGCGCGAAGTCCACTTGCTCCTGATACGAAGCCGAGGCGGACCACGCTGCCCTGCCCCGGGCGCCACCAAAAAAGGTTGCGCCAAAAGGGGTCGCGACGGACGGCGCGGGCGCACTGAAGCGCGCGAAACTGTCGGCTTGCCTGTTTAACACTATGGCGGTCACGACGCTGTCCTCCTGATCTTCGGGTGGCCCGGCCATTCGCAGCGCCGCGCTGGAGAGGGACTTGAAAGCGGAAGCGCCGCAATGGCCGGGCGGGTCGCGTCTCGGGCGGGCCAAATCGGCCGAACTTCCCTAGTCGCCTTCCCCCCGGCCCGCTTCGGCCCTCTAGGCCCCGAGAGCCCGGAACGCTGTGAGCCGGATCACAGGCACCGCATGACAATTGGTTTCGTCCCCGATTCGCCGGGCCGTGATCCGCCGCCGGCGCGGGGCGACGCCGCCCTCCCTCCGTAAGGCGCCCGTAAGCGCACCCGGGCACCGTGGCGCGGTCCAACAACCCCACGGAGACCCTGATGCGCCGTATCGTCCTTGTTGCCTTCGCCGCCTCCCTCGCCGCCGCGCCCTCCGCCTTCGCCGAGCAGAGCTGCCAGCTCTCGGGCCCGCCGATGTCGCGCGCGGCGATGGAAAAAACCCTGATCGCGCAAGGCTACTCGACCATCCGCAGCCTCCAGTACCACAACGGCTGCTACGAGGCGCAGGGCTTCGACAAGAACGGAAAGCGCTTCGAGCTCGAGCTCAACGCCTCAACCGGCGCCGTCAACACGGCGGAGTAGTCCGGTGCGCCCGTTCGCTCTCCCCAACGCGCGCCGCTCTGGGCACACGCGTACCCTCACCGTGTGGGACCCGCTGGTGCGGGTCCTGCATTGGGCCGTCGCCGCCCTGGTCCTCACCGCGTTCCTCTCCTCGGACGCGAAGCACTTCCACATGGCGATCGGCTACGCCGCGACCGCGCTCGCCCTGCTGCGCATCGCCTGGGGCTTTCTCGGCCCGCGCCACGCGCGCTTCCGCGATTTTGTCCACGGCCCCCGCGCCATCCTCGACTATCTCGCGTCCCTCGCGCGCCTCCGCGCCCCCCGCCATCTCGGCCACAACCCGGCCGGCGGGGCGATGATCGTGGCCCTCCTCGGCCTCATCGTCCTCGCCGGCGTCTCCGGCTGGCTCTCCCAGACGAACGCCTATTTCGGCGTCCTCTGGATCGAGGACGTTCACGCCTTCGCCGGCAACACGATCATCTTCCTGGCCATCCTCCACGTCAGCGGCGTGCTGTTCTCGAGCCTTCTCCACGGGGAAAACCTGATCCGCGCCATGGTCACCGGCCGCAAGCCGCTCGTCTCAGCGAGCGGCGAGCTTCCTCTCGGGTTCGCGGGCGAGCTCGAGAACGAAGACAGCACCGCCACCTTCACGCGCTTCCGCCCGCGCTGAGCCCCCGTGCTGGCGCGCGATCTCGGCCACGATCGCAAGCCCCAAGCCGGCACCGGTTCCGGCACCGGTTCCGGCGCCCGACCCGCCATTGCCCTTGGCAGGCCGGGCGCCGCGCCGGAAGCGGGCGAAAATCGCCTCCGCCTCCGCCGGCGCCACGCCCGGGCCCCGGTCGAGCACCGCGATCCGTCCCCCGCCACCGCTCATCGGCACGACCTCGACCGCGACCTCGCTTCCTGCCGGCGCGTGGGCGAGCGCGTTCTCGAGCAGGTTGGAAAGTGCGAGCACCAGGGACGCGCGATTGCCCGCGACCCGCACCGGCCCGCCCTCCGTCAGCGCGAGATCGATCCCGAGCCGTACCGCGAGCGGGGCGAGGCCCGAGATCGCCTCGACCGCCACCCCGCGCAGCTCCACCTCCTGCGCCGCCTCGATCGGCATGCCCTCGAGCCGGGCCATCAGCAGCATCTGCGAGACGAGCCGCGCCATCCGCTCGACATCGCGCTTGAGCTCCGCCCCCTCCGCCACGCCTTCCGGCAGCGCATCGAGCCGCGCCATCAACACGGCGAGCGGCGTGCGCAGCGCATGCGCCGCCTCGGCCGAGAAGCGCCGCTGCACCTCGAGCCCCCGCTCCAGCCGCGCCAGCGCCTCGTTCACCGCGCTCACCAGCGGCGTGAGCTCGCGCGTCAGCCGCGCCGTCGGCAGCCTGAGGCCCGGGTGCGCCGGCCCCACCCGCGTCGCCGCCTCCGAGGCCTCGCGCAGCGGGCGAAGCCCGCTCCGCAGCGTCAGCACCGCGATCGCCACCGCCGCGAGCGCGATCGGCGCAAGCAGCCAGAGCGCCGCGGCGAGGAACTCCTGGAGCAGCGTCCCGATCAGCGCCTCGCGCGGCTCGCTCGCCTGCAAGACGGCCACCGCGAATTGTCCAAAGGGGCCGGTGCCGCGCTCGAGCCAGCCGATCATCGCCTGGCCCGCGACGCCGGCGCCCGGAACCTGGAACAGCCCGCCCCGCGCCGGCAGGAACGGCTTCACCGCCGCCGCTTCCTCGGGGTCGGAGCCCGCCAGCAGCCGCCCCTCCCGGTCGAATACGAGGTAGAGCCCCTGGCCGTCGCCGTTCGCGAACTGCGCTGCGAGCGCCGCCGGCAGCGCCACCCGCACGGTCCCGTCCGGACCGGCCACGACATGCGCAGCCACCGCCCGCGCCTCGGCGTGCAGCGCCGTGTCGTCGAGCTCCCGCACCGTGGCGATCGCCCGCCAGGCGACCGCCACTGCCGCCACCACGACCGCGGCCAGCATCAGCGCGCCGAGCCGCCACGCCAGCCGGAACGTCAGCGACGGCGCCGCCCCGCGGCCCCTCATTCCGGCGCTTCGAGGAAATAGCCGACGCCACGCAGCGTATGCACCTCCGCCGTCGCCCCGGCCTCGCCGAGCTTCCGCCTCAACCGGTGCACCAGCACCTCCACCGCGTTCGAGCCGAGCATGGTCTGGAAGCTGTAGAGCCCCTCCTCGATCGCCCCGCGCGTCACCACCCGTCCGGCGCGCCGCAGCAAGAGCTCGAGCAGCGCCGCCTCCCGCGCCGTCATCCGGAGCTTCTTCCCCGCCACCGTCGCCGTCCGCCCGGCCGGGTCGAACCCGAGATTCCCCGCTTCCAAAATCGGCCCGGTGAGCGTGCTCGGCCGCCGCAGCAGCGCCCGGATGCGCGAGACCAGCTCCGGCATGTGGAACGGCTTGACGAGATAGTCGTCCGCCCCGGCGTCCAGCCCCGCCACCCGCTCCTCCGGCCCGTCGCGCGCCGTGAGCACCAGCACCGGCAGCCCGGCCGGGCCCGGCACGGCGCCGCGGCGCACGCGGTCGAGCAGCGAGAGCCCATCCCCGTCCGGCAGCCCGAGATCGAGCACCAGCGCGTCGTACGCGGCCTGCCGCAGGTGCTCCTCGGCGTCGGCGAGATCCTCCGCCGCGTCGGCTGCGAAGCCGGCGCGCGCGAGCGCATCGCGGACAAGGACGCGAAGCTCGGGTTCGTCTTCCACCAGCAGGACGCGCACCGCGAAGAACACTCTCCCGGCAAGGACGGAGCATCTGGCAGCCCGCGCTTACCCCAAGCTTACGCCCGCCCGCTTGCGATCCGCCATGCCACGGCCGATCATGGCCGGGAGGGCAGGGGCCGCTCCAAGGAGAAACCTATGCACCGGCGAGAGCTCGTTCCGGCCGCTCTTCTGAGCGGCGCGCTCCTCGCGCCTCTGGCCGCGCGCGCTGCCGCGCAAACGGTCCCGCTCGAGACGACCCTGCAGCCCTATCTCGGCCGCTACGGCCTCCCCGCGCTCGCCGCCGCGGTCCAGACCGGCGGCACGCTCGCCGCGGCCGGCGCGGTCGGCACAAGGCGCGCCGGCTTCGACATCCCCGTCACGCGCCGGGACCCGTTCTCCATCGGCTCCGACACCAAGGCGATGACTTCCCTCATCGCCGCCATCTTCGTCGAACAGGGAAAGCTCGGCTGGCAGACCACGGTCGCCGAGGTGTTCCCCGAGCTCGCCGGGACCATGAACGCCGGCCTCAAGGGCGTCACGCTGGTCCAGCTCCTCTCCCACACCAGCGGCATCCCGAGCGACAACGACGCCTTCTTCGCCCTGATGATCGAATCCTTTGCCCAGGACGGCCTCAATCTCGACGAGCTCCGCTATTGGCTGGTGAAGAAATGGAGCCCGCTGCCGCTCGAATCCCCGCCCGGCACGCGCTTCGCCTATTCGAACATGGGCTACACCCTGGTGGGTGCGATCCTCGAGCGCACCGCGAAATCGACCTGGGAGGAGCTCATCGTCGAGCATGTCTTCACCCCCTTCGGCTTCGCGACGGCCGGCCTCGGCCCCGCCGCGAGCCTTGGGCGCGTGGATGCCCCGCTCGGCCATCTCCCACGCGAGAACGCGCCGCCCAAGCCCATGCTCGCCGGCCCGAACGGCGATGTGCCCGAGATCATCGGCCCGGCCGGCAGCGCGCATCTCTCGATCGTCGAATTCGCTTCCTGGGCCGGCTGGAACGCGGGGGAGGGGAGGCGGCCGCCCTCGCTCGTCCGCCCGGAGACCCTGCGCAAGCTGCACACGCCGGTGATCAAGATCCCCATGCCGGGCGCCGCGCCCGGCACGCCCGCCGCCGGCGGCTACGGCCTCGGCTGGGGCACGATCACGGCGGACTATTCCTCCGAGCCGCTCATCCAGCATTCCGGATCGAACGGCATGAACCTCGCCATGGTCATGCTCCAGCCGAAGCACGATTTCGCGATGGTGATGGCGACCAATGTCGGCGGCACCAAGGCCGACGACGCGCTGCGCGCCCTCGCCGCCGCGCTCTACGGCCGCTTCGGCCCGGCCCCAAAAGGAGCCACACCATGAGCTGGCTCACCGAGGCCACGCCGACCACCGCGCCCGGACCCTGCAGCGCCGTCGATCTCGTGGTCGAGCCTGGCGTGAAGGACCTCGGCGGCTTCCGCGTCCGCCGCGCGCTGCCCACCGCGAAGCGGCGCATGGTCGGTCCCTTCATCTTCTTCGACCATATGGGCCCGGTGCAGTTCGCCCCCGGCGACGGCATCGACGTCCGGCCCCATCCGCATATCGGCCTCGCCACGGTCACCTACCTCGTCGCCGGCTCGATCATGCACCGCGACACGCTCGGCAGCGCCGAGCGCATCGTCCCCGGCGCCGTCAACTGGATGACCGCAGGGCGCGGCATCGCCCATTCCGAACGCACCGACAGGGAAGCCCGCGCCGGCGGCCAGACGATGCAGGGCATCCAGAGCTGGGTCGCGCTCCCGCGCGCGGACGAGGAGACCGCGCCCGGCTTCCATCACTACGCGGCCGCCGATCTCCCCGTCCTCGACGAGCCCGGCCTCGAGGCGCGGCTGATCGCCGGCGCCGCCTTCGGCCTCGCCTCGCCCGTCCGCACCTTCTCCTCGATGTTCTATCTCGACGCGCGCCTCGATCCCGGTGCCGCCATGCCGCTTCCCGCCGACTATCCCGAGCGCGCGGTCTATCTCCTCGAGGGCGAGGTCGAGATCGCCCGCGAGAGCTTCGCCGCCGCCCGCCTCCTCGTCTTCCGCCCCGGCGATCCGATCAGCCTTCGCGCCCGCACCCCCACC
The DNA here is from genome assembly GCA_035503055.1 of Acetobacteraceae bacterium. Taxonomy (GTDB): domain Bacteria; phylum Pseudomonadota; class Alphaproteobacteria; order Acetobacterales; family Acetobacteraceae; genus JAKAWQ01. The sequence goes on from DATJTV010000067.1 coordinate 9,389, forward strand.
CGGCTCCTCGCCCTCGGCGGCGAGCCGATGGACGGGCCGCGGCACATATGGTGGAATTTCGTTTCGAGCTCGCAGGA
>DATJTV010000068.1:0-4220 GCA_035503055.1 Acetobacteraceae bacterium
TCGGCCTGGATCAGCGGCACCGCCTGGCGCTGCATGTTCGAGCCCATCAGCGCGCGGTTGGCGTCGTCGTTCTCGAGGAAGGGGATGAGCGCCGCGGCCACCGAGACGAGCTGCTTGGGCGAGACGTCGATCGCCGTCACCTCCTGGGGCAGCACGAGGCGGAAATCGCCGCTGCGGCGCACCGAGACCAGCTCCTCGGTGAAGCGGCCCTCCTCGTCGAGCGCGGCGTCGGCCTGGGCGACGACGAGCTTGTCCTCGTCCATCGCCGAGAGGTACTTCCACCCCTCCTGCACCTGGCCGTCCTTGACCAGCCGGTACGGCGTCTCGATGAAGCCGTACTTGTTGACGGTCGCGTAGGTCGCGAGCGAGTTGATGAGCCCGATGTTCGGGCCCTCGGGCGTCTCGATCGGGCAGATGCGCCCGTAATGCGTGGGGTGCACGTCGCGCACCTCGAAGCCCGCGCGCTCGCGCGTGAGCCCACCCGGGCCGAGCGCCGAGAGCCGGCGCTTGTGGGTGACCTCGGAGAGCGGGTTCGTCTGATCCATGAACTGCGAGAGCTGCGAGGAGCCGAAGAACTCGCGCACCGCCGCCGCCGCCGGCTTGGCGTTGATCAGGTCGTGCGGCATCACGGTGTCGATATCGACGCTGCCCATGCGCTCGCGGATCGCCCGCTCCATGCGCAGGAGCCCGATGCGGTACTGGTTCTCCATCAGCTCGCCGACCGAGCGCACGCGCCGATTGCCGAGATTGTCGATGTCGTCGATGCTGCCGCGGCCGTCCTTGAGGTTGCAGAGCGTCTTGACGGTGCGGAGGATGTCGATCTTGCGCAGCACGCGGACCGAATCGTCGGTCTCGAGCTCGAGCCGCTTGTTCATCTTCACCCGCCCGACGGCCGAGAGGTCGTAGCGGTCGGGGTCGAAGAAGAGGCCGCGGAACAGCGATTCGGCGGTCTCCGGCGTCGGCGGCTCGCCCGGCCGCATCAGCCGGTAGATGTCGATCAGCGCGTCCTCGCGGTTGGCGTTCTTGTCGACGGCAAGGGTGTTGCGGATCCAGGGGCCGTTCGACTGATCGACGGCGAGCGTGGGCAGCCGGTCGAGCCCGGCTTCCTCGATGGCGCCGAGCTTGGCCTCGGTCAGCTCGTCGCCGGCCTCGGCGTAGATCTCCCCGGTCTCGAGGTTGACGAGGTCCTCGGCGACGAAGCGGCCGAGGAGGTCGGTGCGGCCGACCAGCACTTCCTTCGTCTTTTCGGCGATCCGCCGGGCCGTCCGCTGGGTGAGCTTCGCCTCCGCCTCGGCGACGACCTCGCCGGTCTCGGCGTCGATCAGCGGCTCGAGCAGCTTGACGCCGCGGAACGCATCGGGGTCGAACGGCCGCGCCCAGCCTTTCGGCAGCGGCGTGAACACCACCCGGCCGTAGAAATAGTTGAGGATCTCCTCGGCATCCATGCCCTGGATCTCGGAGAGATCGAGCGCCTCGCCCTTGGCGGCGCGCTCCTCGCGCAGCGAAGCGGTGCGCGCGCTGTCGAGCGCGTAGAGCAGCGTGGTCACCGGCAGCTTGCGCTTGCGGTCGATCCGCACATAGAGCAGGTCCTTGGCGTCGAACTCGAAATCGAGCCAGGAGCCGCGATAGGGGATGACGCGGGCGGCGAAGAGGTATTTGCCGGAAGAGTGCGTCTTGCCCTTGTCGTGATCGAAGAACACACCGGGGCTGCGGTGCATCTGGCTCACGATCACGCGCTCGGTGCCGTTGATGATGAAGGTGCCGTTGTCCGTCATCAGCGGCATGTCGCCCATGTAGACGGGCTGCTCCTTGATGTCGCGGATCGAGCGGGCGCCGGTGTCCTCATCGACGTCCCAGACGATGAGGCGGAGGATCACCTTGAGCGGGGCGGCATAGGTCATGCCCCGCTGGATGCACTCCTCGACGTCGTATTTGGGCTCCTCGAGCTCGTAATAGACGAACTCGAGCCGGCCGCGGCCGGCGAAATCGTCGATCGGGAAGACGGACTTGAAGACTTCCTGCAGCCCGGCATGGAGGCGCGAATCGGGGGCGACATGCATCTGCAGGAACGCCTCGTAGGAGGCGCGCTGGACGTCGATCAGGTTCGGCATCGGCGCCACCTCGGGAATGCGCCCGAAGCTGCGGCGGATACGCTTCTTGCCGGTGAACGATTGAAGGACCGCGCTCATTCTCTATCCTGCTGCCCCAAAAAGCCGATGCAAAAACCGATGCCCCGGTGCTCCGGGGCGCGCCGCGGCGCGATGGGGTGCGCCAACAGCCAAAGGGGCGGGAATCGCACGGATTCCCGCCCGGCGTTTCCGAAGCGCCTGAACGGCGCCCCGGCAATCCGGATCGGAGAACTACTTGATCTCGACAGCGGCGCCCTGCTCTTCCAGCACCTTCCTGATCTTCTCCGCCTCTTCCTTGCTCACTCCCTCCTTCACCGTCTTCGGAGCCCCTTCGACCAGGTCCTTGGCCTCCTTGAGCCCAAGCCCCGTGATCGTGCGGATCTCCTTGATGACGTTGATCTTCTTTTCGCCGAACTTGGTCAGCACGACGGTGAACTCGGTCTGCTCCTCGACCGGCGCGGCGGCCGCGGCCGGAGCGCCCGACGCGGCGGCAACCGCGACCGGTGCGGCGGCCGAGACGCCCCACTTCTCTTCCAAGAGCTTCGTAAGCTCCGCGGCCTCCAGAACCGTCAGGCCGGAGAGCTCGTCAGCCAGCTTCGCCAAGTCTGCCATGTTTGCGTGTCCTGTTAGATTAAGCGTTGGGTGTTGGGTTGCAAGGGGCTGCTACTTGCGGGCGTAGGCGCCGAAAACGCGGGCGAGGCCGCCGGCGGGGGCGGCCAGCACCGAGACGAGCCGCTGGGCGGGCGTGCGGATGAGCCCGGCGAGCTGGGCGCGGAGCACGTCGAGCGAGGGAAGCGAGGCCAGAGCCTCGACGGCGCGCGTGTCGAGCGGGTGGGGGCCGAGGGCGCCGCCGACGACGACGAAGCGCTCGTTGGATTTGGCGAAATCGACGGCCGCCTTGGCGACGGACACCGGGTCGGGGGACCAGGCGAGCGCCGTCGGGCCCTTGAGCAGCGGCTCGAGGGAGGTGAAGCGGGTGCCGGCGAGGGCGCGGCGGGCGAGGCGGTTCTTGGTGACGCGGTAGGTGGCACCGGCGGCGCGCATGCGGCGGCGGAGGTCGGAGGCCTCGGCGACCGTCAGGCCGTTGTTGCGGCCGACGACGACCATCTCGGCGGTGCCGAAGACCGCCGCAAGCGAGGCGACGAAGGCTTGCTTGTCAGCCCGATTCATGGAGACGCTCCAAAGAACGAGACGAGGCGGCGCTCAACTTGCACACCCCGGGGGTCCGAATGATGACGTGCCGGTCTCATGTGGTGAGGCTCGGCAGATCAAGATGCACGCCGGGTCCCATGGTGGAGGACAAAGCCGCCTTCTTGAGATAGGTGCCCTTCGCCCCGGTGGGCTTGGCCTTCTGGATCGCATCGACGAAGGCGCGAACGTTCTGGGCGAGGCTCTCGTCGGCGAAGCTCGCCTTGCCGACGCCGGCATGGACGATGCCGGCCTTCTCGGCGCGGAACTCGACCTGGCCGCCCTTGGCCGCGGTGACCGCGCCCTTGACGTCCATGGTGACCGTGCCGAGGCGGGGATTGGGCATCAGGCCGCGGGGGCCGAGAATCTTCCCCAGCCGGCCGACGAGGGCCATGACGTCGGGGGTGGCGATGCAGCGGTCGAAATTGATCTCGCCCGCCTGGATCTTCTCGGCGAGGTCTTCCGCACCGACGACGTCGGCGCCGGCGGCGAGCGCCTCCTCGGCCTTGGCGCCGCGGGCGAAGACGCCCACGCGGACGGTGCGGCCGGTGCCGTGGGGGAGGCTCACCATGCCGCGGACCATCTGGTCGGCGTGGCGGGGATCGATGCCGAGATTCATCGCCAGCTCGACGGTTTCGTCGAACTTCGCCTTCGCGTTCGCCTTGACGAGGCGGATCGCCTCGGGGAGCGGGTAGAGGCGGCCCTGCTCGAGGGCGGATTGGGCGGCGCGGAGCCGCTTGCCGACGCGCGCCATCTTTAGGACTCCACCACCGTGAGGCCCATCGAGCGGGCGGAGCCGGCGAGCATGCGGACGGCGGCCTCGATATCGGTCGTGTTCATGTCCTTGATCTTCTGGGCGGCGATCTCGCGGAGCTGGGCGGTGGTGACGCGGCCGACCGGGGC
>DATJTV010000069.1:0-10316 GCA_035503055.1 Acetobacteraceae bacterium
CCTCCCGGCGCACGCGAAGTTCGCGAGTGTCAGTCGAGATCGGCGCAGGCGTAGGCGTTGATTTCCATGCCCACCGCGATCTCCACCACCTTCGGCTTCGTCCACATCTCTTATTCCTCCCGGGTGGATCGTCCCGAGCGCGCACTGCACTCGAGACTGCCTGCATATTGCGTCCGATCACGCCCGGGTTCAAGCCTCGCCATGCCCGACAACGCACGGAAATCAAAGATAGCATCAGCCTGTAAGGCGCATAGAACGGCGCTATGATCGCGGCGTTGCGCGCCACCGGATCCGCCCCCCGAGCGCGCCGCCGCCGCCCCAACGTCATCCCCCTGGGGGCTTGACCGGAGATGGGCGCCGGCCCCTTTTCCCGGGGGCGGGACCGATGAGGCCCGTCCGCCCCGATCACAGACCCCGAGGTCCCCTTCATGCCCCTCTTGCGCCGCTCCCTGCTCGCGCTGGCCGCCGCCGCCCCCTTCCCCGGCTTTGCCCAGGCGGCCGCCGCCCCCAACCCCGAATTCGGCCTTCGCACCCTCGGCGATCCCAAGGCCAAGGTGCACGTCATCGAGTATTTCTCCCTCACCTGCACCCATTGCGCCGATTTCGCGAACGAGACGATGCCCGACGTCGAGAGCAAGCTCATCGACACCGGCAAGGTCTACTGGACCTTCCGCGACTTCCCGCTCGACCGGGTGGCGCTCACGGCGGCGATGGTGGCCCGCGCCCTGCCGCCGGACCGCTACGCCCGCTTCGTCTTCGCCCTCTTCGCCAGCCAGGACACCTGGGCCTTCGCTCCGGACGTGAACTCGACCGCGGAGCTCGAGAAGCTGGCCGCGCTCGCCGGCATGACCAAATCCACCTTCGACGCCGCCATCGCCAACAAGAAGCTCCAGGACTTCATCCTCGCCGAGGCGCGGGAGGCCCAAGAAAAATATCACGTCGACTCGACGCCGACCTTCATCATCAATGGTCAGCCGCACGCAGGGGAGATGCCCTACGCGGACTTCGCCCAGCTGATCGCCGCCGCCGGCGGCTGAAGGAGCCCACTTGCCCGCCCGCTTCACGCGCCTGCGCCTGGTCGGCTTCAAGAGCTTCGCCGAGCCGGCCGTGATCGAGATCCTCCCGGGCCTCACCGGCATCGTCGGGCCGAACGGGTGCGGCAAGTCGAACGTCGTCGATGCCCTGCGCTTCGTGATGGGCGAGACGAGCGCCCGCTCCATCCGCGGCGGCGAGATGGAGGACGTGATCTTCGCCGGCACCGCCGCGCGCCCGGCCCGCAACTTCGCCGAGGTGACGCTGACGCTCGAAGCCGGCGAGGCGCCGCTCCCCACCCCCTTCCACGAGGCGCCGGAGCTCGCAATCAGCCGCGGCGTCGAGCGCGGCCGCGGCAGCACCTTCCGCGTCAACGGCGACGAGGCCCGCGCGCGCGACGTCCAGACCCTGCTTGCCGATCTCGGCAGCGGCGCGCGCTCCTCGGCGATGGTGAGCCAGGGCCGCGTCGCCGCCCTCATCGCCGCCCGGCCCGACGAGCGCCGTGCGCTGCTCGAGGAGGCCGCGGGCATCACCGGCCTGCACGCCCGCCGCCACGAGGCCGAGCTCAAGCTCCAGGCCGCCGAGGCCAACCTCGCCCGCGCCGACGAGCTCAAGGCCGGGCTCGAGGAGCAGCTCGCCGGCCTCAAGCGCCAGGCGCGCCAGGCGAGCCGCTATCGCAACCTCGGCGGCGCGATCCGCGCCGCGGAGGCGGACCTCCTGGCGATCGAGAAGGCGCGCGCCCTCGCGGCCCACGAAGCCGCCGCGGCCGAGCTCGACGCCGCCCGCGCCTCCCTCGCCGAGGCGACCCGCGAGGCAACCGCCGCAAGCTCCCGCGCCACGGGCCTCGCCGCTCTCCTGCCCGCCCAACGCGACGCCGAAGCCGCCCAGCGCACCGCCCTCGAGCGCACCCGCCTCGCCCGCGAGCAGATCGAGGCCGAGGCGGCGCGCGCCCGCGCCGCCCTCGCCGCCGCCGAGGCGCGTCTCGCCGAAATCGAGCGCGATCTCTCCCACTCCGCCGCCCTCGCCGCCGACGCCGATGCCGCGCTCGCCCGCCTCACCACCGAAAGCGAAGATCTGGCCGCCTCCGCCGCCGCCGAGCCCGACCGCGCGTCCACCATCGCCGCCGCCCTCGCCGCCGCCTCGGCCGAAGCCGCCCAAGCCGAAAAATCCGCCGACGCAGCCGCCGACGAGGCCGCCGCCCGCGCCGCCCGCGCCGGCGCGCTCGAGGCCGAGCGCGCCCGCACCAGCCAGCGCCTCGCCCGCCTCGCCGAGGAGCGCGCCCGCCTCGAACGCGAGCGCGAGCGCCTTCTGGCCGCCCGCCCCGATCCCGCCCGCCTCGCCGAATCCGAAGCCGCCGAATCGGCCGCCGACGCCGCCGCCGCCGAGGCCCGCGCCGCCCGCGAGCAGCGCGAGGCCGAGCGCGAGCAAGCCGCCGCCGCCCACGAGCGCGCCCGCGCCGCCCTCGCCGCCGCGGAGGCCGAGCGCACCGGCCTCGCCGCCGAGGCCGAGGCCTTCGCCGCCGTTCTTGCGGCGGGCAGCGGACCGTCCGCCGGCGGAGCCGCCCTCGCGAACGGCCTCGCCGACCGCCTCGCCGTTCCCCCCGGCCTCGAAGCCGCGCTCGCCGCCGCCCTCGGCGATGCCCTCGAGGCCGACGCCGCCCGTTGGCGCGCGCTTCCCCCGCTCGGCCTCACGCCCTCGCTTCCCACCGCCGCCGCCCCGCTCGCAACCCTCCTCTCGGCCCCGCCCGCGCTCGCCCGCGCGCTCGCCTTCATCGGCCTCGTCGAGGCCCCGGACGAGGCGGCCCGCCTCCAGGAAACCCTCCTTCCCGGCCAGGCCCTCGTCTCGCGCGAGGGCGGCCTCTGGCGCTGGGACGGCTATTCGGTCCCGCCCGGCACGAAGAGCGCCACCGCGGTCCGCCTCGCCGAGCGCAACCGCCTCGCCGCCGTCCGCCACCGCCTCGCCGCCGCCGAAACCACAGCCGCCACCGCCCGCGCCGCCCAGGAGAGCCTCGCCGCCGCCGAGCGCGCGGCACTTGCCGCCGCCACCGCAGCCGAGCAGGCGCGCCGCGACGCCGAGCGCCGCCTCCAGGCGCTCAAGACCACGGGCGAGGCGCTCCGCCGCGAGGCCGCCGCCGCCGCCGCCCGGCTCGACGCGCTCGCCGAGCAGATCGGGCGCCTCGCCGCCGAGATCGCGGAGCTCGAAGCCTCCCTCGCCCGCCTCGAAGCCGAGCGCGCCGCCCTCCCCGATCCCGCCGCCGCGCGCGAAGCCCTCGATGCGGCCCGCCGCCTCCTCGCCGCCGCCCGCGCCCGCGAGGCCGCCCTCCGCGCCGAGCAGGCCGCGGTCGCCGAGCGCGCCGCCGCCCTCGCCGCCCGCCGCGAAGCGATCTCCGCCGAAGAATCGGGCTGGGCCGAGCGCCGCACCGCCGCGACCGCGCGCGCCCGCGAACTCGCCCTCCGCCGCGCCCAGTCGCTCGCCGAGCACTTATCCCTCGCCGCCCAGCCCGCGGCGCTCGCGCTCAAGGAGCGGGCGGCGATCAGCGCCCTCGACGACGCCGAATCGCGCCATCGCGCCGCCGCCGCCGCCCTCACCGCCGCCGAGGCCGAGGCCGCCGCCGAGGACCGCGCCGCCCGCGGCGCCGAGCGCAAGCTCGCCGCCGTCCGCGAGCTTCTCCTCAGGGCAGAGGCCGCGCTCTCCCAGGCCGCCGCCGCCCTCGAAGCGCTCGATGTCCGTATCCGCGAGCGCCTCGGCACCGATATCACGCTGCCCGAGGCGCCGGACCGGGGCCCCGAGGCCGAGGAGACGGCGCGCCGCCGCCTCGAGCGCCTGCTCCGCGAGCGCGAGGCCATGGGCCCGGTCAATCTCCGCGCCGAGATCGAGGCCGCCGAGGTCGAGGAGCGCATCAACGGGATCGTCCGCGAAAGTGCCGAGCTCACCACCGCGATCGCCAAGCTGCGCGGCTCGGTCGGCCACATCAACCGCGAGGGCCGCGCCCGCCTCTCCGCGATCTTCGCCGAGGTCGACAAGCACTTCCAGGCGCTCTTCGCCCGCATGTTCGGCGGCGGCCGCGCGCATCTCGCCCTCGTCGGCTCGGACGATCCGCTCGCCGCCGGGCTCGAGATCTACGTCCAGCCGCCAGGCAAGAAGCTCGCCCAGCTCTCGCTCCTCTCGGGCGGCGAGCAGGCGCTGGTGGCGCTCTCGCTGATCTTCGCCGTCTTCCGCTGCAACCCCGCCCCGATCGCCGTGCTCGACGAGGTCGATGCGCCGCTCGACGACATCAATGTCGAACGCTTCTGCCGCCTCGTCGAGGACGTGGTCCGCGAATGCGGCACGCGGATAATGATCGCCACGCACCATCCGCTGACGATGGCGCGCATGGACCGGCTCTACGGCGTCACCATGCAGGAGCGCGGAATCTCGCGCCTTCTCTCCGTCGCTCTGGCCGAGGCGCGCGAGATGGCGGACCCACCGCGCATGGCCGCCGAATAGAGCGCCGAAGCACGCGTCACCACCCCCGCGTCCTTGACACTCGGGGACGCCGTCGTTACCAAGCCGGCGCTTTCCGCCAAGGCGCGGCTTTGCGGAGGAGAGCCCATGGCCGAGCGACCGGCCGGACCGGACCCCTCCTTCGAGGAGCGGCTTCGGGCTGCCCGGGAGAGGTCTGGACTCGAGACCGCGCCGCCGAAAAAAGCGGAGGGCCTTGGCTGGGCGGAACGCCCGCTCGCGATGGCGTTGCGGGTGGCCGGCGAGATGGTCGCGGCGATGGTGGTGGCGCTGGCCATCGGCTGGTCGCTCGATCGCTGGCTCGGCACCAAGCCATGGCTGCTGCTGCTCTTCGTCGTGCTCGGCGCGGCGGCGGGGGTTCTGAACGTGTGGCGTCTCTTCAAGCCGCAACACGAGCATCGGCCCCGGTCCAAAGGATCGGGGGAATAGCCGAAAGATCGGGCGCGGTCCGGCCGGGCCGCGCGCTTCGGGGAGACGCAAACGGGTGGCGGCAGGACCCTCGATCGACGCTTTGGGCCAGTTCCGGCTGGCAACCAGCCTCGGCCCCATCGGCGCCTCGGTGAACTTCACCAATGCCAACCTGATGATGGTGCTGACCGCCGTGCTCGTGCTCGCCCTCTTCGGCTACGGCATGCGCGCCCGCGCGATCGTTCCCGCGCGCACGCAAGCCGCGGCCGAGATGGGATACGAGTTCATCGCGCGCCTCTGCGAGGACATCATCGGCGAGGGATGGAAGCCCTTCTTCCCCTTCGTCTTCACGCTCTTCTTCTTCATCCTCTTCGGCAACCTGGTCGGCCTCTTCCCCTATTTCTTCGCCTTCACGAGCCACATCGCGGTCACCGCCGCCCTCGCCGTCATCGTCTTCGCGCTCTCGATCATCGTCGGCCTCGTCAAGCACGGGCTCCGCTTCTTCACCTACTTCGTGCCCCCCGGCGCGCCCAAGCTCATCGCCCCGATGCTGGTGCCGATCGAGATCCTCACCTTCCTCTCCCGACCTGTTTCGCTCTCGATCCGACTTTTCGCGAACATCGTCGCGGGGCACGTGCTCTGGGAGGTCTTCGCGGGCTTCATGCTGATCGTCGCGGCAGCCCTCGGCCTCGCGGGCGTCGCCGCCGCCGTGATCCCGCTCGCCATCAACGTCGTGCTGGTCGGCTTCGAGCTGCTCGTGGCCGGGCTCCAGGCCTATGTCTTCGCCGTGCTCACCTGCCTCTACCTGCACGATGCGGTGCATCTGCACTGATCCGTCCCACCGAAAGGAACCCAAGGACATGAACCCAGCGACCGCCGCCATCCTCGCCAGGGATATCGGAGCGGGCCTTGCCGCGATCGGCGTTGCCGGCGCCGGCGTCGGCATCGGGCACATCTTCGCCGCCCTGGTGAACAGCGTCGCGCGCAACCCGGCCTCGCGCGATCAGGTGTTCGGCCTCGGCATTCTCGGCTTCGCACTCACCGAGGCGGTCGCGCTCTACGCCCTCCTCATCTCGTTCCTGATCCTCTTCGGCTGATCCCCTCCATGCGCCGCCTCCTCCGTTCCTGGCCCCTCGCCGCGGCGCTCGCGCTCGCCCCGGCGGGTGCGAGGGCCGCGGAAACGGGCGGCATGCCGCAGTTCCAGTTCGGCAACGAGCTCACCACCGCCCAGGTCGTCTGGATGGTGCTCATCTTCCTCGTGCTCTACCTCCTGCTCGCGCGCTGGGCGCTGCCGCAGGTGGGCTCGGTGCTCGAGGAGCGGGCGCGGCGCATCGCCGCCGATCTCGACACGGCGAAATCCGCCAAGGCGGAAGCCGACGCCGCCGTGGCCGAGCTCCTGGCCGCCACCCGCAACGCGCGCGCCGAAGCGCAGGCCGAGATCGCGCAAGCGGCGCGGGCCGCGCGTGAGGCCGCCGCGCGCCAGGCGGCCGCGCTCAACGAGCGGCTCGAGACCGAGCTTCGCGCCGCCGAGGCCCGCATCGACGCCGCACGCAAGGACGCCATGGGCGCCTTGCGCGAAGTGTCGAGCGAAGCCGCGCGCGCGATGATCGAGCGGCTCACCGGCCGCCCGCCCGCACCGGCGGCGCTCGACACGGCGCTCGACGCGGCACTCTCCCCGCGCCAGGCCTGAGCGCGCCAAGGTTAACCACGATGGTCACGACTTTCTCTCTGTTCGTCTCGCCTTTCGTCCAGTCGGTCTTCTGGGTCTTCATCGCCTTCGTCATCTTCTTCGTGCTCTTCGGCAAGCGCCTCTGGTCGGTCGCGGCCGGCATGCTCGACGCCCGCGCGAGCACGATCCGCGCCGAGCTCGACGAGGCGAGCCGGCTCCGCCAGGAGGCCGAGGCAATGCTGAAGGACGCGGCATCGCGCCGCGAGGCCGCCCTCGCCGAGGCCCACACGCTGCTCGAAGCCGCCAAGGCGGAGGCCGAGCGCATCGCCGCCGCCGCCGCTTCGGATGCCGAGGAAGCCGCGCGCCGGCGCGAGCGGATGGCGATCGAACGCATCGCCGCGGCCGAGAAGGCCGCCATCACCGAAGTGCGCATCGCCGCAACCGATGTCGCGACCCAGGTCGCTGCCGAAGTCATTCGCCGCGAGCTCGACGAAGCGGCCGACGCCGCCCTCGTCAATCACGCGATCGCCGCTCTCCCCGCCGCCCTCACCCGCAAGGTCGCTTAAGTAAGCAAGGCCAAGGGGGCGCTGCCCCCTTGTCGGGTCCCCAACGCGCAAGCGCGTTGGGAGCCCCGAGCCCCGCCAAGGGCGAGCCCTTGGAACCCGTTCGTTTTGGCGCCGGCAGCGCGCGGCTTTTATCCGCAAACGATGCAGTTCGGGCCGCTCGAGGGAAATTCCTGCGCGCTGGCAAGCTGGCTCGCCTGGTTCACCAGGGGCAGATAGGGCAGGTTATCGATCCGCGCCAGCGTCTCCGTCGGAGGCAGCGTAAAGACCGGCCCCCGCAGCACCTGGTCCGCGGTGGTCGGCGTCGGATTGACCGAAAGCGCAAGCAGCGAATTCGCCACCGCCTGCGAGGGCGCATCCTCCGCGATGCCGAGCGTCGCGCGCACTTCCTGGCGCGCCTGCAGCATCTTGAGCTTGGTGAGCTGCGACATGTAGTCCCAGCGCGGGCTCGACGAGAGCTGGCCCGCCAGGAACTCGATCGCCAGCACCGCGCGCGTGGCGTCGATCGGGTTGCCGTGCGTGCGCGCGGGATTCGAGAACGCCCACGCCGCGAGATTGATCGCCATGATGCTGTTGTCGGCGTTGCCGCCGAACGCCCCCGGCGGCAGCTCGGCCGTCGAGGGCATCGGCGTCGGCGCACAGGCCGCAAGCGCCAGCGCGCCCGCCAGGAAGAACACCGCGCCACACCTCATCGCTTTTTCTCCAGAGCTTCCCTCACGCGCCGCGCCCCATCACGCCGCCCCGGACCCGGCGCGATAGCGCACTCCGAGTTCCGCATAATGGGCCGCGATCTCATCGAACTCCGCCCGCTCTTCCCGGCTCATCACCCGCACCTTGCGCGCGGGCTGGCCCACCCACAGCTCGTTGCGGCCGATCCGCTTGCCCGGCGCCAGCAATCCGCCGGCGCCCAGCAATCCGCCCTCCTCGATCACCGCGCCGTCGAGCACCGTCGCCCCCATGCCGACGAACGCCCAATTCTCGAGGGTGCAGGCATGCACGATCGCCGCGTGCCCGATCGACACGTCATCGCCGATCAGGCAGGGAAAGCGCCCGGTCGCTACGTGCACGATCGTGCCGTCCTGGATGTTCGTCCGCGCGCCGACGCGGATGAAATGCGTATCGCCACGCAGCACGCAATGAAACCAGACGCTGGACCGCTCGCCGATGACGACATCGCCGATCACCGCCGCTGTCGGCGCGATGAAGGCATCCGCCGCGACCCGCGGCGCCACCCCCTCGAACGTGTAGAGCGGCCCCGCGCCCACCGGCACGGCGGAGCCCAAGCTCATCTCATGCATCGAGGGCCGCCTTCTCGCGCGCCGCCTCGGCGCCCGCAAGCCTGAGCATCAGCGCGATGTTCTGCACCGCCGCTCCCGCCGCACCCTTGCCCAGATTGTCGAGCAGCGCCACCAGCACCGCCTGGCGCTCGCCTTCATTGGCGAAGACGCGAAGCTCGAGCCGGTCGGTCCCGTTCAGCGCCTCGGGCTCGATCCGCCCGTCCGCGGGCGCCGCCGCCACCGAGACCAGAGGTTGGCCCGCATAGCGCTTGCGCAGCACGGCTTCCAGATCCGCCGCCCGCGGCCGCCCGGGCAGGAGGTCGAGATGCAGCGGCACCGAGACCAGCATCCCCTGCCGGTAATGCCCGACCGAAGGCACGAAGATCGGCCGCCGCGATAGCCCGGAATAGCGGAACAGCTCCGGCACGTGCTTGTGCGTGAGCTGCAGCCCGTAAAGCTCGAAGGCCGGCCCGCCGCTCGCCTCGTGCGCGGCGATCATGCTCCGCCCGCCGCCCGAATAGCCGCTCACCGCCTGCACCGTCACCGGATAGTCCGCGCCCAGCAGTCCGGCATCGACGAGCGGGCGGATCAGCGCAATCGCCCCGGTCGGATAGCAGCCCGGGTTGCTCACCCGCCGCGCCGCGGCGATCCGCCCCGCCTGCCCCGGCGCCATCTCGGCAAACCCGTAAACCCACCCCGGGTCCACCCGGTGCGCCGTGCTGGCATCGATGATCCGGGGCCCCGCCGCGCCAAGCTCGTCCGCCAACGCCACCGATTGCCTCGCCGCCGCGTCCGGCAGGCAGAGCGCCACGAGATCCGCCTCCGCCATCGCCCGCTTCCGCGCGGCCGGGTCCTTCCGCTCGGCATCGGCCAGACCGATCAGCGCGATCCCGTCCATCGCCTCGAGGCGGCGGCGGAGGTCGAGCCCCGTCGTCCCCGCCTCGCCGTCGATGAACACCGCGTATGTCCGCCCGGCCATCAAGCCCTCCGTCAGCCGCCCATATGGTCCACAAGCCGCCGCCCTCCAAGGCAAGCGGCGCTTCGGATACAATTCATCACCTTGGGGCCGGATTTCGTCAAACCGGCCCGGCGGGAAGGTTTGAACCCCGCCTCCGCCGCCTGCTAGAAAGCCGCGTGATCCGCACCGGCGAGCAATATCGCGATTCGATCCGTGACGGGCGGGAGATCTACGTCAACGGCGAGCGCGTCCGCGACGTCGGCACGCATCCCATGTTCAAGCCGCTGGTCGAGATCCGCGCCCGCATCCACGACATGGCGCACGAAGCGGCAACAAGCGACATCATGTCCTACGAAGAGGCGGGCGAGCGCTTCGCCATCGCCAACCGGCTGCCCAGGCGCGCCGAGGATTGGTGGGACAAGCGCCGCGCCACTGACACCGTGCTCGAGGACATCGGCGGCGTCGTGACCCGCGTCGGCGACGAGACGGTGGGCGAGATGTGGTCGCTCCATGACGGCCAGGACGTGCTCAACGAGGCCGATCCGCAATACGCGCGCAACATCGCCGCCCACATAAGCCGCGTCATCGCGAACGATCCCTTCCACGTCTCGGCGAACACCGATCCGAAGGGAGACCGCTCGAAGCCGCCGCAGGAGCAGGACCCGGACATGCTGCTCCACGTGGTGAAGGAGACCGATGCCGGCATCGTCGTCCGCGGCGCCAAGTACGAAACCGCCGCCGCCTACGCCAACCAGGCCTTCGTCAAGCCCACCATCGCCAATTGGGGCAATGACGCCTATTCCGACTACGCGGTGGGCTTCATCTGCGATCTTTCCTCGCCCAACCTCAAATTCATCTGCCGCACCGGCTTCGCCGGCCGCGCGCCGGCGGAGGATTATCCGCTCGCC
>DATJTV010000070.1:0-25188 GCA_035503055.1 Acetobacteraceae bacterium
GGGCTTGCGCGCCGAGGCGCTCGAAGGGGCCGCCCTTCTGCGCGGCGTCGAGGTCGCGGGCATCGCGACCTTCCTCGAAGCGGTGGGCGAGGGACAGCTTCTATCCGTCGGATGAGCAATCGGAAACTTGACCCGGCGCCCGCGCGCCGGCACCGCTTGCGCATGCCCCGACAACGTTCCGCGGCCGCGATTCGCACCTGGGCCGCCATCCTCCTGCTCGGCGCACTTGCGGCATCGCCCGTCCATGCCGCGACGACCCCACCCGCCTCGCCGCTGCTCGACCCGTCGGCCCCCTGGCAGCCGACGCACGCGCAAAAAGGCTCCGCCACCGGGCTCCCGATCCCCCGCTTCATCTCGCTCCTCACCGACGACGTGAACATGCGCGTCGGCCCCGGTTTCCAGTACCCGATCGAATGGGTCTACAAGCGCCGGGGCCTGCCGGTGGAAGTCGAGCGCGAGTTCGATGTCTGGCGCCTCGTCCTCGCCCCCGACGGCGGGCGCGGCTGGGTGCATGAATCCACCGTCTCCGGCGCGCGCACCTTCATCGTCACCGGCGGCGACCGCATCGTCCGCCGCCAGCCGGACGACAGGGCCTCGGCGCTGGCCGTGCTCCGGATGGGCGTGATCGGCACCATCCGCCGCTGCAAGGCGGGCGATCCCTGGTGCGAGGTGAGCGTGGACGGGCGCAGCGGCTTCCTCCGCCGCACGGATTTCTGGGGCACCTTTCCCGGCGAGGCCGTGCCCTGATATCGTAACGTCATGGACCTCGAGACGCCCCGCGCGCACCACGACCTCGGCGGCGCGCCGAAATATTTCTGCCAGGGCATCGACAAGGAAGCGCACGCGCTCACCGATTTCGACAAGGAGGTGGACGCGATCCGCCAGGCGCTCGGCGCGAAGAAGATCATGACGGTGGATGAGCTGAGGCGCGGGATCGAGTCTCTCCCGGAAGCCGACTACCACCGTCTCTCCTATTACCAGCGCTGGCTTTGCTCGATCGCGGACAATCTGCTCGCCCGCGGCGTGATCACCGAGGCCGAGCTCGCCGCCGCGCTTGCGTCCGAGCCATGACCGCGCGCCTCGCCCCCGGGGCCCTCGTGCGCGTCCGCGACGACTGGCCCGAGACGCGCGGAAAAGTCCATATCCGCACGCCGCATTATCTGCGCGGCCGCACCGGGCGCGTGGTCCGTCATCTCGGCGACTTCCCCAATCCGGAGGACCTCGCCTTCGCCCGCCCGGCCCGGATTCTTCCCCTCTATCACGTCCTCTTCGACCAGCCTCCGATCTGGCACGAAGGAAGCGCCGGCGACGAAATCCTGGTGGAGATCTACGAGCCATGGCTGAGCCCGGCCTGAACCTCCCTTCGCTTCCGCCTGAACGCCTCCTCGGTGCGCTGCGCGCCCTGCTCGCCGCAAAGGGGCTGGCGAGCCCGGCCGAGATCGCCGAGCGCATCGCCGCGACCGACGCAGCCTCGCCCGCCCAGGGCGCGCGCATGGTGGCGAAGGCCTGGACCGACCCCGATTATCGCGCGCTGATGCTCGCCGACGGCACCGAGGCCGCCCTATCGCTCGGCATCCCGATGCGCGGCGCCCCGCCGCTCGGCGTCCTCGAGGATACGCCCGCGCTCCATCACCTCGTCTGCTGCACGCTCTGCTCCTGCTATCCGCGAGCGGTGCTCGGCTATCCGCCGTTCTGGTACAAATCCGCCGGCTATCGCGCGCGCGCGGTGCGCGATCCGCGCGGCCTCCTCGCCGAATGGGGCACCGTGCTTCCTCCGGGAACCAAGATCCGCGTCGTCGATTCCACCGCCGATTATCGCTGGATGGTGCTGCCGCTGCGGCCGGCCGGCACCGCCGAGCTATCCGAGGTGGCGCTGGCCGCGCTCGTGCGCGAGACCGACATGATCGGCGTCACGCTGCCGATGTGACGTCCCGAAAGGATCGGCGCCCGGCCGGCCTGGCGGCCAGGCTGGCGCCGAAAAATTATTGATAATCTTCTCGACAGTTTAATCGCCGCCGGATAGGCTCCCGACCCAGGGACGTTCCACCTCGAAACCGTGCGGGAGGCAGCGATGCAGATCACCGAGCCGAACATGGGTCGCAGCGTCGGCGAGGGATCACGCGAGGGTGATCTGGAGAACAAAGTGCTGGCGGAGGGCCGCGAGGGCAGCCCGAACAACTACTCCTTCGAGCGCCACACGGCGCTCTCGGACTGGAGCACTCCGCGGCACACGCACGATTTCGATCAGGTCCGCTATTTTCTCGAGGGCGAGTACATCTACGGCAAGAACGACAAGGGACCTCCCGGCTGGGTAGGGTTCTTCCCCGCCGGCACCTATTACGGAACCCAGATCAGGAAGAAGGGCTCGACGGTCATCAACTGCCAATTCGGCGCCGCCGACGGCGTGGGTTATGCGAGCAGGCGCCAGCGCCGGGCCGCCGCCGACGTCCTGCTCGGCAAGGGACGATTCGAGGGGGGGATTTTCACCTTCGTCGACGAGCAGGGGCGCCGGCACAATCAGGATGGGTCGGAGGCGGTCACCGAGCAAGTGTTCGGCCGCAAGGTCGCGTACCCGGCGGCGCGCTATCACCAGCCGATCCTGATGAATCCGGACGCTTTCCGGTGGGTCGAGATGGCGGGCTCTCCCGGAATCGCCACCAAATGGCTCGGATCCTTCAGCGAGCGCGAGGCCCGGTTCGGGTTCCTCCGCGTCGACCCGGGAGCGACGTTCCAAGCCGGTCTTCACGCCTCCCCGGAACTGCTGTTCCTAAGCGAGGGGTCGGTGCGTTGCCGGGGGCGTGCCTATCCTCGCCATAGCGCCTTCGCCTTCGACGCCCTGGAAGGTCCGGTGGCGCTCGAGGGCGTCGAGCCCGCAATCCTGTTCCGGATCCACTTGCCGACTTTCTAGAGCGGGACGAGATCGCTTGCGCTCCTCGATCCCGCTCTCGCCGGTCGTCTCCGGTTTCCCGCGCTTGCGCGGCGTTCGGCCGGGTGCGGGACGGATGGAGCACGCCGCCGCGGCTCCGCGACCGGCAAAACTCTGCGATCGGGCGCGCGCCTGCGCGCCCGCAACCATAACCAAGGCAATGCCACATCCGCAAAGCCTTCATGGGAGGGGCGACAATGGTCCGATCAATTCGGCAAGTGCTTCTTTTTGTGTGCTACGCGGCCTCGGCCTCAATTCTCGCGGTGGCCGCCCAGGCAGCGAGCTTTCCGGTTCGCCCTGTCCAGCTCATCGTGGGCTTCGACCCGGGCGGCAGCACGGATCTGCTCGCGCGGCTCCTCGCCGCCGCGCTCACCAAGAAGTGGCACGAGGCGGTCACCGTGGAAAATCGCCCGGGGGCAGACGCAATCATCGCTACGCAAATGGTGGCCACCGCGCCGCCCGACGGCTATACCCTTCTTTTCTCGAACAACAACCTCACCATTGTCGCCGATGAGCGCAAACTGCCATACAATCCGATCACAAGCTTCGAGCCCATCTGCATGCTGGTCACCCAGCCCGAAATTCTCATGGCCAATCGGACGGTGCCGGCGAACTCGCTCGAGCAGCTCATCACGTACGTGAAGGCCCGGCCCGGCAAGCTGAACTTTGCGTCCGCCGGGACGGGCACGCTCTCCTATCTCGGGATGAAGATGCTCATGGATGCCACGGGCATGAACATGGTCAATATAACCTTTCATAGCAGCGCGCCTTCCCTCGTCTCCCTGCTCGGCAACGAGACCCAGCTTTCCCTCCTCTCGGTCACGGTGGCCAAAGCCTTCGTCGAGAGCGGCAAGCTGAAGGCGTTCGGCACGACGACCGACATGCGGGTTCCCGCGATGGCTGACGTTCCGACCATAGCCGAAGCGGCGCACCTGCCGGACTTCAACCTCGGCGACTGGGACGGAGTTCTCGCCCCCGCCGGCACGCCGCAAGCCGTCATCGACGAGATCTACACCGATATCGCGGAAATTCGCGGCTCCCCCGACTTCCAGAAAACGGTGCGCGGTCGGGGAATGCTGCCGGTCGACGACACCAGGCAGCAATTCGCCCAATTCATCGAGAAGGATCTTCAGCGATGGAAGGGCGTGATAGCCGCGAACGATCCGGGCCAGTCCCCGTCGCGTTGATATCCGCCCATGCCCCGCCCCCGGACACCCGGCGTTCCTGATCCTCCGGGGCCGCGCGACGGCAGTTGAGGAGACCGCAGAAGATGCCCACACCCTCACAGCTCGCGGATGCTCTCGAAGACAGGATGAGCCACCAGCTCGACCAACTCGTCGTCAAGTCGGTTCTCTTCACGTCGGGCGAGCGCGACCCCACGCAACCCCGTCCGAATGCGATG
This sequence comes from Acetobacteraceae bacterium, assembly GCA_035503055.1. Taxonomy (GTDB): domain Bacteria; phylum Pseudomonadota; class Alphaproteobacteria; order Acetobacterales; family Acetobacteraceae; genus JAKAWQ01. The sequence goes on from DATJTV010000070.1 coordinate 4,329, forward strand.
AGCTCGGCGGAAGGCAGGACCTTCCTCATGGGGCCGGATCCACGACTGCCGCGGATGCCTCAGCGCCCGACATTGATGGATTTCTTCAAGTACCGCTTTGCGCCAGCGGCTCATCTCCTGCAGAGCGCGCGGCTTGGCCTGAAGAACGGCTATGACGAGAAGGTGGTCTTCGCTTGCCTTCTCCACGATATCGCGAACCTCGGATTCATCCGCTGCGATCACGGGTACTGGGGAGCGCAACTGATCGAGCCTTATGTGGACGAGGAGGTGAGCTGGGCGGTTCGGGCGCACCAGACCCTTCGGTTCTTCCCCGATCCCTCGGTGGGATACGAGTATCCGGAGATGTACATCCGCCTCTTCGGAGCGGATTTCGTGCCCGAGCCCCACGTCAAGGAGGCCTACCGGCGCTATCGCGGGCACAAATGGTACATGACCGCCCGCCTGATCACCGTCAACGACCTCTACTCGTTCGATCCAAACGTCGTGGTGAACCTCGAGGATTTCACGGATATCATAGGGCGTAACTTCAGGCAGCCCGAGGAGGGGCTCGGATTCGACGACAGTCCGTCTGCCCATATGTGGCGCACGATCAACATGCCGACAAGGTTCCTCTGAAGCGCGATGGCCGGCGGCGGACTGACATCGCTCCGCTCCGGCGCCAAAGGACGGCGTGACCCACCGCAGGTCTCGCCGCCGCCCGGAACGTCCGCCCGCACGGTCAAGCTGACTGAGGTCGTTGCGGCGATCGAGGAGGACATCGCTCTCGGGCAGCTGCATCCGCGCGAAAGGCTGATCGAAGAGGAGTTGATGGAGCGCTTCCATGTGAAGCGTCACGTGGCCCGGCAGGCCCTCGTGGAACTGCACCGGATGGGGCTGATCGAGCGCATTCCCAATCGCGGCGCCGTGGTACGGAGCTACACCAGGGAGGCTGTCGAGCAGCTCTATGCGCTGCGCGAACTGCTGGAGCCGGAGGCGGCGCGCCTGATCCCCCTCCCGCCCGGCCGCAGGGACTTGGCGGAAATCAAAAGGCTTCAGGCCAGCCACGACCTCGCCGTGCAGCGGAACGATTTCGCCGGCATGTTCCGTGCCAACATCGCCTTCCACCGCTGCCTGTTCCGTCTTTGCAACAACGTCTTTCTCTCCGACGCCATTGCGGCGGCGTCTCTGCGCGCGCACGGAATCCGCTTCTTCGCCTTGGTCGGGCCCTTCGATCGGGAGCGGGCCCGAGAGGACCACCACGCGATCGTCGCAGCACTCGAGAGGGGCGATCGCGACGCTCTCGTGCGGCTCTGCCGAGACCATCTTCGGCCGTCCAAGGAGGCGTATCTTCGCGCCTATGTCACTTAGAGCGGAACGAGCGAGCCCAGGCGATCCCATCCCGCTCCGGGAATCGTGCGCCGTTGACAGCGACACTGGCCAACCGCATGATCCCGGTCGCGCTGAACACATGCGGCGAGAGGAACCAAGGCCGGCGTATTTTCAGCATCGTTTCCGGAATGCGTGGGAACGGCGTACGATGGTCTCCTGCACGCAGGGCCGGCCTCGAATACGAACCGACGGAGCGCTCCGACGCCAACCGCGGTCAGCTTTGCCGAGCGGAGGGAGAGGGATGCCAGGAAAACTCAACGATCCGAAAAGCGTGGCAGCGGGGGCCATCTTTGTCGCCGTCGGCATCAGCGCCGTCGTCATCTCGCAGAACTACCAAATGGGCACGGCGCTCCACATGGGGCCGGGCTATTTCCCCGCCCTCGTGGGCGTTCTCCTCGCCGCCCTCGGACTTGGCGCAATTGTCAGCGGTCTTGCCTCGAAGGTCCACGACCCCATACCCGCGAGCAAGCTCGAGCCGCTGCTTCTGATCCTCGCCGGAATCTTTTCATTCGCGTTCCTGGTCGAAAGAGCCGGTCTCTTGGTAGCAGCCGCCAGCCTGATATTCTTTGCCTGCTTGCGCAGGCTGCTCACGAATCCATTCGAGATTCTCCTGGTCTATCTGGTTTTGACCGGCTTTGCCGCGGTCGTGTTCGTCCGCTGGCTGGGGATAGACATTCGCTTGTTCTGGTGGAGCGCGTAACCCCGGCAGTTGCGGCGGCAGGGTTCGCAAACCGCATATCGGGATCTCGGCGGCCCGACGATATGGACACAATTCACAGCATCATCTTCGGCTTCGGGGTCGCGCTCACCCCGACGAACCTCCTCTATTGCGCGGTGGGCGCGCTATTGGGAACAGTAATCGGGGTCCTCCCGGGGATGAGCCCGGTCATCGTCGTCTCGATGCTGCTGCCGCTCACGTTCAAGATTCCGGCCGTCCCCTCGATCATCATGCTGGCGGGCATCTATTACGGCTCGCATCACTCGGGAGCGACCTGCGCGGTCATGCTGAACATGCCGGGCGAGCCGTCGTCGGTCGTGATCGTCATGGATGGTCACGCGATGGCGCGCCAGGGGCGAGCCGGGCCTGCGCTCAGCATCGCCGCCATATCGTCCTTTTTTGCCGGGTGCGTATCGATTCTCGTCATTGCCTTCTTCTCGCCGGCGATCGCCAGGGCCGCGCTCCAGTTCCAGGCGCCGGAATATGCTTCCGTGGTCCTGCTCGCACTGGTGGGGGCCTCTGCATTGTCGACGACGTCGATATTCAAGACGCTGGGCATGGCGGCGCTGGGACTGCTCCTCGGGACCGTGGGCACCGACCTCAGCACGGGCGTGACGCGGTTCACCTTCGCAGACCCGCTGCTGGACGATGGCATCGGCTTCGTGGCCGTCGCCGTAGGCCTGTTCGCCGTATCCGAGATCGCTCATCGTCTCGGCGCCCCTGAGGCCAGGGGCCGTATCGATGAGAAGATTCGCGGTGTCGTTCCCCGCAGCGACGACCTCAAGGCATCGTGGAAACCGATATTGAGAGGCACCGCCTTGGGCGGAATGCTCGGGATCTTGCCCGGCACGGGGCCGCTGATCAGTGCGTTCGCGTCCTATGCGCTGGAAAAGAGGCTTGCAAAAGACCCGACGCGCTTCGGCAGGGGCGCCATCGAAGGCGTGGCGGGGCCCGAGGCGGCCGACAACGCCGCCGCGCTCACTCACTTCATACCCATGCTGACCTTCGGCATCCCTGCGGGGGCGACCTTCGCGTTGTTGCTCGGCGCGTTATTGGTCCAGGGCATCGATCCAGGCCCTCTGATGATAACCGCGCACGCCGATCTGTTCTGGGGTCTGATCGCCAGCATGTGGATCGGCAATCTCATGCTGCTCGTCTTCAATCTTCCGCTGGTCGGAGTTTGGATCCGGGTGCTTCAAACCCCTTACAGGTTCATATATCCGATGATCCTGCTTTTCTCCTGCATCGGCGTCTACAGCATACGCAACGAGCCTTTCGACGTGATCGTGGCGGGAGTGACGGGGGCTGCGGGCTATCTGCTTCGCAAATTGGACTGTCCGCCCGCGCCGCTCATCCTGGGTCTCATTCTCGGTCCGCTCGAGGAAGAGAATCTCCGACGTTCCCTGCTTCTCTCAAGGGGCGACCCCAGCGTGTTCGTGACCAGGCCGATCAGCCTTTGCATTCTGCTGCTCACCGCTTCCCTGCTGATCGTGCTTTGCTCATCGGGGGTTCGCCGCAAAGGCGACCGCACCGTCACACGGCGGAAAGAGATGCTGTGACGGATCAGACCGTCCCCTTGCTCGCGAGATAGGCACGCCAGCCGCCGAAGCGGGTGATCTCGGGCGCCTTGGCGATTGCAGCGCCCTCGACCAGAAACCCGATGGCAGGGCCGGTCTCGAGCCAGACGGTGCCGAGCCCGAGCGGCGGCGCGAGAGATGCAAGCAGCGTCCCCAGCGCCCCCTTCGGCACCGCCCAGACCTCGCCGGTGATGCAGGTCCCACGCTCGTCGCGCAGCAGTCCCGGGCGGGCACCAAGATCGAAGAGCCGGTAGCAGGGCTTCGTCCACACCTCGCCCAGCAAGCGCGCGCCGAGCCCACAAAGCTCCCGGTTGCCCGGCAGCCCCGCCATGTGCGCGCCGACGCAGAAAAGCGCGGCCTCGTCCGGCCCGAGCGCATCCGGCGCCGCCGGCGGCGGAAGCTTCGTCCGCGCCGCGCCGAAATTCCCGCAAAGACCCCGATGCAGCCGATCCGCGATCGGCGCGAGACGCGGCTCCGAGCGCGCAGGCCCGATCACCGTCACCCCCACCGGCAATCCATCGGCGCCGATCCCGGCAGGAACCGCGATCGCGGCGAGCTCGCAGAGATTGACGAAATTCGTGAAGGTGCCGAGCCGCGCGTTCGGCCCGAACGGATCGGCCTCGTCCTCCGCAAGGCTCGGACAGAAAGGCGCCGTCGGCAGCAACAGCGCATCGACGTCGGCAAAAACGGCGGCGAGATGCGCGCGCACCTCGGCAAGCCGATGGAACGCGCGAAACGCATCGACCGCCGTGCGCTGCAATCCCTCGCGGAGGATCGCGCGCGTTGTCGGGTGGATCGAATCGGGGGCGGACTCCAGGAGCGCGTGAAAGGCTTCGGTGCGCTCCGCGACCCACGGCCCCTCGTAGAGCAGCCTGCCGATCTCCAGCAGCGGCGCGATATCCACGCGCACCGTCCCCGGCGCGAGCGCGCAAGCGCGCTCGTACGCCGCGGCAACCTCGGGCATGCACAACGCGTCAACATCCGCGACGCCGAGCCGCCACACCGGCGGCAGCGCCGCGCGCCCGAAGCCTCCGCCAGCCGCAACGCGCGCAACCGCAAGCGCCTCGTCCACGCACCGCGCAAAAACCGAGACCGCATCGAGCGAACGGCACGCCGGCACCACGCCCGCCGTCGGAATGGCGCCGAGCGTCGGCTTGAGCCCCACCACCTGGCCGAACGCCGCCGGCACGCGCCCCGAGCCCGCGGTGTCGGTGCCGAGCGCGAAGCTCACGATCCCCGCCGCAACCGCCACCGCCGAGCCCGACGAGGAGCCGCCCGGCACATGCGCGGCTGAGAAAACATTGCGCGGCACGCCATAGGGGCTCCGCGTGCCCACGAGCCCGGTCGCGAACTGGTCGAGATTGGTCTTGCCCATGAGGATCGCGCCCGCCGCGACCAGGCGCGCCACGCACGGCGCACTCTCGGCCGGACGATACGCATAGGCCGGGCAGCCCGCCGTCGTCGGTAGCCCGGCAACGTCGATATTGTCCTTGACCGCGAACACACGTCCCCAGAGCGGCCGGCCGCGCGGCCCTTCCGCGGCGAGCCTTGCCGCCTCGGCGCGCAAGCTCGCATCGGCCCTGAGGCTGATCCATACGGCGGGGTCGGCGTTGCGCCGGTCGGCTTCGATCGCCGCCTCGACCGCGTCGCGCGGATCCGGCACGGCGTTTGCATGGAATTGCGCAGCGGCGCCGGAGGAACTCATGCGGGAAATCTCAGCCGATCCTTATGCTTTCCGCTTCCACCCCGAGCGCACGTCGCTGCTCGTCATCGACATGCAGCGCGACTTCCTCGAGCCGGGCGGCTTCGGCGCCGCCCTCGGCAATGATGTGGCCCTGCTCCGCCGCGCGATCGCACCGACGCGCGCCCTGCTCGCCGCCGCGCGCGAAACCGGCCTCTTCGTCATGCACACGCGCGAAGGCCACCGCCCGGACCTCGCCGATTTGCCGCCGACAAAACGCAGGCGCGGCAATTTCGCGCACGGCATCGGCGATCCCGGGCCGATGGGGCGCATCCTCGTCCGCGGCGAGCCCGGTCACGCGATCATCGCCGAACTGGCGCCCGCGCCCGGCGAGCCGGTGATCGACAAACCGGGCAAAGGCGCCTTCTTCGCCACCGACCTCGACGCGATCCTCAAGCACCGCGGCATCGAAAGCCTGCTCGTCGCCGGTGTCACGACCGAGGTCTGCGTGCACACCACCGTCCGCGAGGCCAACGACCGCGGGTACGAATGCCTGGTGGTCACCGATTGCGTCGCCTCCTACCTCCCGAAGCTGCACGAGGCCGCGCTGGCGATGATCGCCGCGCAGGGTGGGATCTTCGGGTGGCTTGCCGGTTCGGAGGCGGTGATTCCGGCGCTTCGCGCGTAGTGCCAGGGGCTTCGCCCCTGGACCCCACTCGGGGGCTCTGCCCCCGAGGCCCCCGGCAAAGGCGGAGCCTTTGCAATCCATTACTTAATAGTAACGGGGTCCAGGGCCTCACGCCCTGGCAGGGGTTCCAAGGGGGCAGAGCCCCCATGGTGGCCGGCCATGTACCGCCCGATCAGCGTCCGGTCCGCCCCCTCCCGCGCCGTCTCGTGCACCACCGTCCCGCCCGACATCACGAGGATCCGATCCGCGAGCTCAAGCAATTCGTCGAGGTCCTCGCTCACCATCAAGACCGCGGTGCCGCGGTTGCGCGCGGCGAGAATCTGCGCGTGGATATCCGCGACCGCCGCAAAATCAAGCCCGAAGACCGGGTTCGCGACAACGAGAACGTCCGTGGGCGACGAAAGCTCGCGGGCGAGGACGGCGCGCTGGACGTTGCCCCCCGAGAGCGCAGAGATCGGCGCCTCCGGCCCCGCGCCGCGGACCTTGTAGCGGGCCATCAGCTCCTCGGCCTGGCGGCGCAGCACGCCCTTGCGCACCCGCAGCCCGGCGCAGATCGGGCGCTGGTCGAAGCTGCGGAAGGCGATGTTCTCGGCGACCGTCATGCGCCCGACGCAGGCATTGCGCAGCGGCTCCTCGGGCAAAAGCGCGAGCTTCAGCCCCAGCATTTCGCGCCGCGTCGCGCCATATTCGGTGCCCTGCACCCGCACCACGCCCTCATGGCGCCGCTGGCCCGCCAGCACCTCGACGAGCGTCGTCTGCCCATTGCCGGAAACGCCGGCGATGCCGACGATCTCGCCCCCGCGCACGGCAAGCGAGACCGAGTGCAGCGCGAGCCCGCCGGTATCGTCTCGGGCCGAAACCTCCTCCAGCTCGAGCAGCTTCTCGCCCGTCTCGCCGAGCCCGCGCTCGGTCGCCTCCGCCAACTCGCTCTCGCCCACCATCATCCGCGCCATATCGTCCACCGAGAGATCGGCGACGCGCCCGCCGCCCGCGAACCGCCCACGCCGCAGCACAGAAACCTCATCGGCGAAGGACTGGACCTCGCGGAACTTGTGGGTGATGATCAGCACGGTGAGCCGCCCCTCGGCCACCATCCCCCGCAGATGCGCAAGCATCTCGTCGGCCTCCTGGGGCGTCAGCACCGAGGTCGGCTCGTCGAGGATGAGGAAACGCGTCTCGAACCACAACTGCTTGAGGATCTCGGCCTTCTGCTTCTCCCCCGCCGCGAGCGCGGAAACCGGCCGATCGATCGGCACGCGGAACGGCATCGTGGCGAGGAAGGCTTCCAGCGCCCGCCGCTCCGCAGCCCAGTCGATCCGGCCGAGGCGAAACCCCTTCCCCATCGTGAGGTTCTCGAGCACCGTCATAGAGGGCACGAGGGTGAAGTGCTGATAGACCATGCCGATCCCGCGCGCCTGCGCATCGCGCGGGCTGCGCACCGCGATCTCCTCCCCGTCGAGCAGAACCTTGCCCGCATCGGCGTGGTAGAAGCCCATGATGCATTTGACGAGGGTCGATTTGCCCGCGCCATTCTCGCCGAGCAGCGCGTGCACCGAGCCGCCGGCGACGCGGAGCGAGACATTGTCGAGTGCGGCGAGCGTGCCGAATCGCTTGCCCATGCCGAGCACTTCGAGGCCCGGGGCACCCGTCACCGCGCTCACGACAGCGCCTCGAGCAAGGCTCCCGAGGACGCAACCGCGCCGAAAACCCCGCCCTGCATCTTGATCATGCGGATCGCATGCTCGTGGTTCGCCCGGTCGGTCGCCGCGCAGCAATCCTCCAGCAGCAGGCACTCGAAGCCGCGATCGTTCGCTTCCCGCATCGTCGTGTGCACGCAGACATCGGTGGTGATGCCGCTCAACACGAGGTTGCGGATCCCGCGCACCCGCAGCATCAGCTCGAGGTCGGTGGCGCAGAAGCTCCCCTTGCCCGGCTTGTCGATCACCGGCTCGTCCGGATGCGGCGCAAGCTCGGGAATGATCTCCCAGCCAGGCTCGCCACGCACGAGGATCCGCCCGCACGGCCCCGGATCGCCGATGCCCGCGCCGATGCGCCGCGAGCGCCAGCGCTTGTTCTCCGGCAGGTCCGCGAGATCGGGACGATGGCCCTCGCGGGTGTGGAATATCGTGAAGCCGCCCGCCCGCATCGCCGCGAGCACGCGCGCGATCGGCGCGATCGGTGCGCGGGTCATCCCGATGTCGTAGCCCATCTTGTCGACATAGCCGCCGGGCCCGCAGAAATCGGTCTGCATGTCGATGACGATGAGCGCCGTGTTCGCTGCGCCGAGATCGCCGTCGAACGGCCACGGATAGGGATCGGAGCCGAGCGCCGTCATTTGGTGATCGAAAGCTCGCCCGGCGCGCCCACGAGCGTGCGGTGGGGCGCGCAGGTGATGATCATGATGAGCAACGTGAGAATGTAGGGCGCGGCGTTGAAGAGATAGTAGCCGGCGGTGATGCCCACCGATTGCAGGGCAGGGCCGAGCGCGCCGGCGCCGCCGAAGAGGAGCGAGGCGAAGAGGCAGGTCCACGGGTTCCAGCGCGCGAAGATGACGAGTGCGACAGCGGTGATTCCCTGCCCCGAGGAGAGCCCCTCGTTCCAGCTCCCGGGATAGTAGAGCGAGAGGAAGCTGCCGCCGATTCCGGCCATGAAGCCGCCGAACGCGGTCGCCCAGAGCCGGACGCGATCGACGTCGTAGCCCATGGCGCGCGCGGCCTCGGCGTTGTCGCCCACCATGCGGATCATGAGCCCGACGCCGGTATTGGCGAGCATCCATTTCAGCGCCGGCGCCGCGGCCAGTCCCACGAAGAAGAGCGCGTTGATCGAAAGCGCAGCCTGCACCTGCGAGATCGAGCTCCAGGCGCCGAGCGGAATCGCGGGCAGGTTCGGCGCCTTGGGTGCGACGAACGGCTTGCCGAGATAGAAGGCGAGCCCGGTGCCGAGCAGCATCAGCGCGATGCCGACCGCGATGTCGTTCACCTTGGGCAGCGCGCAAACGGAGGCGTGCAGCATCCCGAGCGCCGCCCCCACGAGCCCCGCCGCGAGCACGCCGAGCCAGGGCGAGCCGGTGAGGTAGCTGGTCGCGTAGCCGCTCATCGCGCCCATCACCAGCACGCCCTCGAGGCCGAGATTGATGCGTCCGGATTTCTCCGTCACCACTTCGCCCAGACTGACGAAGAGGAAGGGCGTCGAGACCCGGATCGCCCCGGCGAAGACCGCCAGCGGCACGCCCCACCAGCCGAGCGAGATCGCGTGGCCCATTATTCGCCCTCTTTCATTCGCCCGCCGGAACGGCGCCGAGCCGCATCCGAACCAGGCGCGGCAGGCCGATCCGGCCCTGCAAGGCTTCCGAGGCGAGCAGCGTCATGAAAAGGATTCCGCGCAGCACGAGCATCGTTGCGTCCGGCAGGTTGAGCCGCTGCTGCAGCAAGCCCTCCGCGGCGTCGAGCCCGCCGAGCAGGACGCAGACCGGGATAAGTGCAAGCGGGTTCTGGCGCGCGAGGAAAGCGGCGAGGAGTCCCGTGTACCCCGCCCCGGTCGCGAGATCGGCGCTCGCCGCGCCCTGCACCGCCGCGACCTCGACCATGCCGCCGAGCCCCGCCGCCGCGCCGCCGAGGAAGCAGAATCCCATCACCAGCCGCCCGACCGGCAGCCCGGCCACGCGCCCCGCCCGCGCATTGCCGCCGACGATGCGCGCGGCAAACCCGAAGCGCGTGTGATAGACGACGAACCAGGCCGCGATGCAGGCGGCGATGCCGAACAGCAGCCCGACATGAACGGACGTGCCGGGGATATTGCCGAGCATCACCCCATCGGGGAGCGTGCGCGTCGAAGGGCGGTTGAGGCTCGTCGGGTCGCGCATCGGGCCCTCGACGAGCTGGTTCATCACCGCGATCGCGATATAGGCGAGGAGAAGGGAAGAAATCGTTTCGTTGACGCCACGGAACTGCCTGAGCCCGCCGCAGAAGGCGATCAGAGCGCCGCCGGCGGCGATGCCGGCCACCGCCATGGCGAGCTGAACGATGAGCCAGTTCACGCCCATCGCGGCGAGCGGCAGCCCGGCGGCCACGGCGGCGAGCCCGCCCAGCACGAACGCGCCCTCGCCCCCGATGACGACGAGGCCGATCTGCGCCGGCAGCGCCATGCAGAGCCCGGTGAGCAGCAGCGGTGCCGCGCGTACCAGCGTGTTCTGCCAGGAGAACCATGAGCCCCAGGCGCCGATCCAGATCGCGCCATAGGCGGCGATCGGATTGGCCCCCGCGGCGAGGAGGAAGAGCGCGAAAATGACGATCGTGACAATGATCGCGGCGAGCGGCGCGAGCGCCGCCGTGATTGCGCGATGAAACGCCGGCTCCACGTCTAGCTGGTCGTGCCGGAGACGCCCGCGACCAGATAATCCATTTCCTCGAGCACCTTGTCGTGCTCGCCCATCACCGTGCCGGCGGCGATCACGATCTTGCCCTTGTTGTCCTTAACCGGTCCCTTGAAGATCGCGAAGGTGCCGGCCTTGAACTGGTTGCGCACAGAATCCGCCTGCGCCCGCACCGCCTCGGGCACGATCGCATTGTAGGGCGAGGATTTGACGAAGCCCTCGCGGAATCCGCCGCGGATATAGTTGGCGAGCACCTTGCCCGCGCGCAGCTCGGCGACCCAGCGCGGGTAGAGATAGGGCCAGTTCCATTCGGCGCCGGTGAGATAGCCCTTGGGGTCGAGCACGTACTGATTGGCATGGAAGCCGCACGTATAGAGGCCGCGCTTCGCTGCCGTTTCGATCACCACTTTCGGGCTGTCGACATGGCAGGTGATGACGTCCACGCCCTGGTCGGCGAGGCTGTTGGTCGCCTCCGCCTCGCGCACCGGCAGGAACCAGTCCCCGGTGAAGATGACCTTGGTGGTGATGCTCGGATCGACGGTCTGCGCGGCGAGCGTGAAGGCATTGATGTTGCGCAGCACCTGCGGGATCGGCTTGGCCGCGACGAAGCCGAACTTCTTCGCCTTCGTCATATGCCCGGCGACGATGCCGGAAACATAGACCGCCTCGTCGATATACCCGAAATAGGAATGCGCGTTCAGCGGATCGCCCGCCTGCCAAAGGCCGCCGCAATGCATGAACGTGACCTTGCGGTTGGCCTTCGCGGCGCGCAGGACGTAGGGGTCGAAATAGCCGAAGGAGGTCGGGAAGAGGAGCGAGGCGCCGTCGAGATGGATCATGGTCTCCATCGCGTCCGCGCACGCCGCCGTCTCGGGCACCTTGGCCTGCTCGACGACATGCACGCCCGGCATCTTGCGCACCGCGGCCGCGCCCTCCGCGTGGGCCTGGTTGTAGCCGTAGTCGGTCTCCGAGCCGACATAGATGAAGCCCACGGTGTAGTCGGCGGCCCGCGCCGCACGGGCGCTGGCCGCGACGGCGGCGCTGCCGAGGAGTGCGGCGCGACGTGTCAGACGCATGCCATTCATGGCTGGTCTCTCCTTACTGTCCCTCTGGCCCTTCGGTCCGGGCGCTTCCGGCGGCGCCGGTTCCCTAGGAAGAGCAAATTTCGTGCCATGTAACGCCCGCGAAATACCGCGCCGCAACAAACGGGCATGGCCTATTTTTTAAGCGTCCAGCTTCGTTTTTGATCGGGCCGTGACGAGAATCGCGCCATTGGCATGCAAGACCGCATGCGATCCTGCATGCCAGATCGCCCGCTCCTTCGGCGGTCGGCGCCCCTGGCCCCGATCTTGCAGCGCTCCACCCGCCCAATCCCGCCCCCGGAGGAACCCTGAGCGCCACCGCCTTCCTCAAGCCTGCTTCGCCGGCGGCCGCGCGGCTGCGCTCGCCCGTCTCCCGCGCGGAGCAGATCCAGCGCGATCTCGCCGACGCCATCGTCCGCGGCGCGATCCCGCCTGGCTTCCGCCTCGACGAGCGCGAGCTCGCCGAGCGCTTCGCCGTCTCCCGCACCCCCGTGCGCGAGGCCCTCGGCAGCCTCTGCGCGCTTGGCCTCGCCGAGCGCCGCCCCCGCCGCGGCGTCCTCGCCGCCCTCCTCCCGCCCGACCGCCTCGCCTCGATGTTCGCCGTCATGGCCGAGCTCGAAGCCGCCTCGGCCCGCTTCGCCGCCGCCGCGATGACCAGCGCCGAGCGCCGCCGCCTCGCCGATTCCCACGAGGCCGCCCGCCTTCTCGTCCACTCCGGCGATCCCGAGACCTACGAAGCCGCCAACCGCCGTTTCCACGAGGTGCTCTATGACGGCGCGCACAACCTCTATCTCCGCGAGATCACGCTCGCCGTGCGCAACCGGCTGATGCCCTTCCGCCGCGCCCAGTTCCATCTTCCCGAGCGCCTCGCCCGCTCCTGGTCCGAGCACGACCAGGTCGTGCGCGCGGTGATGCGCGGCGAGCCCGAGACCGCCGCCCGCGCCATGCGCGCCCACGTGCTGACGGTCGGCGAGGCTTCCGCCGAATACATCCCCCACACGCCGATCGCCCTGCCATGAGCCAGACCCCGCCGGACATCGCCGCGTACGTGAAAGCCGCAGCACCCCTCGCCGGCCTCGCCCTCGATCCCGAGCGCGAGGAAGCGGTGATCGCCGCCTTCGCCCTCGTCTGCCGCATCGCCGCCCCCGCCCTCGCCTACAAGCTCCCCCGCATCGCCGAGCCGCCGGCGATCTCTCCCGTGCCGCCCGCGCCATGACCGCCGCCGAAATCGCGATCGCCGTGAAGTCGGGAAAAATCTCCGCCCGCGAAGCCGCGAAAACCGCGCTGGCCCGCATCGCCGCGCACAACGGCGCCGTCAACGCCTTCACCGACGTCACAAGCGAGCGCGCGCGCGCCGAGGCCGACGCGATCGACGCCGCGATCGCCCGCCGCGAGGATCCCGGCCCGCTCGCCGGCGTGCCCTATGCCGCGAAGAACCTCTTCGACCTCGCCGGGCTCGCAACGCGCGCCGGCAGCCTCATCGAGCGCGCCACCCCGCCCGCCGCCGCGGACGCCTTCCTCGTCGCGCAACTCCGCCGCGCCGGCGCGATCTGCCTCGGCGCGCTCAACATGGACGAGTACGCCTACGGCTTCACGACCGAGAACTTCCACGACGGGCCCGCGCGCAACCCGCACGACCTCTCGCGCATCGCCGGCGGCTCCTCCGGCGGATCGGGCGCGGCGCTCGCCGCCGGCCTCGCCAGCCTCACCCTCGGCACCGACACCAACGGCTCGATCCGCGTGCCCGCGAGCCTCTGCGGCGTCTTCGGCCTCAAGCCCACCTTCGGGCGCCTCTCGCGCAGCGGCGCCTTTCCTTTCGTTGCCAGCATCGACTGTGTCGGCCCCTTCGCCCGCGACGTGGCCTCCCTCGCTGCCGCCTATGACGCGATGGCCGGCCGCGATCCGGCCGACCCCGCCCAGGCGCCCCGCGCTGCCGAGCCGATCGGCCCTCTGCCCCTCCCGCGGCCCCTCCGTGCCGCCCGGCTCGGCGGCTATTTCGCGGGCGAGGGCCCCGCGCGCGCCGCGGCCGACCGCGTCGCCGCCGCCCTCGGCGCCACCGAGGAAGCCGCGTTCCCCGACCCCGCCGCCGCCCGCGCCGCGGCCTTCCTCATCACCGCCTCCGAGGGCGGCAGCCTCCATCTCCCCGATCTCCGCGCCCGCGCCGCGGATTTCGACCCCAACACGCGCGACCGCCTGCTCGCCGGCGCCCTCCTGCCGGCTTCCTGGGTGCACCACGCCCAGTCCGTCCGCCGCGACATCGCCCGCCGCGCCGCCCCGCTCTTCGCCCGCTTCGATATCCTCATCGCCCCCGCGACGCCCGCCGCCGCCACCCCCATCGGCCAGCAAACCATCGCGCTCGGGGGCGAAACCGTGCCGCTCAGGCCCAATCTCGGCATCTTCACCCAGCCGATCAGCTGCCTCGGCCTGCCGGTGCTCGCCGTGCCGCTCCCCGAGGCCGACGGCGCCCTGCCGATCGGCGTGCAGCTCATCGCCGCGCCCTGGCGCGAGGATCTCCTCTTCGCTGCCGCCTCCGCTCTCGAGGCAATCGGCCTCTGCCGCGCCCCGCTCGCCCCTGCCTTCGCCCAATGAGCGCCGCCCACATCAACGAGGCGGATGTCCGCGCCGAAGTCGCCGCCGCCTTCGCCGCCTACGAAGCCGCCCTGCTCGTCAACGATTCCGTCCGCCTCACCGGCTTCTTCTGGAACGATCCGCGCGCGATCCGCTATGGGCTCGCCGAAAATCTGCACGGTGCTGCAGAAATCGCCGCCTTCCGCGCCGCCCGCCCCGGCGACGACCTCGCGCGCGAGCTCGCGCATACCACGATCACCACCTTCGGCCGCGACTTCGCCACTGCCTGCACGCTCTTCCGCCGCCGCGAAAGCGGCCGCACTGGCCGGCAAATGCAATGCTGGGCGCGGCTTCCCGAAGGCTGGCGGATCGTCGCCGCCCACGTCTCCTTCCTGGACTTTCCCTGGGACTCTCCCTGGCCCGCGTAGCCTCGCTCCCGCCCCGCGCCCTGGAGCGGAATTCGCGGGCGCACCATCGTCATTCCGATGAACCCGCAAGGGAGTGCTCGGCTTTCCGCGGCGACCAGGCATAAGCCTTGGCACAGGCGCCGCCCATGAGCGTTGCCCGCTCAGCGTCGGTCAGGCGGTCCGTGCCGAGAAAAGGCTCGACAGCCTGCTCGTAGTTGACGACAGCGAACGCGCGCGTCCAGTCCGTGCCCCACAAGCAGCGATCGAAACCCCAAGCATCGAACACGCGGGCGAGCGGCTCCCAGATGTCCGGAAAAGGATAGGGCTCCCGGGACAGGGTGCAGGCGCCGCTCACCTTGATCACCGCATTCGGGCGCTTGGCGAGTTCCAGCACCTTCGGGAGGTCGGCCCAAGGAAGCGACGGCGCGGGCGGCACGCGCGGCTGCAGGATGCCCAGATGGTCGAGGATGAATCGCGTGTCGGGATGGCGATCGATAAGCTGAGTGCCCACCTCCAAATTTCCCCAGCAGAGCATGTTGACGGGAAAATCGTGGCGAGCGGCCGCGCGCAGGATCCGCTCGAGGCCCGGGTCGTTCGGCTCGCGCCCGCCCTCTTTCGGCAGCAGGATGCGGACTCCGACCGCGCCCGGAATCTTCTTCCACTCGGCGATGACATCGACCACTGCCGGATCGTCCGGGTCGACGGGCTTGACGATGGCGAACCGGCCGGGATGGGCCTGCTGCACTTCCACCGCATAGCTTGCGTCGTAGCGGTACATGGAAAAAGAGGAGATGAAGATCGCACCGTCGACGCCGAGTTTGTCCATCGCCGCCACCATCTCGTCACCCGTGACGTGGTCGGGCCAATTCGGCACGGTGTGCCAGGGTCGCTTCGCCGTGTTCGCCTCATAGGCGTGGACCTGCGAATCAATGATCATGATCGGGACGCTCCGCCGTGGCGCGAGAGTTTGGCGACCGCCGCAGGTTCGTGTCCAGAGGCCGAAAGCCCGCCAACCGGGCGGCCCGGCCCAGCGTCGACGGGATCGTGCCGACACGGGCGGCAAACCGTGATTCGCTGCCGCGTGCCTTGGATTCGAAACCCACAACCCGCCTCCACGCGTGAGAATCTCCATCACCGGCAAACCCACGCCGAATGGGGCGGGAGCTCCGTGACACAGTAAAATTAGCGGTCAGGCCGCAATCACCGCGACCTTTCGGCGCGTGGCCGCAGTCAACAGCGCCTTGTCGCAGGACGCGAGCGGCAGATGCCTGCGAACGGCGAGCTCAAGATAGGCGGCGTCGTAGAGGCTCAGATCCTCTTTCCGCGCTAAAATCCGTGTTGCGCCCCAGGCATGGTCGTCCGTCTCCTCGTCGCGCCTGATCGCGAGGCGGGCGAGCCTTGCGAGCGAGCGATCGACATAGGCTTCGTTGCACCGGCCCCGCCGACCGAGCGGCGGGTGGCTTGTCCCCGGCCATCCGCTTCCCCCAGACATTTTCTGTCCCGGCATCGACGAGGAACACCCGCGCGGCGGAAACCCGGGAATGGATTGCAAAGGCTGCGCCTTTGCCGGGGGCTTCAAAAGGGGGCAGAGCCCCCTTTTGGCGGCGGCGGGCGCAAGCCCGGATTTCCTCGCTTGCGGCTTGGAGGTGGCGTAACCTTGCCCGTCTGGCGGGTCGCGCCGCGTGTGCGGCCGGCCGCCGCGAGGACGGTCGGCCCTGACCACGGACGCGGCCCCGAACCACGGTTCGGGAGGGAGCATCATGGCCATCCGCAGCCGAAGCCCGGTCGAGTGGGTATGGGAAGAGGTCAAGATCGCGGTCACCGCGGTGGGCTCGGTCGCCGACAATGAGAGCAGCGCGGGCGCCGCGCCCATGGTGCGGCGCATCGATTTCGCCGACCTCGGTCTGGCCTTGCGCCGGGGCGCCGCCGATTTCGCGAACTTCCGCGGCGATGCGGTGTTTCTTTGCCTGATCTATCCTGTGGCCGGTCTCGTCTTCGGCTGGCTCGTCGCGGGCTACGACATACTGCCCCTGATCTTTCCCTTGGTTGCCGGATTCGCGCTGATCGGGCCGCTCGCCGCCGTCGGCCTCAACGAGATGAGCCGGCGGAGCGAGCAGCGCGAGGACGTGACCTGGGTTGATGCTTTCGGCGTCTTCCGCTCGCACGCCGTCGGCAAGATTCTCGTGCTCGGCCTTCTGCTGATGATGATCTTGCTTCTTTGGCTGGTGGTCGCAGGCCTGATCTATGACGCGACGCTCGGGCCCAAGTCCCCCGCCTCGTTCGGTGCCTTCGTGCATGCGGTGTTCACCACGAACGCGGGCTGGGCGATGATCGTTGCCGGCATAGGCGTGGGTTTCCTTTTCGCCGTTCTTGCGCTCGCCGTCAGCGTCGTCTCCTTTCCGCTGCTGCTCGACCGCGATGTCCGACTGGAAACGGCGGTCGCTACGTCAATCCGTGCGGTCAGAACCAATCCGGTGCCGATGGCGGCCTGGGGCCTGATCGTCGCGGCAGGCCTCGTGGTGGGCTCGATCCCGTTCCTGCTCGGGCTGGCGATCGTGCTGCCCGTGCTCGGACACGCCACCTGGCACCTTTATCGGCGGCTCATCTGGTAGGGCTGGCGGGCGAAAGCCGCCCGCCCCGCCGCAGCGGCTCGATCCGGCGGGCGAGGCCGGTCGCGTCGTCGGTCTCGACGAAGACGCCGCAGATCGTCGCCTCGCCCTCGGCCGGCGAGAGCCGCTCGCCGCCCACCCGGCTCCAGAAGCGCGTGGTCGCCGGGCCTTTCTGCATCCCGATCACGCTGTCGTAGTCCCCGCACATCCCGATATCCGAGATGAAGCCCGTCCCGCCCGGCAGGATCTGATGGTCCGCCGCCGGGCAGTGCGTGTGCGTTCCCGCGACCAGCGAGACCTGGCCGTCGAAGGAGTGCCCGAACGCCATTTTTTCGCTGGTGGCCTCGGCGTGGAAATCGATCAGGATCGCCGCGACCGTCGCGCCGAGCCGGTGCTGGGCGAGCAGGCGTTCGGTGCCGCGGAACGGGCAGTCCGAGAGGTCCATGAAGAGCCTTCCCATGGCGTTCAGCACGAGCGCCTTCCGCCCGTCCGCGAGCGTGACCGCGACCGAGCCCGCTCCCGGCGTTCCCGGCGGCAGGTTGAGCGGGCGGATGAGGCGCGGCTCGTCGCCGATGAAGCCCACGATCTCGCGCCGGTCCCAGGCGTGGTTGCCAAGCGTCAGCACGTCTGCGCCCGCGGCGAAGAGCGCGCGCGCCATCTCGGGCGCGAGCCCGAACCCGTGCGAGGCGTTCTCCGCGTTCACCACCGCGAGATCGACGGCGAGCTCCTCGCGGAGAAGCGGCAGCGCGGCCGCGACCGCCTCGCGCCCGGTCCGTCCCACGATGTCGCCGAGGAAGAGGATGCGCATCGCTCAGCTCTCTTCCGCGCAGAAGATAACGCCGGTCTCGGTCGCGACGGCGGGCAGACGCACGTCCTCCGGCCCGGCCGGCACCTCGGCGATCTCCTGAAGGGCGAAGGCCGCGCCCAGCCGCCCCGCGTCGGGCAGCGCGCTGAGCGTGCGGTCGTAATAGCCCCCGCCATAACCGAGCCGCCTTCCGCGCCGATCGAAGGCGAGCAGCGGCACGATCAGGAAGTCGGGTGTCATCTCTTCGCCCCGCGGGGCAAAGGTGCCGAACCGCTCGCGCACCAGCGCCTCCCCGGGCGACCAGCGGCGAAAGCGCAGCGCATCGCCCCGCCGCGGTGTCTCGGGGAGCCCGATCGCGTGCCCGCGCGCGATCAGGCGCACGAGCAGCGGGCGGATGTCGATCTCGTCGCGGATCGGCCAATAGCCGCCGACGACGGCGCCGGCCGGCGGCGGCGCGTCGGCGAGCACGCGCTCGGCGAGAAGCGCGCCCAGCGCCGGGTCCGCGCCGGCCCGCCGCGCCATCGCGGCAAGCCGCGCCGCCTGCTTGGCACGCCGAAGATCAGGGTGCGGAGCCGCCGTGGCCGTTGGCGTCTCACCCTCCCAAGGCCTGCGTTTGCAGGTGGGCACCGGATGCCGCGGCCAAGACCGCGGCAGCGCCAGCTCCCAGGAGGATGCTTACTGGCCCCGGGGATGAATTGCCTGACGCACCGGGCAGCCCCGCACGACCCAATCTAGGGTCGCTCGAGCGCATCGGCAATCGCCTCGGCCCGCACCGCCAGCCGCCCGAGCCGCCGCGCCAGTTCCGCCTCGCTGCCCGCCAGCGCGGCCGCCTCCGGCTTGGCGAGCTTGATGTCGTACAACTCGTCCGCGAGCAGCAGCGCGGCCAGCATCAGCAGCCGCGACTCGCCGCTCTGCGCGCCCACCGCCTTGATGCTCGCGATCCGCGCGTCCACCTCGCCGGCCATCGCCTGCAAGTGCGCCTCCTGCCCGTCCTCGCAGCCGACGGTATAGACATAGCCGTTCACGCGCACGCTCACTTCCGCCATGCGGGCACCTCAACCGGGCCGGGCAAGAGCGCCGCGCAGGCTGGCGATCAGCGCGTCGAGCCTTGCCATCACTCGGGCGATGCGCGGGTCCTCCCCGCGCTCGGAGGGCGGCCGTTCCGCGGCCTGGCGGGCGATCCGTTCCAGCGCCGCCTCGAGGCGCGCCGCCGCCTCGGCCAGCTCTTCGCCCTCCGGCACCGCCCGCTCCGCCGCCACCTTCCTCTTCGGTCTCTCCAGCACGGTTGCAATCAACGCCCGCAATTGCTTGAACGTCAAGCATGATCCACCGAGAGGCGCTGCGCCCGTCCGTGATCGTGCACGGCCTCGCCGATGCCGAGGCCGCGCTGGCGCCGGGTCTCCCGCTCACCTTGCTCTCCGGTCCCGGGGCTGCGCTCTATGCCGGCTGCGGCTGGTGGCAGGCACTCATCGAAGCCGCGCGCGCCTCGTTCCCCCGCACGGAGGCGGACGATCTCCTCGATTGCGGGGATGCGCCCGGCCGCGCGCTCGAGGCGCTGCGCATCGGCCTCCGCGGCCTCGTGCTCGATCCGCTCTGCCCGGCCTTTCCCTCGGTCGCGCGCACCGCCGCCGCCTGCGGCGCGCGCCTCCTCGCCGCCGCCCCGCCCGCGCTCGACCTCGCCGAGCCCGGCGCCGCGCGCCGCCTTCCAGCCTGGCTCCGCGCTTGAGCACCGCAGACGCAAGCCGGGCCTGCCGGCTCTATCTCGTCACGCCGCCCGCACTCGCGCCGGAGGCTTTTCGCGACGATCTCGCCGCCGCGCTCGATGCCGGCGACGTCGCCGCCGTCCAGCTCCGCCTCAAGGACACCGACGATGCCGCGCTCCGCCGCGCCATCGCCGTCCTCGCACCGGTGGCACAATCGCGCGGCGTCGCCTTCATCCTGAACGACCGGCCGGACCTCGCCGTCGCCATGGGCTGCGACGGCGCGCATGTCGGCCAGACCGACATGCCGGCCCGCGAGGCCCGCCGCATCCTCGGCCCCGACCGCATGCTCGGCGTCACCTGCCACGAGAGCCGCGACCTCGCCATTCAGGCGGGCGAGGACGGCGCGGACTACGTCGCCTTCGGCGCCTTCTTCCCGACCGCGACCAAGGAGGCGCCGACCCGTGCCGACCCCGACCTCCTCGCCTGGTGGTCGGAGCTGATGGAGATTCCCTGCGTCGCGATCGGCGGCATCACGGCGGCCAACTGCGCCCCGCTCGTCGCCGCCGGCGCGGACTTCCTCGCCGTCGTCGCCGCGGTCTGGAACCACCAGGACGGCCCGGCGGCGGGCGTGCGTACGCTCGACGCGGCGATCGCTGCGGCGCTCGCCGAGCCTTAAGGAGAATTCCCATGACCGAGCCAAGAATCCTCGCCACGGGCCTGCGCTTTCCCGAAGGCCCCGTCGCCATGCCGGACGGCTCGGTGGCGCTGGTCGAGATCGCGCGCGGCACCGTGACCCGCGTCGCTCCGGACGGCGCCGTCTCGGTCATCGCGACCCCCGGCGGCGGGCCGAACGGCCTGGCGCTCGGCCCCGACGACGCGCTCTATTGCTGCAACAACGGCGGCTTCGCCTGGATCGACGACGGCAAGCTGCTGCGCCCGACCTTTCAGCCCTCGGCGTATAGCGGCGGGCGGATCGAGCGCATCGATCCCGCAACCGGCGCGGTCGCGCCGCTCTACGAATCCTGCGAGGGGCGCAAGCTCCGCGGCCCGAACGATCTCGTCTTCGATACCGAAGGCGGCTTCTACTTCACCGACCTCGGCAAGAACCGCGCGCACGACCGCGACCATGGCGGCGTCTATTACGCGCGCGCCGACGGCTCGCGCATCGTCGAGATCGCCTTTCCCGTGCTGACGCCGAACGGCATCGGCCTCTCGCCCGACGGCAAGACGCTCTACGTCGCCGAGACCGAAACCTCCCGCCTCTGGGCCTTCGACATCATCG
>DATJTV010000071.1:0-13280 GCA_035503055.1 Acetobacteraceae bacterium
GCGCCACGCCGGCGGCGCGCGCCTGGGCGTTCGCGGAGGTGATGCGGCCGTCGCGGTAGATGCTGGCGGCGTCGCCGAGATCGGCCGAGAGGTGCGAGACGGCGGCGCAGGGGATGCCCATGCGCTCGAGGATATCGAGCCCGGCGACGGCCATGCGGCCGCGGCCGAAGCCGCCGTCGCTGCCAATGATGCCGGCCGGGCGGATGCCATGGCGGTAGATATAGATCGTCATCGTCGTATCGACGGGCGTGCCGACGCAGAAGACGTCCGCTTCGTGCGTGCCTTCGACGAGGCTCATGCTCCAGCAGCCGAAGACCGCACCGAGGCCCGCAGTGGCGGCGGCGAGGAGCACCGCCTCGTCCGGCCATTCGGAAGCGACCTCGCGCGGCGCGCCCATGGGTGCCGAGAGCAGGAGCCGGGCGGCCAAGGCGACCGGCTGGCCGGGCTCGGCGCCACAGCCGGCGGCGGGGCCGTTGACGCGGCTCACCACGCCCTGCTCCCATACTGAGCGGCCGACGCACATCTCGCAGCTATAGACGCTGGCGGCGGCGGCGGGGACGCCGAAGGTCTCGGCGACGAGGAGCCCGCCGATGCCGGCCTCGTTGCGGCCGATCCCGGCATCCACGCCGAGGAAGCCGCGGAGCCCGCGGCGGAGCAGCGAGACGGCGACCGGGCGGGCCATGTAGGCGGCGTGGACGAGGACGTCGCGCGGGGCGTCGAGCGGCACGAGCGAGGCGGCCGCTTCGCGCGGGGAATCGATGACCACGACCTTGCCCGCTTCGCTCTCGCAGCCGGCGAAGGCGCGGTTCCCGAACTCGAGCGGCGGGACATAGTCCGCCGGGGCGGCGATGCTGCTCATGCGCGTCAGTCGAGCGTGAAGGCGTCGTGGTACGCGCCCTGGACGCTGCCGCCGGGCAGCGGGCCGCCGCCCGGGATGTGCACGCGATCGCCGATGATCGCCGCGGTCGCGCCGTGGAGGCCGTGGCGGGGCACGGCCATCGGCGCCATCGCCTCCCAGCGGTCCTTCGCGGGATCGTACGCCTCGTGTGTGCCGAAGACGCGGCCGGTGGCCTCGCCGCCCATGACGAGAATGCGGCCGCGATAGAGCGCGGCCGAGGGGCCGCTGCGCGGTGTCGGCAGCGGGGCGCGGAACGACCAGGAATCGCCCGCGGGATCGTATACGGCGTGGAGTGCGGTGTTGAAATCGTAGCTGTCCATACGGCCGGCGATGGCGTGGATGCGGCCTTCGAGGACGACGACGCCCATATGGTCGCGCTGGCCGACGAAGGGCTGCGTGCGGGTCGAGCCGGTCATGCCGGCGAGCGTGGCATAGCGGTCGGTCTTGGGATCGTAGGTCTCGTGCCATTCGACGGAGCGGACGTCGCGCCCGCCGAGGAGATGGATGCGGTCTTCGACGACCACCGCCGAGATCGCGCCGCGCGGGCGGCTGAGTGCGGCGATCGTCTCCCAGCGGTCGGTCGTCGCGTCATAGACGAAGCAGCGCGAATGCGGGCAACGGTTCTGCTCGATGAAGCCGCCGAAGGTATAGATGCGGCTGCCGATCGCGGCGAGCGCGATATGGTTGCAGGGAAACGGAAGCGGCGCCTTGAGCGACCAGCTCTCGCTCGCCGGATCGAAGACCTGATGGAAATCCCCGTCCACGCGGCCGCGCGCATAGCCGCCGATGACATGGATGCGGTTTTCGCAGACGATCACGCCCATTTCGCCGACTGGCACGGGCAGCCGCTTTTGCTCGATCCAGCGACCCGGATTGGCGGCGGGGGGTGCTACGCTGGTGATGTAGCGCTGCGCCTCGACGGAGGCGGGGATCGCGGTGATGCTCTTGTCGAAGAGACCGGCGAAGAGCGGGTCCGCGGCTGAAGCCGGGCTGGTTTCCTGGGCCGCCGCCATGACGTTTCTCTCCCGTTCCAATTGGGCCGTTCCGATTGATCCGGCGCGTGGCGCGTCAGCCGACGGGCCCGGCCGCTGCCTCGGCGAGCAGGCGCCTTGTCGCCTCGAGCCCCTCGCGCGCCACCTCGACCGGCTCGCGTGCCCAGAGCGCGGGATTGGGCGCCTCGTAGCTCAGATATCCCGTATATCCTTTTTCCGCGAGCAGGCCGAACACCTCGCGCCACGCGACGACGCCCTGGCCGGGCGGCAGCCGGTCGGTCGGGCGCTTCACGCCGGTCACCGGATTGGCGGGCACATCGCTGTACTGGAAGACGAAGATATCCTTCCCCGGCACGTCGGCAAAACCGCGCCCGCCGGCGCCGCTCCGGGCGAGATGATAGGCGTCGAGCAGGAGGCCGCAATTGGAGCGATCGGCGGCCGCGATGAGCTCGCGCTGCACGGCGAGCTTGTTGATCACGTCGTGCTGGGAATTGAACTCGATCGCCAGCCGAAGGCCGTGCTCGGCGGCGATGTCGCCGCCCGCGCGCAAGTTCGCGATCGCGTCGGTGAGCGGGCCGGTATAGGGGCCGGGCGCGCTCATCAGCATCGTGCAGCCGAGTGCCACCGCATTGCGGCAGCTCAGGCGGAACACATCGTAGAGGCGGCGGCTTTCCTCGCCGTGGGCGAAGAGCCAGCCGTACTCCACGCCGAGCACGCCGACGGGCAGGCCGCCCGCGCGCACCAGCGCGAGCACGTCGTCATTGCTCATGCCGCGCTCGTTGCAGCGCTTGAAATCGGTCCAGCGCAGCTCCATCGCATCGAACCCCGCCTCCTTGGCGGCCGCGATCGCCGGGCCGAGCGGCGTGGTGTCGAGCGTCCAGGTATGGAGCGCGAGCGGCGAGGCAGGTTTGGCCGGGGCGCTCGGCTCAGCCTGCATGGGCGAGGAACTCCGCGAGTGCCGTATTGAAGAGCGCCGGCTGCTCGGTGCTGCTCTGGTGCGCGGCGTTCGGAATGCGCTTGAGCGCTGCACCCCGGATGCCGAGCGCGAGCTTCTCGGCCATGCCGGGCGGCGTCGCCTCGTCCTGTTCGCCCACCATGACGAGGGTCGGGCAGGCGATCTCGGCCAGACGCGCCGAGACGTCGTAGGCGATGATCGCCTCGCAGCATCCGATGAACCCTTCCGCCGGCGTTGCCGCGATCAGCGCGCCGAGCCGCGCGGCGGTCGCGGGCTCGCGGGCGCGGAAGGGCGCGGTGAGCCAGCGGCCGAGCGTGCCCTCGCGCACCGCCTCCATTCCCTTGGCGCGGACGATGCCGATCCGCTCGCGCCAGGCGGCATGCGCCTCGGGCGGGTAACCGGCGGTGGTGTCGGCGAGGGCGAGGCTGCGGACGAGGCGCGGATGGGCGAGCGCCAAGGTGAGGCCGATCATGCCGCCGAGCGAGATCCCGACCCAATGCGTCGAAGCGATGCCGAGATTTCCGAGCAAGGCGGCGACATCGTCCGCGAGGGCTGCCATCGAGTAGGGCGAAGGCTTGACCTCGCTTTGGCCGTGCCCGCGAATATCGAGGCTCAGCACACGGAAATCAGGGGCGAGCGCGTCTGCCTGCGCGGCGAGCAGCGTGTGGTCCGCGGCGAGCGAATGAACGAGCGTGACCCAGGGGCCCTCGCCCTCGACGACATGATGCAGCTTCGCGATCGTTGCGACCTCGCTCATCCCTCCCCTCCTCACCGGCGGCCGCTCCCGCCATGGGCGCCGCTTCAGTCCGCGCTTGTTAAGTCATCTTAGGACGTATTATAGTCGCCCGTCAATCAAGCGCCCTATTGTAACCGGGCCCGAAACGTCCACGTCCCTTGGCGAGCCGAATCCGCACCTCTCACGCGCTGCCCCGGAATTGCGTGTCACGATGCCAAAGTTTCCCGAACGACCGCTCGACCCCTCCGTCTCAACGCCGCTTTGGCTCCAGCTCAAGCATGCGCTGCGCGATCTCGTCACCTTCCAGCTCAAGGATGGGGACCGGGTTCCGAGCGAGACCGAATTGTGCCGGCGCTACCACCTCTCGCGCGTGACGGTTCGCCAGGCGATCACCTCGCTGGTGGATGAGGGGCTGCTGCTGCGCCAGCAGGGGCGCGGGACGTTCGTGCGCGCCGCGCGGCTCACCGAGCTGCTTTCGGAATCGCCGCACTTCCTGTTGGGCGGGTTCGACGCCGCCGACCCGGCGCAGATCCGCCTCTTCAGCGTCGAACAGGTGGCGCTGCCGGACTGGATCGCCGCCAAGCCCGGGATGGCGGGCGGGGGGCCGGCGTTCAAGATCCGCAAGGTGCTGGCGAGCGGCGGCGAGCCGGTCGCCTCGCGCACGAGCTACGTGCCGGCGCGGCTGGTGCCCGGGCTCCTTGCCGCGGACCTCCGCCAGCCGCTGGTGCGCACGCTCGAGGAGGTGTTCGCGCTCCGGCCGCAGGAGGCCGAGGAGACGATGGAGTTCATCATCGCCGACGAGTTCCGCGCGCATATGCTGGGTGTCGCCATCGACCACCCGCTGATCCTGGTCGAACGGATCGTCCGGCTCGCCGACGGCGAGGCGGTGGAATGCTCGCGCACCTTCTACAAGGCGGACCGCTTCCAGTTCCGTCGCGTGCTGCGCCGGCCGGAATTGGGCGAGGGAGCGCACTGGATCGCCGGCACGCCGCAGGGCGCCGAGCTGAGCGCAATCGGGATTCTTTAGAGCGTGATCGCTGAAGGCGGCTTCGCCGGAAGCGTGAATCACGCGGGCAAACGGAGCGTGATCGCTGAAGGCGGCTTCGCCGGAAGCATGAATCACGCGAGCAAACAATGAGCGAGAGCGGGATGGGCGAGCGCCAGCGAACCCGTCCCGGCTCTAGCGACCGGCGACCGCCTCGGCGAGCGCCTTGCCGACGTCCGCGGTGGCGGCTTGGCCGCCCATGTCCCGCGTGCGCGGACCGCCCTCGCCGAGAAGCTTTTCGATCGCGGTGACGATCGCCGCGGCCGCGTCGGGCTCGCCGAGATGATCGAGCATCATCGCGCCCGACCAGATCTGGCCGATCGGATTGCAGATTTTCTTCCCCGCGATGTCCGGCGCCGAGCCGTGCACCGGCTCGAACATCGAGGGAAAGACCCGCTCGGGGTTGATGTTGGCCGAGGGCGCGATGCCGATCGAGCCGGCGACGGCGGGACCGAGATCGGAGAGGATGTCGCCGAAGAGGTTGGAGCCCACCACCACGTCGAACCAGTCCGGATGCTGGACGAACTGCGCGGTCAGGATGTCGATATGGAACTGGTCCGTGCGCACGTCGGGGAATTCCGCCCCGACCGCGCGGAAGCGCTCGTCCCAGTACGGCATCGTGAAGGTGATGCCGTTCGACTTGGTGGCCGAGGTCAAATGTTTCTTGGGTCGCGAACGGGCGAGCGCGAAGGCATAGCGCAGCACGCGGTCGACGCCGTGGCGGGTGAAGACGCTCTCCTGCGTCACGAACTCGCGCTCGGTGCCCGCGAACATCCGACCGCCGGTGCTGCTGTATTCGCCCTCGGTGTTCTCGCGCACGACGTAGAAATCGATCTCGGCCGGGGTGCGGTCGGCGAGCGGGGTTTTGACGCCCGGGAGCAGGCGGCAGGGACGGAGGTTGACGTACTGGTCGAACTGGCGTCGGAGCGGGATCAGGAGGCCCCAGAGCGAGACGTGATCGGGCACGCCGGGCCAGCCGACGGCACCTAGGAAGATCGCGTCGCTCTCCTTGAGCTGGTCGATCCCGTCGTCGGGCATCATCGCGCCGGTGCGCTTGAAGCGCTCGCAGGACCAGTCGTGCTCGGTGCTCGCGAGCTCGAAGCCGAAGCGGCGGGCGGCCGCGTCCAGCACGCGCAGCCCCTCGGGCACCGTCTCCTTGCCGATCCCGTCCCCCGCGATCACCGCGATCCGGTAGCGCCGTGCCATGCAAGCTCTCCCTTGGTGGGCTTGCCAAGCTGCCGAGAGGCCGGCCGAGCGTCAACCTTCCGTCAGGACCATGGACGGAATCCCCGGCCGGGCGCTACGAAGGCAGGGGCAGCGGGAGGCAGGGATGGCGGGGATCGGCACGAGCGATTGGGACCGCGATGCCGCGCTGGCGACCGCGCGCATCCTGCTCGAGATCAAGGCGGTCAATTTCCGGCCGGAGGAGCCCTATACCTTCACCTCGGGCTGGGCGTCGCCGGTCTATATCGATTGCCGGCGCATCATTTATTTCCCGCGGGCGCGCGCGCGCATCTGCGAGCTGGCCGTCGAGAAGATCGGCCGGCATGTCGGGTTCGAAACGATCGAGGTGGTGGCGGGCGGCGAGACGGCGGGCATTCCCTTCGCCGCCTGGATCGCCGACCGGATGCTTGCGCCGATGGCGTATGTGCGCAAGCGCCCGAAAGGCTTCGGGCGGAACTCGCTGATCGAGGGCGACGTTCCCGAAGGCAAGGAGACGCTGCTGGTCGAGGACCTCACCACCGACGGGCAGTCCAAGATCCAGTTCACCGAGGCGCTGCGCGGCGCCGGCGCCGTTGTCAACCACGCTTTCGTCGTCTTCTTCTATGGCGTCTTCCCCGGCAGCCTGGAGACGCTGCGCACGATGGGCATCACGCTGCACCATCTCTGTACTTGGTGGGACGTGCTCGAGGCGTGCAAGGACCGGCCTTATTTCGCCGACACCGCGCTCGCCGAGGTGCGGCGCTTCCTCGAGGACCCGATGGCGTGGTCGGCGGCGCATGGCGGTGTGGCGAGCGCGGAGGAAGCGGCGGCACGCAAGGCCGCCAACGCGTGAGGCGTCCGCTCAGGCGAGCGGGGCAAATCCATAGAGCGTGACCGGGTTCTCGGCGAGGATACGGCGCCGGGGCACGGCCTCCGGCGCCCAGGCGCCGAAGAGGTCGAGCAGCTCGCCATCGTCCGGCATCGTGCGCAGATAGCTCGGGTGCGGCCAGTCCGTGCCCCAAAGGCAGCGCTCGGGCGCCGCCGCGATCAGGGCCTTCGCCATGGGCGCGACATCGGCGAAGGGATAGCCCGCTTCCGAGCTTCGGTAGCCGCAAAGCTTCACCCAGGCGCGACCGCCTTCGAGCAGGCGAAGGAGCGCATGGAACTCGGGATGATCGACGCCCTTCGCGGTAGAGATCCCGCCCATATGGTCGATCACCACCGGCAGGCCGAGGCCGGGAAGCGCGGGCGCGAGCAGGGCGAGCTGCTCGCCGTGCACGTAGAGCTGCAAATGCCACCCGAGCGGGGCGATGCGTCGGGCGAGCGTATGGAGCTGCTCGAGCGGCGTGCCGTTTCCGCTGACGGCGTTGAAGCGCACGCCGCGCGCGCCCGCCTCGTGCATCCGGCGGAGCTGATGCGGCGCCGCCTGATCATCGATCACCACGACGGCCCGCGCGCGCGCCTGGCCGAAGCGCGCGACCGCGTCGAGCGTGCACGCATTGTCCGTGCCGTAGATCGAGGGCTGCACGACGACCATGCGCTCGAGGCCGAGCGTGGCCGCGAGTGCGAGATACTGCTCGACCGGCGCTTCGGGCGGGGTATAGCTCCGGCCGGAGCTCAGCTTGTACCGCGCGTGCGGGCCGAAAATATGGAAATGGCAGTCCGTGCTGCCGGGCGGGGCCTTGAGCGTGGGCGCTGCAACGTGTGCGCGCGGCACCTGGCAGCCGCGCACTTCGAGATTTTTCTCCGCCTGGTCCATCGCCCCCTCCCCTTCGCGCCGAGCGGCGCGACCTTTCCAGCGGGCCGGGCCTCCGTCAAGCAAGGCCGGCTTGACGCCGCACTTGGTCCGGGCTTGGCTCGCGCGGGAGGAGCCAATGCCGGATAATCTGTTCCGCGTCGGGAACGGTGCCGGATTTTCCGGCGACCGGATCGATGCGCCGATCCCGGTGGTGCGCACGCTGATTGCGAAGGGCGGGCCGGCGGCTCTGTTCCTCGAAGTGCTGGCCGAGCGGACGATCGCGCTCGCGCAGCTCGAGAAGCGGCGCGACCCCGAAGCCGGGTACGAACCGATGCTGGAGCGGCTGCTGGCGCCGATCCTCGCCGATTGCGCGGCGCATCGGATTCCGGTCCTCGGCAATTTCGGCGCCGCCAATCCGCCGGCGGCGGCGCGCGCGGTCGCACGGCTCGCCTTGCGGCTCGGGCTTGCGGCGCTGCGCATCGCCGTGATCTCGGGCGACGACGTGAAGGGCAAAATATCGCTTGATACGGCGGAAGTGATCGAATCGGACGCCTCGATCGCTGCGGATCCCGCCACGATGATCTCGGCCAACGCCTATCTAGGTGCCATGCCGCTCGCCGCCGCGCTGTTGCGCGGCGCGGATATCGTGATCGCCGGGCGCGTCGCGGATCCCGCGCTCGCGCTGGCACCGCTGATCGCGCATTTCGGCTGGAATGCGACGGATTGGCAGCACCTCGCCGCCGGCGTCACGGCGGGCCACCTGCTCGAATGCGGCGCGCAGGTGAGCGGCGGAGTGTTCTACGATCCGGGCTTCAAGGATATCCCGGATCCCGCGAATATCGGGTTTCCGATTGCCGAAATCGATGCAAGAGGCAATCTCGTCATCACCAAGGCGGACGACACGGGCGGGCTGGTCGATCTCCGCACCGTCAAGGAGCAGCTTCTCTACGAGGTGCACGATCCCGCCGCCTACGTCACGCCCGACGTCGTGCTCGACATCTCCGAGGTCCGGCTTGCGCAAGTCGGGCCCGACCGCGTCGCCGTCTCGGGCATGCGCGGGCACAAGGCGCCGGAGACGCTGAAGGTCACGGCCTGCTACGAGGCGGGGTTTCTCGGCGAGGGCGAGATCTCGCTCGCCGGGCCGAACGCGCTCGCGCGCGCCCGGCTCGCAGGCGAGGTGCTGAAGGAAAGGATCAACCGGCGCGGGCTGCCCGTGCGCACGCGCGTGGATCTCATCGGCATCGCCAGCGTGCACGACGACGATACGGGCACGCTCGCCCGCGCCTACGCCGGCCCCGAACCCGAGGAGGTGCGCGTGCGGCTCGCGGTCGCGGGCGAGGCGCGCGACACGGTGGAGCAGGCGGTGCGCGAAGTGCTCGCGATGCTGTGCTGCGGACCGGCGGGATCGAGCGGGGCGCGCCTGCGCACCGTGCCGCGGATCGTCACCCGCTCGTTCCTCGTGCCGCGCGGGTCCGTGCCGACCGAAATCGCCCTCCATCGCGCCTCGGAGCTCGCGGCATGAGCGCAGGTCGGGTCCGCGTCAGCCTGCACGACGTCGCGCACGCGCGCGCCGGCGACAAAGGCAACCGACTCAATATCAGCCTCATCCCCTACGACGCGGCGCTCTACCCCGTGCTCGCGGAACAGGTGACGGAGGACCGCGTGCTCTCCCTCTTCCGCCACCGCGGCGCAACCCGCGTCACGCGCTACGATCTTCCCTCGATCGCCGCCTTCAACTTCGTGATCGACGACGTGCTCGAGGGCGGTGTGAACAGCAGCCTCAACCTCGACGGGCACGGCAAATCGAACTCGTTCCGCCTGCTCTCGCTCACCATCGAAGTGCCGGCCAACCTGAAGGAAGCAAGGCCAAGGGACGCTGTCCCCTGGACCCCTGCCAAGGGCTGAGCCCTTGGAACCCGTTCGTTTTGGCGGCGTTCGGGGCTTCCATCGCGCTCGCGCGATGGGGACGCGACAAGGGGCAGAGCCCCTTGGCCTTACTTGCTTGCTTACGGCTGGGCGGAGGGTGGGGCGGCGCCCTTGATTTGCGTGCGGTGCATGATGCGTCGCGCGGACGCGTCGAACGGGTCGCGCCGGTGCATGGTGCAGCGATTGTCCCAGAGCACCAGGTCGCCGACCTGCCAACGGTGGCGCCAGGCGATGCTCGGCTCTGTCGCGAATGTCCAGATTTCGTCGAGCAGGGCTTCGGAGTCGGCGAGGCTCAGGCCGTCGATATAGGCGTTGCGGCGGCGGCCGAGATAGAGCATGCGGCGGCCGGTCTCGGGGTGTTGGCAGACCAGTGGGTGCAGGCGGCCGGGGGCCGCGCGGGGATCGTCGGTGGGCGTCACGCCGGCGCGGACGTAGCCGCCGCTGTTGTAGGTGCCGTCGTGCTTGACGCGGAGGCCGGCGAGGCGCGCTTGCAGAGGGGCGGGCAGGCTCTCGTAGGCGGCATACATGTCGGAGAACCAGGTATCGCCGCCTTGGGGCGGGATCTCGAGCGCGTAGAGCATGCTCGCCTTCGGCGGCTTCTCCAGGTACGACATGTCGGTGTGCCAGACGGCCTCGCCGGCGCCGAGGCTGCCGATCGGCTGGCCGTCCGCGCCGAGCACGTTGGAGACGACGTAGATTTCCGGGTGGCCGGCGACGAAGCGCTGGCCGTTCTCCTGCACCGGCGCGAAGTCGAGCTCGCCGAAGCGGCGGCTGAAGGCGATGAGGTCGGCGTCGGTGAGGCGCTGGCTGCGGAAGAGCAGGACGGAGTGGGCGAGCCAGGCGGCGTGGAGTGCGGCGAAAGCGGCATCGTCGAGATCGCGGAGGTCGATCCCGGGCATTTCCGCGCCGAGGCGGGAGCGTTCGCGGGGCGGCGATATCGCGGCTTCCATGGGCGTCCTCCGCTCTTTGCAGGGGGATTGTAGCAGCCGGCCGGCGGTTTCGGTTGACATTTTGGGCGCGGGAGGGCATGGGGCACGCATGCAGTGCGTGTTCCCGAGGGAGATCCTGGTTCGCCGACGTCGCCGCCTTGGGGCGAGGGCGTCGGGTCACTGCGTGCGGTAGACGAGTTCGCGCATCGATCACGAAGGCCCTCGCCGGCAGCGGCGGGGGCCTTCGTGATTCCCGGGGGTCTCCGTCGCCTTTCAACGACCAGCAGGAAAGGACGACAGGATGACCAGCATGAGCAACCCGGCCTTGGACAATCCGCCGGCGGAACAATTGGCGGCGGTGATGGATATCACGCGCCGGCCGCCCATCACTTTCGTGGCCGGCCACGGCTCCTGGCTCACCGACACGGAGGGCCGGACCTATCTCGATTTCATCCAGGGCTGGGCGGTGAACTGCCTCGGCCATTCGCCGCGGCCGGTGGTGGCGGCGCTGACGGAGCAGGCGGAGCGGCTGATCAATTGCAGCCCCGCCTTCTACAACGAGAAGATGGTGCGGCTTTCGGCGCTGCTCGCGCGGGCGAGCGGGCTCGAGCGTGTGTTCCTTGCCAACAGCGGCGCCGAGGCGAATGAGGGCGCGATCAAGCTCGCGCGCAAATGGGGCGCGAAATACCGTGACGGCGCCTACGAGATCATCACCATGGAGCATGGGTTCCACGGGCGCACGCTCGCCACCATGTCCGCCTCCGGGAAGCAGGCGTGGGAGGGTCTCTTCGAGCCGAAGGTTCCCGGCTTCGTGAAGGTGAAGCTCGGCGATCTTGGTGCGGTCGAGGGCGCGATCACGAAGCGGACGGCGGCGGTGATGCTGGAGCCGATCCAGGGCGAGGCGGGCGTGTTCGAGGCGGGGCTTCCGTTCCTCCGCGGCCTCAGGGCGCTCACGCGGGAGCGCGGCATTCTGCTCATTCTCGATGAGATCCAGACGGGCATGGGCCGCACGGGGACGTTCTTCGGCTTCGAGCATGCGGGGACGGCGCCGGATGTCATGACCTTGGGCAAGGGGCTCGGCGGCGGCGTGCCGCTGGCGGCGCTGCTCGCGCATCGCGATGTCGCCTGCTTCGAGCACGGCGATCAGGGCGGGACGTTCAACGGCAATCCGCTGATGGCGGCGGCGGGCGTCGCGGTGATGGAGGAGATCGGCAAGCCCGGGTTCCTGGCGCGGGTTTCGGAGGCGGGCGAGCGGCTGGCGGACCGGCTGGCGGGGCTGGCGCACAAGCATGGAGGGGGCGAGGTGCGGGGCCAGGGACTGCTCCGCGCGCTCGGCCTCAAAAGGGACATCGCGGCAGAGGCCGTCGAATTGGCGCGGGCGCGGGGCCTGCTGATCAACGGCCCGCGCCCCGACACGCTCCGTTTCATGCCGGCGCTGACGGTGAGCGACGAGGAGATCGATCAGATGAGGGCCATTCTCGACACCGTGCTCGAGGACCTGGGGGCGTAGGGAAGGCGCGGACCGGGCTCGTCTTGCTGGGCCGATGGGGCCGCCCTATAGGGTGGCATGGCACGATCATGCGCGCCCTCCTTGCGCGGGGCATCGCACCAGCTCGAGGCGGCGTGGGTCCGCGGCGCGATCGGCGTGCTGCGCTGGCTCGGTCCGGTCCGCGCCTCCAATCTCGGCGGCTGGGTGGCGCGCACGGTGGGGCCGCTTCTCCCCGTTTCGCGGACCGCCGATCGGAATTTGCGCCAGGCCCTGCCGGAGCTGACCGCGGCGCAAAGAGCGCGGGTCATCCGCGCGACCTGGGACAATCTCGGCCGCACGTCGGCCGAGTTGGCGCATCTTCCGGCGCTCCGCCGGACCTGCGAGGGGCCGGGGTGGGAGATCGAGGGCGAGGAGCATATCGAGCGCCTCAAGGAGGCGGGCGGACAGGTGATTTTCTTCTCAGGGCATTTCGGCAATTGGGAGATGATCCTGCCGATTGCCGCCGCCCTTGGCCTCACCGTCTCGGGCTTCTATCGCGCCGCGTCGAACGCGCGCGTTGACGTCATCATCCAGTCGCTGCGGCAGCAGGCGCTCGGCCCGCGCGTGAGCATGTTCGCGAAGGGCGCGCACGGCGCCCGCGCGGCGCTCGCGCATCTCGCGCGCGGAGGGTCGCTCGGGCTCCTGGTGGATCAGAAGATGAACGACGGTGTTGCGGTTCCCTTTTTCGGGCGCCAGGCGATGACGGCGCCGGCGCTCGCCCAGTTCGCGCTCCGGTTCGGATTTCCGATCGTCCCGGTTCGCATCGCGCGCCTTGGGCCCGCGCGGTTCCGGATGATCTGCGAGCCGCCGCTGGTGGTTGCTATGACGGGCAGGAAGGACGCCGATATGTATGCGATCCTGCTCGCCGTGAACGCGACACTGGAGCGTTGGATCCGCGCCGAGCCCGCCTCATGGCTGTGGCTGCACCGGCGCTGGCCCGAGGCTGCGGCGCAGGAGAGCTAGGTGTCGTTGCTATGGAGGTTGTCCCTCCGGGGCTGAGGGTCGAGGCTGTGGTTACCACACACACAGCCCTGAGCCCGGAGCCCCGGATGGACGTCCATGAGAATGCGCGCACGACGCGGCATAGTCGATTGTTGATGGTGGGACGCCTGGCAAGCGGCTGGACCATCGACGCCGTGGCTCTGGCCCACGGTGTCACACCGAGGACAGTCCGCAGGTGGCGCGACCACCATGCCGCTCACGGTGAGGCCGGGCTGGTGGACCGATCCTCGCGGCCGCATCGCAGTCCCGCCCGGCTGGCGGTCGAAGCGGAGGGCGAGATCGAGGCACTGCGCCGCCAACGTCTGTCTGGACCGGCCATCGCCAGACG
>DATJTV010000072.1:0-56877 GCA_035503055.1 Acetobacteraceae bacterium
CCGCCATGATCGCCGCCGGCAAACCCCCTAAGCTCGCCATCACGGCTCTCATGCGCAGGCTCGTCATCCTCGCCAACGCCCTCCTGCGCGACGATCGCACCTGGACCAAAATCCCCGCTTGATCACAACGGATACTCTAGGTCGTTGTTTTCCCGCGCGATTCGCGCCTTCGGTTACACCACCTTCGGCGATCGCGCTCTAGGCCTTTGTTTTTCCCGCGCGATTCACGCCTTCGGTTACACCACCTTCGGCGGTCGCGCTCTAGGCGCGGGTGCCGCTCAGCAGCCGCTCGATCAGCACCGCGGCGATGATGATCGAGCCGATCGCGGTGCCCTGCCAGTAGGGCGAGACGTTGAGAAGGTTCAGCCCGTTGCGGATGAACACCATGATGAAGACGCCGAAGAGCGTGCCGATGATGGAGCCGCGCCCGCCGAAGAGGCTGGCGCCGCCGATCACCACGGCGGCGATCGCGTCGAGCTCGAGGCCCTGACCGCCGATCGGATCGATCGAGAGGATGCGCGAGGCGAGGAAGATGGCGGCGACCGCGCTCATCAGCCCCGAGATCACGTAAGCGAGGATGCCCCAGCGGACGATCGAGAGGCCGGCGACGCGCGCGGCCTCGAGGTTGGAGCCCATCGCGTAGAGCGTGCGGCCGCCCTTGGCATAGGTGAGGAACCACCAGCAGATCGCGTAGGCGAGGATCAGGCAGCAGAAATCGACCGGCACGCCGGCAATCGAATCCGCCGAGAGCTGGCCCAAGCCGGCGGGAAGGCTGCCGATCGAGTTGGCGCCGCTCAGCACATAAGCGAGGCTTCGCCCGACCGACATCATGCCGAGCGTGACGACGAAGGGCGCGACGCGGCCGAAGGTGATGATCGCTCCGTTCACCAGCCCGGCGAACGCGCCGGCGGCAAGGCAGAGCACGATGCCGCCATAGAGCCCGAAATGGGGAAAGGAAAGGCCGAGGATGATCCCGGTGACGCCGGCGAGCGAGCCCACCGACAGATCGATCCCGCCGATCAGGATCACCAGCGTCTGCCCGAGCGCGACCATGCCGGCGACGACCGACTGGTCCATCATGTTGAGCAGGTTGTTGATGGTGAGAAAGTAGGGCGAGATCGCCGAGAGGGCGGCGATCACGACCGCGATGACGAGCAGCATGCGGAGCTCGATCTGGGTCGCGAGCAGCCGCCAGAGGCTGCGCCTTGCATCCGGCCGCGCGGCGGCGGCTCCGGCCTCGAGGTTGCGTCCGGCGCCGCTCATGCCGAAAGCCCAACCCGGGCGGGCGCGGGTGCGGGCGCGGGCGATTCGCTGAGCGCGCCGGCGATCGCGGCGCGCACGGCGGCGGCGTCGAAGCCGGGTGCCGGGCGCGGCAGGGTGAGCCCGACGATGCCGAAGCTGTGGCCGCGCTGGCCGTGGATCGGAACGAGGAGCGTCGGCCGCGCGCCGGAGGGCGCCGCGAGCAGGCCGCCGGCCGGCGAATTCACCGCGTGGACGATGTTCGTCTCGGCGAGCCTCGGAAAGCCGCCGGCGACGAAGCCCGGGTCCGCGGCCGGATCGGTCCCGACACGATCGAAGCAGAAGACGCGCTCGCCCTCGACGACGATCCAGTAGGCGATGCCGCCGTGGCGCGCGACGAGCTGCTCGAGCACGGTGTGGGTGCGCTCGGCCGAGGTGCGCGGGGCGGCGAACATGCCGAGCTTCTCGATATCGACGAGGTCGCTCGGCAGCTCGGTGACGTTGACGCCGTCGCTCAGCACGGTGATGCGATCCGCAAGGCCGATCAGCTCCTCGAAGTCCGACGATACGACAACGCAGGCGACGCCTTCGGCCGTGACGCGGCGGAGCAGCGCGTAGATGCTGCTCCTGGTGCCGATATCGACGCCGCGCGTGGGCTCGTCGAGCAGAAGCAGGCGCGGGGCGAGCACCAGCCAGCGCGCGAGCAGCACCTTCTGCTGCATGCCGCCGCTGAAGGTGAGCATGTTGGCATCGAGCAGGCGGCGCTCCGGCAGATCGAGCACGCCGAGCAGCGCGCGGATGGCGTCCGTGCGCGTGGCGTAGCCGAGCCCGAAGCCGACATGGGCGCCGAGATGGGCAAGCAGGAGGTTCTCGCGGACCGAGAAATCGGGGACGATGCCCTGGTTGCGGCGGTCCTCCGGGATGAGGCCGATACCGGCGCGGATCGCCTCGCGCGGCGTGTGGGCGAGGAAGGGCTTGCCGTCGAGCTCGACGGTGCCGGAGCGGGCGCGGCGCAGGCCGAAGATGGTCTCGAGCGTCTCGGAGCGGCCGGCGCCGACGAGCCCGGCGAGGCCGAGGATCTCGCCGTCATGCACCTCGAAAGAGACGTCGCGGGCGAGCGGCGGACAGCAGAGGTTGCGCACGCGCAGCACCGGCGTGCTGCCCTGGGGGATGGCGCGGCGCGTTTCGGTGCGCTCGTAGATGTTCTGCAGCTCCTGGCCGACCATCAGCCGCACCAGCTCGCCCTGGCGCAGCCCGGCCGTTGCCAGGCCGGCTTCGACCACCCTGCCCTCGCGCAGCACGGTGACGCGATCGGCGATGGTGAAGATCTCTTCGAGCCGGTGGGAGACGAAGATCAGCCCGCGCCCGCGCGCGACGAGGCCGCGCATGATCGCGAACAGCCGCTCGCTCTCGTGCGGCGAAAGCGGCGCCGTGGGCTCGTCGAAGATGATGATGCGGCTGTCGAGCGCGAGCGCCTTGAGGATCTCGACGAGCTGGCGCTGGCCGATGCTGAGCGCGCCCACCTGCGTGTCGAGGTCGAGGCCGGCTTCCTGGCCGAGCTCGTCGATCAGTGCCCGGCCATGCGCCCGCATCGCCCGCCAGCGCAGCCGGCCGGGCATGGCGATGCGCGGGAGCATGATGTTCTCGAGGACCGAGAGATCGGGCGCGAGCGAGGTTTCCTGCGTCACCATCGCAATGCCGGCGCGGATCGCCTCGCGCGAGCCGGCATGGCGGATCGGGACGTCGTCGAGGCGGATCTCGCCCTGATCGGGGCGGATATGACCCGAGACGATACGCGAGAGGGTGGATTTGCCGGCGCCGTTCGCGCCGACCAGCGCATGGACCTCGCTCGCGCGGAGCTCGAACGCGACGCCGGCCAGGGCCTGCGTCGCGCCGAACCGCTTCCAGATATTCTCGAGAGCGAGGAGGCCCATCCGCCGCAGGCGCGCCCCGGTCCGGCCCCGGTCAGCTCAGGCCGAAGGTGGTCTTGCGGACGATCGGCGCCATCTGCTTCACGTTCTCCTGATCGACGACGATGATCGGGACGAGGATGCGCTTCGGCGGCGTCTGGCCGGCGAAATGCCGGAACATCGCCTGGGCGGAGTCCTGCCCGAAGAGATAGGGCTGCTGCATGCCGGAGGCCACGATCTGCCCGCTCTCGATCAGCGTGATGAACTCCGGGATGCCGTCGAACGCCGCCAGCAGCACGTCGTTCTCGCGCCGCGCCGCCTTGAGCGCGCGCAGCGCGCCGATCGAGGGCTGATCGGTCTCGATGAAGAGGCCGCGCATGTCGGGATGCGCGGTCAGCATGTCCTGAACGAACTTGAAGGTCTCGTCGGCCGTGTAGGTCTGCATCTGCGAAAGGCCCGCCTGCTTGATTCCGGCCTCGGTCATCGCCTTCATGAAGCCGGCCGTGCGGTCCTTGCCGTTCTGGCGGGCGAGCGAGATCGTCACCAGGCCGACCGTGCCGTGGCCCCAGCCTTTTGCGAGCATCTTCTGCGCCAGAACCTTGCCAGTCTCGTAGGCGCCCTTGTAGTTGTCGGAGATCACGAAGGTGAGGTACTCGCCGCTGGTGGTGCCGATATCGGCGATAACGACGGGGATGTTGGCGCGCTTGGCGGCGGCGAGGACCGAGGGCGCGGTGGAGCTGTCGGTCGGCGAGAGGATGATGCCGTCCACGCGCTTGGCGATCGCATCCTCCGTATTCTGGATCTGCGTCTGCGCCGAGTTGTGGCTGTCATAGGTGGTCGAGCTCGCGCCCTGCGCCTTCGCCGTGTCCTCGATGCCCTGGGCGAGCGTGCGCCAATAGGGGAGATCGAGCCCCGGGGTGATGTAGGCGAGACGCTTGCCCGCGGCGAAGGCGAAGCGCGGCGCGAGGCCCGCGGCGAGGGCGGCCGCGCCGGCCATGCGGCCGAGGCTGCGGCGGGTGAAGGTCTTGCTGTTCACATGGATCATGATTTCCTCCGGGGTTTGTACTTTGCGCTCGCGCGCGGCGGACGGGCTTGAGCTCAGACGGGTTGGGCGGCTTGGTTCCGTTCTGCTTTCAGAATGGATAGGGTCGTCGTGTAGATGCGCTCGAGATGCACGGTGAAGGCGGCGACCACGGCATCCGGGTCGTGGGCGCCGAGAGCGGCGACGATGCGCCGATGGTCGTCGTAGCTGCTGCGGATGGCGCCGGGCCGGGAGACGGCCTTGCGGCGATGCTCCATCATGTAGGTGTAGAGATCGCCCACGAAGTCGGCCAGCGCGCGATTGCCGCACGCGCGGTAGATCGTGAAATGAAAGGCGCGGTCGCAGATCAGGAAGCGGACCGGGTCGGTCATCGCCGCGTGCTGAGCGGCGAGCGAGTCCGCGAGGCGATCGAGCGCCGGCGCGTCGATGCGGGCGGCGGCGGCGGCAACCACGCGGCGCTCGACGAGGAGGCGCGCTTCGTGGACCGCCTCGATATCGTAGCTATTGACGCGCTTGGGTTCGCGCAGCCCGGTGGCGACGGCGCCGACATCGGCGCTGATCACCCGCGTCCGCGCGCCATGGATGACCTCGATGATGCCGTGAGTGGCGAGGATCTGCATGCCGCCGCGCACCGTTTCGCGGCTGACCTGCAGGGCCGCGGCGAGGTCGCGCTCGCCCGGCAGGAGGTCGCCCGCCTGCAGCACGCCGTCGGCGATGAGGGCGGCGAGCGTGTCGGCGACGATGCCGCGCACGTTGCGCCGCACCACGCTCTCGCGCAGCTCCGGAATGTGTTCGAGCACGGGGGACGCACCCGGGACGGACATGGGCAGGGCGGGCGGCATCTGATCTGCTGGACCATCCAGCAGACCACCGCATTCATGCGCGGGCCCGGAATCGTGTCAAGGGCGGGAAGAGCGTGATGCGCAGCGCGCGGCGCGGCCGACCTCGGCCGTCTGCGTGGGGGGTTGACATGCGTCCGCGGGTGAAAAAAAATGCAGTCGATAAAAAATTTTTCAATGAGTGAAGATGCCCGAGGGAGAACGCCCAGCCATCGACGAGGAAGCCGTGCTCGCGGCGCGGGCGGCGTGGCTCTACTACGCCGGCTCCCTGACCCAGTCCGAGATCGCGCGGCGGCTCGAGATCACGCTCGCCAAGGCGCACCGCCTGATCGCCCGCGCCGCCCGCGAGGGCCTGGTGCGCGTCTTCGTCGAAGGCCCCTCGGCCGGCTGCATCGCGCTCGAGGACCGGCTCTCGGAGCGGCACGGGCTGCGCTTCTGCCGTGTCGTTCCCGACCTCGGCGAGAAGGGGCTTCCGCTGCAGGCGCTCGGCCGGGCGGCGGCTTCGTTCCTCCAATCCGTGCTCGAGCGCGGCGAGCACCGCGTCATCGGCGTCGGCCACGGCCGCACGCTCGCGGCGATGGTCGACAACCTGCCGCGCGGGACCCACGGGGCGGTCTGCTTCGTCTCGCTGCTCGGCGGCCTGCCGCGGCGGACCAGCGCCAACCCGTTCGACGTGATCCATCGGCTCGCGGAGAGGACGGCGGCCGCCGCCTATCTGCTGCCGGTGCCGTTCTTCGCCGACGTCGCCGCCGACCGCGAAGTGCTGGCGCGCCAGCGCGGGGTCGCGGAGGCGCTCGCGCTTGCCGCCCAGGCCTCCCTGTTCCTGGTGGGGATCGGCGAGGTCGCGGGCGATGCCTTGCTGCCGGCCAGCGGGATCATCTCCGGGGCCGAGGCGGACGCGGTCCTGCGCGCGGGCGGGGTGGGCGAGGTCCTCGGCCGCTTCCTCGACCGCGAGGGCAAGGAGGTCGCGACCGAGCTGCACGGGCGCGTCATCGCGCTGGCGCCGGCGGCGATGGCGGGCCGCGAGGTGGTCGCGGTCGCCGGCGGGCCGCGGAAGACGGAGGCCATCCGCGCGGTCCTGGCAAGCGGCCTTGTCACCGCATTGATTACCGACGAGCGAACGGCGCGGCGCCTCGTCGGGTCACTTCCCTGCCGCGCGGCAACGATCGGGAGAGGAACGGACGATGAGTGACAAAGCGAAGGACCTCTGTGAGCAGCGAGTCGCGGGAAGGATCGGCCGGCGCGAGTTCGCAAGGTGGATCGCCGCTCTCGGGATCGGCGCGGCGGCCGCCGACGGGCTGCTCCAGGCGAGCACCACGCGCGCCATGGCCGCCGGGTTCGACTGGAAGCAGCAGCAGGGCAAGACGGTGCGCTTCCTGTTCGACAAGCATCCTTATGCGAACGCGATGATTGCGGACCTTGCCCAGTTCAAGGATTTGACCGGCATCAACGTCGAATACGACATCATTCCCGAGGACGTGTATTTCCAGAAGGTGACGTCCGCCCTGTCCTCCCGCAGCCGCCGCTATGACGGCTTCATGACCGGCGCCTACCAGACCTGGCAATATGGCCCGGCCGAGTGGATCGAGGACATGAAGTCCTTCATCGAGGATCCTACGAAGACCTCGCCCGATTACGACTGGCAGGACATCATCGCCAATCTCCGGACGTCCGACGCCTGGTCCGGCGTCCCGGGCGAGGCGCTGGGGACGAAGGACGCCAAGCAATGGGCGATCCCGCTCGCCTTCGAGCTCTACAATGTCAGCTACAACAAGCGCATCTTCGACAAATTGAAGCTCGAGCCGCCGAAGAACCTGCCGGACATGATCGAGGTCGCGAGCAAGATCAGCAGGGACGCAGGCAACGGGATCTACGGCGTCTCGGTGCGCGGCAGCCGCTCATGGGCGACCATCCACCCGGGCTACCTCTCCTCCTATGCGAATTACGGCGCGCGCGACTTCGAGATGAAGGGCGGCAAGCTCAACTCCGCCGTCAATTCGGCGGTATCGAAGGAGATGAACAAGCTCTGGGTCGAGATGATCCAGAAGGCCGGGCCGCCGAACTGGTCGACCTACACCTGGTACGAGGTTGCGCAGGACCTCTGCTCCGGTCACTGCGGCATGATCTACGATGCGAACATCATCGGCTTCTTCGAGAACAGCCCCGGGACCACGGAGGCGGGGCATATCGGGTTCGCCGGCTTCGTCCCCGACCCAAAAATGTCGCATCCGACCTCGAATGTGTGGATCTGGTCGCTGGCGATGAGCAAATTCTCCGACAACAAGGACGCGGCCTGGCTCTTCATCCAGTGGGCGACGGGCAAGCGGTTCGGGATCTTCGGCGGCGTGAAGCAGGAGCTGGTCGATGCGGTCCGGACGACGACCTGGAGCGACCCGGGCTTCAAGGCGCGGCTGGCCAAGAGCTATCCGGGCTTCTACGAGGCGTTCGAGGCGAGCCTGCCGGACGCCAGGATCTACTTCACGCCGCAGCCGCTGTTCTTCAACGTCACCACCGAATGGGCGGCGAGCTTGCAGGAGATGGTCGCCAAGCAGGTGACGGTGGATGACGGGCTGGACCGGCTCGCCGCGAACATCGACCGGCAGATGAGGAGCGCGGGCATCTGAGATGCCGGCGTTGCGTCATCTTCGTTGCGTTCCCGCCGGCGGAGGGACAATTTCCCGCCGGCGGGGTCTCCCCCCGGGATCCGATGACGGGGATCCGATGACGGGGATCCGATGATGAAGATCTGAGCCATGAACGACGCCGTCGCAACCGCCGGGAAGCTGGCGCCGGAGACCTTCCGGGCGCCGCGCAACCGGCTGCCCTACCTCCTCAGCCTGCCCGCCCTCTTCGTCTGCATCTGGATCCTGGTGCCGTTCTTCACGGCCGTGTGGTACAGCCTCGAGCACTACAACATGTCGTTCCCGGCGGGCCGGAGCTTCGCCTGGTTCGCCAACTACATCGATCTTTTTACCGATCCTGCCTTCTGGCACACGGTCGCGGTCTCGCTGATCTATGTCGGCGGGAGCGTGGCGTTCGAGCTGATGCTCGGGCTCGGGATCGCCATGCTGCTCCGCGAGCGGACACTGATCAACAACGCGATCGCGGTCGCACTCCTGCTGCCTTTGATGGTGGCGCCCGTCATCGCCTCGCTGATCTGGAAGCTGATGACGAACCCGGATTTCGGCGTCTATGCCTGGATGGCGAGCGAGCTTGGATTCCGCCATTTTCGCTGGGCATCGGACCCGAGCACGGCCATGTTCACGGTCGTGCTGATCGATATCTGGGTCAACACGCCCTTCATCATGATCCTGCTGCTCGCCGGGCTGCGCAGCCTGCCTTCGCAACCCTTCGAGGCGGCCGCGCTCGACGACGTGCCCGGCTACCTCGTCTTCTGGCGCATCACCCTGCCGATGCTGATGCCCTACATCCTGACCGCGACGTTGTTCCGGATGCTGCTCGCACTTCAGGAATTCGCGATCGTCTATGGGATGACGCAGGGCGGGCCGGGAAACGCGCTGATGGTGTTCCAGGTCGACGCCTACAACGAATTCTACCAGAACATGAATGTCGGCCGCTCGGCGGCGGTCCTCGTCATCCTGTGGGCGATCACCTTCGTGCTCTCGAAGCTGTTCGTGAACCAATGGTATCGCCTGCGGGCGAGAAATCGCGGGGAGATCTGAAATGGCCGGCAAGGCCGCGCGGTCCCTGGCGAAGGTTCTCGTCGTGCTCTTCTTCATGTTCCCGATCTTCTGGATCCTCGTCATGTCGTTTCAGACGAACGGCGAGATCCTTTCGCTGCCGCCCAAGCTCGTCTTCACGCCGACGCTGCTGAACTACGCCTCGCTGCTGGTCGGACACCTCAAGACGTCGGTCGGCATGCTGACCATCACGTTCATGCGCAACGTCATGAACTCCTTCATCCTTTCCGCGGGTTCCGTGGCCCTCGCCCTGGTGCTCGGCGTGCCGGCGGCCTACGCCTTCGCACGTTTCAAGTTCCGCTTCAGCGAGGACATCGCGTTCACCCTGCTCTCGCTCAAGTTCGCGCCGGCGCTGCTGGTCGTGCTGCCCGTGGCGCTCGAGTTCCAGCAGATCGGGCTCGACAATACCTATGTCGGCCTGATCTGGATCTATCAGCTGATCACCCTGCCCTTGATTCTCTGGATCGTGCGCAGCTACTTCGAGGATGTGAGCCCGGACATCGAATATGCCTATCGGGTGGACGGGCATTCATGGCTCGGCGGTTTCGTCAAGATCGCGATCCCGCTCGCCGGCCCCGGCATCGCTGCGGCCGGCCTCCTGGCGTTCATCTTCGCCTGGAACGATTTCATCTTCGCCCTTGTCCTCGCCTCCGGCCCGAAACAGCCGGTGACGGTGGGCGCGCTCGCCTTCGTGACTGCCTCGGGGATCCAGTACGGGCAGATCGCCGCCGCGGTCGTCCTCTCGATCATCCCGACCTTCGCGATTGCGCTCTACGCGCAGCGCTGGCTCGTCGAGGGCCTGAGCCTGGGAGCGGTCAAGGGGTGAGCGCGCTCGATGTGACATCCCTCTCGGTCGGGTTCGGCGATCGTCAGGTGCTGCGCGGTGTCTCCTTCGATGTGGGCGCCGGCGAGACCGTGGTTCTTTTCGGCCCCTCGGGTGTCGGCAAGACGGTGATGCTGCGGGCGATCGCCGGGCTCGAGCCGCGCGCGCGCGGACGGATCGTCCTCAATGGTCGCGACGTCAGCGCCGCGCCGCCGGAGGCGCGGCGGATCGGGATGGCGTTTCAGAATTTCGCGCTCTATCCGCATATGACGGCCTTCGAGAACGTCGCGAGCCCGCTCAATGCCCAAGGGATCGCGGCGCCGGCGATGGGCGAGCGCGTGCGGGCGCTCGCCAGGCTGCTGAAGATCGACCATGTGCTCGAGCACCTGCCGCGGCAGCTTTCGAACGGCCAGAAGCAGCGCACGGCGCTCGCCCGCGCCCTCGTGGGCGAGCCGGATCTCGTGCTGTTCGACGATCCGCTGCGCAATGTCGATGCCAAGCTCCGCTACGAGATGCGGATCGAGCTGCCGCGGCTCCTCGCGCGCCGGGCGACGCCTTCGCTCTACGTAACGCAGGATTTTCGCGAGGCGATGGCGATCGGCGAGCGCGTCGCCGTGCTGGTCGAAGGCGGGATCGCACAGCTCGCCTCCGGGGCGGAGGTTTACGAGCGGCCGGCGACGCTCGCCGTGGCGCGGTTGTTCGGCGATCCGCCAATGAACCTCGTTCCGGCGCAGGCCGAGGCGCGGGGCGGCGGCGTGCTGGTGCGGGCGGCGGGGCTCGGCTTCGGGTTCGCGACGGAAATGCCGGACGACCCCATCTTCGGGATCCGGCCGGAAGGGCTCG
The DNA here is from genome assembly GCA_035503055.1 of Acetobacteraceae bacterium. Lineage (GTDB taxonomy): Bacteria > Pseudomonadota > Alphaproteobacteria > Acetobacterales > Acetobacteraceae > JAKAWQ01. Next base: position 10,398 of record DATJTV010000072.1, read on the forward strand.
TGCTTCATCGGGATTCCGGGCCGGGCCGAACGGCGGCGAAGATCCTTGCCGTGACGCCGGCCAGCGAGCAGTACGTCGTGCTGGCGCGGACGGAGGGCGGGATCGAGCTTCTCCTGAGCCGGGAGACGCCGCCGCCGTCCGAGGGCACCGAGGTGTGGATCGGCGCGGCGCGCGGCTCCGGCGCCCTGTTCGACCGGACGAGCGGGCTCTGCATGAGCAACGCTCCCGTGATGGAAGAAGCGGTCGCATGAGTCTCGCCCTCGCTGCGGTGAGCAAGCTCTACGGCGCGGGCTCGGCGCACGCGGTGCAGGCGGTGCGCGACCTCGATCTCGAGATCGGGGAGGGCGAGATCATCGCGCTGCACGGCTCGTCGGGCTGCGGCAAGACGACGACGCTGCGGATGGTGGCGGGATTCGAGAGCGTAACGAAAGGCGAGATCCGTCTGCGCGGGCGGAGGATCGACCGGCTGGCGCCGGCCCGGAGGCGGGTTGCCATGGCGTTCGAGGGCTATGCGCTCTATCCGCCGCTGACGATCGCGGAAAATATCGGCTTCGCGCTGCGCGGGAAGAAGTCGGCCGCGAAGGCCGAGGTGCGGGAGATCGCCGAGCTTCTCGAGATCGGCCCCATTCTCGATCGCCGGCCGAGCGGCCTCTCGGGCGGGCAGCAGCAGCGCGCCTCGCTCGCCCGCGCGCTGATCCGCGACGCCGAGCTTCATCTGCTCGACGAGCCGATGGGCCAGCTCGAGCCGCAGCTTCGCGCGGTGCTGCGCGGGCGGGTGAAGGCACGGATCCGCGAGCGCAACTATACCGCGGTCCTGGTGACGCACGATCAGGGCGAAGCCAACGCCATGGCCGACCGGATCGCGGTGATGGAAGCGGGCAGGCTGGAGCAGTTCGGCACGCCGGACGAGCTGCACGAAAGGCCCGCGAACCTTTTCGTCGCGACCTTCTTCGGCGAGCCGCCGATGAACACCTTGCCCGCGGTGGCGAGCGAGGATGGCTACGACGTGCTCGACGAGGACGCGGCCGTCGTGATGCGCGTGCCCGCCGCGGAGCGGGCGGCACCGAAGGGGACGCGGGTGGTGCTCGGGTTGCGTCCGCGCCGGCTCGAGCTCGGCGGCACGATGCAGCAAGGCACCGTGGTCTCGAATCAGTGGCTGGGCAACCAGGCGCATGTCGCGCTCGAGGTGGCGGGACGGATGCTGATCGCCGTTCGGCCGGCGCGCGTCGCGGCGCGTGTCGGCGAGACGATCGGCCTCGGCTTCGATCCCGCGCATCTTCATGTCTTCGACGCGGCGAGCGGCGCCGCGCTCGCGCATCGCCGCGAGGCATGAGCATGCGCCGCGTTCTTCTCGCCCTCGACGCCGGCACCTCGATGATCAAGGCGGTGGCGTTCGATCTCGAGGGAAGGGCGGTGGCGAGCAGGACGCGCGCCAACGCCTACGCGGAGGCGCCGGGCGGGGTTGCGGAGCAGGACATGGCGTGGACGTGGGAGGCCGCGTCGGCGACGCTGCGCGCGCTGGTGGCCGAGCTGGACGGGGCGGAGATCGTCGGGCTCGCCGTCACCGCGCAGGGAGACGGGACCTGGCTCGTCGATGCGGCGGGAGAGCCGGCCGGCCCGGCGCTGCTCTGGCTCGATGGCCGGGCCGGCCCCATCGTCGAGCGGATCCGCGCCGGCTCGGCGGGGCGCGCGGTCTTCGAGGAGGCGGGCACCGGGCCGGCTTCCTGCCACCAATCGGGCCAGCTCCTCTGGCTCGGCGAGAACCGGCCCGATCAGCTCCGCCGCGCAGCGACGGCGATGCACTGCAAGGACTGGCTCTACTTCAAGCTCACCGGCGTGCGCGCGACGGATCCCTCCGAGGCCTGCTTCACCTTCGGCTCCTGGCGCCGGCGGGACTACTCGGATACGACGATCGCGGCGCTCGGCCTGAACTTCCGCCGGCATCTGCTGCCGCCGATCGTCGACGGCACGAGGACGCATCACGGGCTCACGGAGGAGGCCGCGGCGCGGCTCGGCATGAAGCCGGGCATGCCCGTGGTGCTCGGTTACGTGGACGTGCTGTGCGGCGCGCTCGGCGCCGGCATTTACGGCACGGGGGAAGAGTGCGGCATTTCGATCGTCGGCAGCACAGGCATGAACATGCGGCTCGCCGACGAGGATTTCGAGCGGCCGGCGGATGCGCCGCTGAGCGGCTACCGGATGGTCATGCCGGTTCCCGGCAAGACGGCGCTGATGCAGTCGACCCTTGCGGCGACGCTGAATATCGACTGGCTGAGCGGCATCGCGGAGCAGGCCGCGCTTCTCGCGGGGCACGCGAGCGAGCGCGCGGCGATGCTCGCTTCGCTCGATGCCGCCGTGCTGACGGCGCCGCCGGCGCGGGCGATGTACCATCCCTACATATCGGCCGCCGGCGAGCGCGGCCCGTTCACCGATGCGCGGGCGCGGGCGTCCTTCGCGGGGATCGACCGTGGCCTGGATCTCGCCGGTCTCATGCGCACCGTCTATGAGGGCCTCGCCCTCGCGGCGGGCGACTGTTATGCGGCGATGGGCGGCGCGCCTCGCGTGGTGAGCCTGACCGGCGGCGCGGCGCGGTCCGCAGCGCTGCGCCGGATCCTTGCGGCCATGCTCGATCGTCCCGTGCGCACGGTGCGCGAGCCCGGCGGCGGCACGCTCGGGGCGGCGATGATCGCCGCGGTGTCCCTCGGGATCGTTCCGGACATGGCGACGGCGGCGAGGCGCTGGGTGGCGCCCCTGCTCGCGGAGCCCGAAGCGCCCGACCCGGCGCTCGCACGAGCCTACGCGCCGCTGCCGCCGATCTTTCGCTCGTTGCAGAGCGCGATGACGGAGTTCTGGCATCGTTTCGGGGAGTATCGGGAGAGCCGTGATGTCTTCTGAGCCAGCGACCGAGTGCGCGGTGATCGGCGACAATTTCATGCAGCCCGGGATGTTCGAGGCGGCGATCCGCGCCCGCTGCGGCGCGCGCGTTTCTCTGCGCTGCATGACGCTGCCTTGGCCGGATGCGCCGATGAAGCACGGCTATGCCGAGCATGGGCTCGACGGGCTCAAGGAGTATCAGGGCGATCCGGACGAGATCGTGCGCTTCGTCGGCGCCGCCGCGATCCTGGTCACCCAGCTCGCGCCGGTCTCGGCGCCGATGCTGGCGCGGATGCCGGCGCTCCGGCTGATCGCGGTCTCGCGCGGCGGGCCGGTGAATATCGACATGGACGCCGCCGACGCGCACGGCGTGCGGGTGGTCAACACGCCCGGGCGCAATGCCTCGGCGGTCGCCGAGTTCACGATCGGCGCCATCCTCGCGGAGACGCGATTGCTGAGAAGCGGCCACGAATCGCTCCGCGCCGGGGTTTGGCGCGGCGATCTCTACCGCGCCGACCTCACCGGGCGCGAGCTCGGCGAGCTCAGCGTCGGCGTGGTCGGGTACGGCCATGTCGGCACGCGCGTCGTGCGGCTGCTCAAGCCTTTCGGCTGCCGCGTGCTCGTCGCGGACCCCTACGTCCAGCTCAGCCGGGAGGACCGCGACGATGGCGTCGAACAGGTGGCACTCGCGCGGCTGCTGGGCGCGGCGGACGTGGTCAGCCTGCATGCGCGCGTCACCGCCGAGACGACGGGCTTCATCGGCGCGGCCGACTTCGCCGCGATGCGCCCGGGGGCCTATTTCATCAACACCGCGCGCGGCCCGCTGGTCGATTACGAGGCGCTGATCGCGGCGCTTCAATCCGGCCGGCTCTCGGGCGCTGCGCTCGACACGTTCGCGATCGAGCCCGCGCCGGCAGGATGGAAGCTCCTCGGCCTGCCGAACGTGACGCTCACGCCGCATATCGCCGGCGCCTCGGTGCGCACCGTGAAGGTGGCGGCGGAGGCGGTGGCCGAGGAGGTGCGGCGCTTCGTCGCGGGCGAGCCGCCGCGCCATCCCTGCAACGGCGCTTTATCAGCGAAAGGGTGAACGCATGACCGAAGCCAAGATCCGGCAAGCCATCGTCGAAGCCTGCCGGCACATGAATGCGATCGGCATCAACCAGGGCATGTCGGGGAATATCAGCGTGCGGGAGGGAAAGACCATGCTGATCACCCCTTCGGCCGTGCCCTACCACGAGATGCGCGCCGAGGACATCGCGGCGATGCCGATCGAAGGCGAGTACGGGCAATGGAAAGGCCGGCTCAAGCCGTCGACGGAGTGGCGATTCCATCTCGACATCATGCGCGCGCGGCCGGAGGCGGCCGCGATCGTGCACACCCACGCCACCCACTGCACCGTGCTCGCGATCGCGCGCAAGGAGATCCCGGCCTGCCACTACATGATGGCGGCGTTCGGGGGAACGAGCGTGCGTGTCGCCGACTACGCGACGTTCGGCACGAGCGAGCTTTCGAGGAACGCGCTCAAGGCGCTCGAGGGCCGCTCGGCCTGCCTGCTCGCCAATCACGGGATGATCGTGTTCGGATCGAGCCTGGCGCGGGCGATGTGGGCGGCGGTCGAGCTGGAGACGATCGCCAAGCAATACTATCTGAGCCTTCTCATTGGTGGTCCGCAGATCCTGAGCGATGAAGAGATCGCCGAGACGGCGCGCAAGTTCGGGTCCTACGGCGCGCAGGACAAGGCCGCGTGAACCAGGGCCGGGCGGATCGGGGCTCGGCGAACGGCGCCTACGACCTCGTGATCATCGGCGGAGGGATCAACGGCGCGGGCATCGCCCGCGACGCGGCCGGGCGCGGGCTGAAGGTGCTGCTGGCCGAGAAGGGCGATCTCGCGGAAGGCACGTCCTCGCGCTCGGGGAAGCTCGTGCATGGCGGGTTGCGCTATCTCGAATATTACGAGTTCCGCCTGGTGCGGGAGGCGCTGATCGAGCGCGAGGTGCTGCTCGCGGCCGCGCCGCACATCATCCGGCCGATGCGGTTCGTGCTGCCGCACGCGCCGAACCAGCGCCCGGCGATCCTGATCCGGATCGGGCTCTTCCTCTACGACCATCTGGGCGGGCGGCGGACGCTGCCCGGCTCCCGCCGGCTGGACCTCGCGCATGCGCCGGAGGGTGCGCCGATCCGGGACGATTTCCATGTCGGGTTCGAATATGCGGATTGCTGGGTCGACGATGCCCGCCTCGTCGTTCTCAACGCGCTCGACGCCGCGGCACGTGGGGCCCAAGTGCTGACGCGGACGAAAGTGGCGCGGGCGCGGCGGGAGGACGGAGCCTGGCGCGTGGCGCTCCGGGCCGAGGACGGCGCCGAGCGGGAGGTCACGGCGCGCATCCTCGCGAACGCGGCCGGGCCTTGGGTCGAGCAGGTGCTGAACGAAGTGGTGGGCGAGAACGCGCGGCGGCATGTGCGGCTGGTCAAGGGCAGCCATATCGTCGTGCGAAAATTCTGGGAGGGCCCGCAAGCCTATATCCTGCAGAACGACGACCGGCGGGTGATCTTCGTCGTCCCCTACCAGGAAGATCTCTGCCTGATCGGCACCACCGACATCCCGTTCGCGGCGGCGCCGGAGGAGGCCGCGATCGAGGAAACGGAGCGCCGCTATCTCCTTGGCGTCGTCAACCGCTATATGCGCCGCGTCCTCACCGAGCGCGACATCGTGTACGAATATTCGGGTGTGCGCCCGCTCTACGACGATGAGGCTTCCAACCCCTCGGCGGTGACGCGGGATTACGTGCTGGATCTCGAGGGCGGCGCGGGCCGGCCGCCCCTGCTTTCCGTCTTCGGCGGCAAGATCACCACCTATCGCAAGCTGGCCGAGCACGCGCTCGCGAAACTGAAGCCCTTCTGTCCCGGTCTTGCCGGCCCATGGACGGCGCACGAGAAGCTGCCCGGCGGGGACATTCCGGGAGGCGAGCCGGAGAAGTTCGCGGGCGCGCTGGCACGGCAGTTTCCCGAATTGCCGGGCCAGCTGCTGGCGCTTTATGCGCGGCAATACGGGACAAGGGCGGCGGCGCTGCTCGACGGCGCGCGGACGGTGTCCGATCTCGGCCGGCACTTCGGCGGCCTTCTCTTCGAGCGCGAGGCCCGCTTCCTGCGCCGGACCGAATGGGCGAGGACCGAAGAGGACGTGCTGACCCGGCGCACCGCGCACCACCTTTCCTTGAGCCCGGCCGAGCGGGAGCGGTTCGCCGCGTGGTTCGCGAAGATGGGCTGATCAGGCGGGGAGCGGAGCGTCCTTGCGCAACAGGCCTTCGTGCTTGAGCTCCGACCAGAGATCGGCGGGAATGCTTTCCGACATCAGGGAAATGTTGGCGACGACCTCGCCCGCATGCGCAGCACCGGGGACGATGGCGGCGACGACGGGATGACCGAGGGGAAACTGGATCGCCGCGGCGGCCAGGGTTACGGAGTGGCGCAGGCAGATCTCCTCGATGCGCCTGGTCTTCTCGAGAATCGCAGGCGGCGCCGGCTTGTAGTTGTATTTCGCACCCGCGACCGGGCCGGTGGCGAGGATGCCGGAATTGAAGGGGCCGGCGAGGAGGATGCTCACGCCCTTCCGCTCGAGCAGCGGCATGAGCTCGTCGAGCGGGTCCTGCTCGAGCAGCGTGTAGCGGCCGGCCAGCATCAGCGCGTCGATGTCCGTTTCCGTAACGAACCGGCGAGCCGCGGCGATCTCGTTCACCCCGACGCCGACCGCCTTGATGGTGCCGCCGGCGCGGAGCTCGGCGAGCGCGCGGTACGCGCCGCCGGCGGCCTCGCGGAAGCGCTCCTCGAAGGCGGCCTCGGTGCCGTGGGTCCAGACATCGACGTCGTGGATCAGGGCGATGTCGATGCGCTCGATGCCGAGCCGCTGAAAGCTCTGCTCGAGCGCGCGCATCGTACCGTCGTAGCTGTAGTCGAAGCGGGGCTGCATGTTGAGCCCGCCGGCCCATTGCCCGCGATCGATCTCGGCCGGGGCGGTCGGGACCAGGTAGCGCCCGACCTTGGTGGAAAGCACGTAGCTGTCGCGCGGCTGGCGGCGGAGGACGTGACCGAAACGATGCTCGGAGAGGCCGTAGCCGTAGAAGGGCGCGGTATCGAAGAGACGGATGCCGCGCTGATAGGCGGTCTCGATCGTTGCGAGCGCGCGGTCCTCCGGGAGGCGCTCGTAGAGATCGCCGAGCGGCGCGCCGCCGAGACCGAGACAGGGGACGGCCATGCCGCGGCGGCCGAGAGGGCGGTGGTGGGCGATGTCCATGCTGCCTTTTCCTTTGCTGCCGTCAGCCCCGCGCGCCGAGGCGGACAAGATTCTGCGCGGTGACCGAGGCGATCAGGATTACGCCGATCACCCCGGCCTGATAGATGGGATTGAAGTTGTTGTAGCTGAGCCCGTAATCGACGACGGCGATGACGATGGTGGCCAGCGCCGAGCCGACGACCGAACCGTCGCCGCCGAAGATATCGGCCCCGCCCAGCACGACGATGGCGATGCTGAGAAGGTTTCCGGTTTCCATCGCGTCCGGGCGGGCGGTGCCGAGACGCGCGGCGGAGACAATGCCGGCGAGGCCGGAGAGCAGGCCGGCGATGACGAAGGTGAGGCAACGGATGCGCCCGGCCCTGATGCCCGCGAGGCGCGCGGCGAGATCGTTGGTGCCGGTGAGATAGAGCCGCCGCCCGTAGGCGGTGAAGAGTTGCAGATAGGCGCAGAAGAGGAAGGCCGGCAGGTAGATGAACAGCACCTGGAAGGGGATGCCCGCGACGGTGCCCTGGCCGATGGCGAGGAAGGGGTGGGGGCTCGTCGTGAGATCGATATTGACGCCGCCGGTGAAGACGAGGGCGAGGCCGTAGAAGGCGAACATCGTGGCGAGCGTGACGATGATCGCGGGGATGCCGAGCGCGGCATAGGCGAGGCCGTTCACGAGCCCCATGACGAGGCCGGCGGCGAGGCCGATGGCAACCGCGAGCGGCCAGGGCAGGTGATGCGCGAGCGCGAGGCCGAGGAACACCTGCGAAAGCGCGGCGATCGCGCCGACGGAGAGATCGACGCCGCCATCGCCGCCGCAGACGACGAAGGTCTGGCCGAGGGCGAGGATGCCGATGCCGACCGCGAAGACCGCCATCGAGGCGAGGTTGCCCGGGGCGAGAATTCCGAGATCGAGCGAGGCGAAACCGCCGAGTGCGACGGCGAGGAAGAGGACGAGGAGCGCAAGGCGCGAACGGTCGATGCCGATGCCGCCCATGGCTCAGGCCGCTCCGGCAGGGCGGCGCCAGGCGTGGCTGAGGCCGACGGAGGCGAGGATGATGAAGCCGAGCAGCACGCCGCTCCAGAAGGGCTGGATGTGCAGAAGGACGACGCCGTCTTCGACGAGCTGAACGATGAGCGTGCCGAGCAGGGTGCCGAGGATCGTGCCTTTGCCGCCGGCAAGCTCGGTGCCGCCGAGGACGACCGCGGCGATGACGGTGAGGACGAAGCCGGAGCCGGTGGAGGTTTGCACGAGCGGGCTCTGGCCGAGCGTGAGGAGGGCCGCGAGGCCGGTGAAGACGCCGATCAGGACGTAGGAGGCGCGCTTGATGCGACGCACGTCGAGGCCGGCGAGGCGCGCGGCCTCCTCGTTGTTGCCGAGCGCGTAGATGTGTCGCCCGGCGCGGAAGAAGCGGAGGAAGGCGGCGAAGCCCGCCATGACGAGCAGTGCCAGCAAGGTTGCCATCGGCAGCGGCCCGAGCCTGGTTGTCACGAAGATTTTCGTGAGGATGGGCGGAATATCGGTGAGCCAGGTGCTGCCGAGGGCGATGAAGACGAGCATGCGGTAGATGGAGAGCGTGCCCAGGGTGGCGACGATTGGCGGGACCGCGCCTTCGATGATGATGACGGCGTTGACGAGGCCGAAAAAAGCCCCGAGCAGGAGGAAGGCGGGCACCGCGACGGCGAGGCCCCACCCGGCGGCGAGGAGCTTGCCGCCGAGGGCGGCGATGAGGCCGAGCATCGAGCCGGTGGAGACATCGATCCCGCCGGTCAGGATGACGATGGTCATGCCGGTGGCGGGGATGGCGGTGATCGCGAAATTGACGAGAAAATTGGTGACGTTGGCGGGATAGAAGAGCGCGCCGTGCGAGCCGAGGTCGATCGCGAGCCCGAGCAGGACGAGGGTGACCAGCAGCACGCCTTCGCGGCCGGAGAGGAAGCGCGCGAGGGCGATCGCGGTGGGCGCGGGCCGCGCGGCGGGGCGGGCGCGATCGGCGGCGATCGGGGTCATGCGGTGGCGCGGGCGGGCGCCTTGCCGCCGACCGCGGCGGCGAGGATGCCCTCGGCGTCCAGCTCCTGCGGCAGGCCTTCCGTGACGACGCGGCCTTCGCGCATGACGATGACGCGATCGGCGAGCTCGAGAATCTCGGGAAGGTCCGAGGAGATGACGGCGACGGCGACGCCGGAGGCGGCGAGATTGCGGATGAAATCGTGGATCTCGGCCTTGGTCTGCACGTCGATCCCGCGCGTCGGCTCGTCGAGGATGAGCACGCGGAAAGGGCGGCTGGCCCAGCGGGCGAAGAGGCCTTTCTGCTGATTGCCGCCGGAGAGGGTGCGAATGACGGTGAGCGGGTTCGGCGCCTTGATGTCGTATCTTTGCATGACGCGGCGCGCTTCCTCCCTGAGTGCCGCGAAGTCGAGGCGAAGGGGCGCGGCTGCAAAGCGGGCGAGCACGTTGGCGGTGAGATTGCTTTCGAGGGGCTTGTTGGCGAAGAGGCCCTGGAGCTTGCGATCCTCGGGGAGATAGCCGATGCCGAGGCGGATCGCCTCATCCGGGCTCCGGGGCGAGACGCGCTTTCCGTCCAGCCATATTTCTCCGCTCGCCGGATGGAGGAAACCGAAGGCGGCGAGCGCCACCTCGGAGCGGCCGGAGCCGACGAGGCCGTAGATTCCGGTGACCGTGTGCGCGGGAATGCGCCAGCTCACGTCGGTGAAATGGGGCGGGAGGGAGAGATGGCTGACGGCAAGAACCGGTGGGGCGTCGGTGGTTGGAGGGCGCGGCGAGGCGGGGGCCCTGGTGTGCCTTTTCCCGCCGGCCATCAGCGTGAGCAGCCGCTCGGCGGAGATCTCCTCGCGCGGGAAGGCGCCGCTGATCGCACCGTCGGTCAGCACGGTGACGCGATCGGCGATGCGCGGCACTTCCGCGAGGCGGTGGGTGATGTAGACGATGGCGCGGCCGCCGGCGCGCAGGCGGGCGATGATCGCGAAGAGGCGATCGGCTTCCGAAGCGGAAAGGATGGAGGTCGGTTCGTCGAAGATAATGATGCGGGCGTTGCGCAGGAGCGCTTGCGCGATCAGCACGAGCTGCTGATAGCCGATGCTGAGGGAGGACATCGGGCGGGCGAGCCATGCGGGATCGAGATCGAGTTCGCGAAACCAGGGGAGCGCCAGCTCTTCCATCGCGGCGCGGCGGATGACGCCCCCCGGACCGCAAAGCTCCTGGCCCACGAACATGTTTTCGCGGACCGAGAGGTGGCGGTAGATCAGCGGCTCCTGATAGACCGCGGCGATACCGAGCGCCTGCGCGTCTTGCGGGCTGCGGAAGACGCGGGGCGTCCCGCCGATGCGGATCGTGCCGGCATCGGCTTGGATCGCGCCGGTCAAGATGCGGATGAGGGTGGATTTGCCGGCGCCGTTCTCGCCGAGCAGCACGTGGGTCTCGCCTGCCTCGATGGCGAGATCGATGCCGGCGAGCGCGCGCACTCCCCCGAAATGCTTGGCGATGGCGGAAAGTTCGACGAGGCTCATCGGGAAGCCATGAAGAAAGGGCCGGGCGGGCGGCGCGCCCGGCCCTCGCGCCGCATCAGAAATTCAGGCTGACATTGTCCTTGGTGATGACCATCGGCGGGCCGAGAAGCAGGGTTTTCGTGTCGGGGAAGTACTGCACGGTGTGGAGGTTGGGGACGTCGTTCTTGGCAGCGAAGGGTTTCTTCTCGAGGATCTGCACGACGCCCCAGACGGTGAGATAGGCGAGATCGACGGGATTCCAGAGGACGACGCTCTTGACGGTGCCGTTGTTGACGTAGGGGCGGATGGTGTTGGGATCGGTGATGCCGGTGACGGCGACCTTGCCGGAGAGGCCGGCGGTGAGCACGGCCTGGGCGGCGCCGGGCACCGCGGTGGAGTTGACGCCGACGATCCCCTTGAGATGCGGATAGGCGGAGAGCAGCTGGCTGGTGACGGTGGTCGCCTGGGTGATGTCCTCGCCGGCATACTGGATCGAGACCAGCTTGAGGCCGGGATATTTTGCGGCCAGGCGATCCTTCATGTAGCCGATCCAGATATTGAGGTTGGTGGCGGTCGGCCCGCCGGAGACGAAGGCGACGTCTCCGGTCTTGCCGACCTGTTCGGCGAGCTGGTCGATGACGGTGTAGGAAAGCTCGCGAGGGTCGGCCTGATTGACGCGCAGACCGACGTTGGGCCCGTCGACCTGCGAATCGCTGGAATAGAAGAGGACCCCGGCCTGCACGGCCTTGGCGGCGAGAGGTTCGAGCGCCGTCGGCGAATTGGCGGAGACGCCGACGGCGTCGAGGCGTTTGTTGATCAGGCTCTGTACGATCTCGTCCTGGCCTTCGACCGACGCGGTGGTTGGGCCCTGGTAGATGATGGTGGCGCCAAAATCCTTGGCGCCTTTGTCGAGCCCCTGCTTCATCGCGTTGAAATAGGGGATGCCGATGAGCTTGGGCACGAAGGCGATGGTCCAGGTTTTCGCGCGGGCGACGGTGGGGGTGAGAGCGGCGGCGCCGGCGAGGGTGGCGAGCGCCAGCGTGTCGCGGCGTGAGACGGTTGAGGCCATGGTTTTCCTCCCGATTTTCGGGCCCCGGGCTCGACATATCGCGGGGCCAGTGATCGCCGTGATGGCGACCGTGCCGGTTGGCGCCATCATCGGACCAACCGGGACGCACGGCAACTCGGGCTCGGGGGGGGCGGGCGAGTCGCGGCAGCGGGAGCGGGAGCGGGGGTTCCCGGTTCAGTGCCGGCGCACAACCATCACGGCTGCGCGCGATGGAAGCCGTTCATCGCGCCCCGCTTTCGGCTTTCCTCCTCATTTCATTCCGCGGCTTCACGCCGGCGACCCCCATGACGCGCGCTCAGCGGGAGACGGTGCGCATGAATCCCGTGCTGCGGTCGATCACGACGATGAGCAGGATGGTGACCGCGATCAACACCACCGACAGCGCCGAGACCTGGGGATCTGCCCGGTATTGTACATAGTGGAAGATCTGGATGGGCAGCGTCGTCAGGCGCGGACCAATGACGAAGAGGGTGATCACCACCTCGTCGAAGGAAGCGAGGAAGGCCAGCGCCGCGGCGGCCAGGAGCGCCGGGCGGATCAGCGGAAGTGTCACCCTTCGGAAAACGGCGGCGGGCGGCGCGCCCAGGGTCGCGGCCGCCTCCTCCACTGAGGCCGGCACGCCCCTGATCGCCGTCAGCATCAGCCGCACGACGTAGGGTAGCGCGACCAGGCTGTGGCCGAAGACGAGGCCCGGCAGGGTCCCGAGCAGCCCGAGCTGGGCGAAGACGAGCAGCAGGGCGAGCCCGAGCACGATCGTCGGCATCAGGAGTGGCGCGGTGAAGAAGGCGAGCAGGCTGCCTCGCCCCGGGATGCTGGTGCGCGCGAGCGCCCAGGCGGCGGCCGTGCCGATGAGCAGCGTCACGGCGGTAACGATGCCGCCGAGCACCAGGCTCACCTCGAGACCGGACTGGAAGCCTTCGTTGCGCAGCAACCCGCCGTAGGCGGCGAAGCCCCAATGACGGGGCGGGAATGCAAGATAGGCGTCGTTGCTGAAGGAGGATAGTACGACCACGATCATCGGCGCCAGCAGGAACAAATAGAGAAGCACGACGGCGGCGCGAGCAAGCGGCCTCATGCGGCCCACCGCCGCGCGAAGCGCTCGTACGCGGCGAGGCAGGCACCGAAGACGACGACCAGGATGATCGAGATCGCCGCCGCGAGCGGCCAGTTCAGTGTCTCCAGCGCCTCCTGATAGATCGTCGTCGCCATCACGTAGACCCGGCCCCCACCGAGCAGGCTCGGCGTGACGAAGGAGCTCATCACCTGCACGAAGGTCACGAGGCATCCGAGCACGATGCCCGGGGCGCTGAGCGGAATGGTGACGCGCAGAAACGCCCGCCACGGCGCGGCGCCGAGGCAACGCGCAGCCTCCTCGAGCGTCGGGTCGAGGCGAGCGAACCCCGCCATCAAGGCAAGGATCATCACCGGCATCTCGATCTGAACGAGGCCGATTTCCACGCCGAGCAGATTGTCCATGAGCGCGATCGGCCGGTGCACGAGGCCGAGCCAGATCAGCGCCTGGTTGACGAGCCCGTGATCGTCCAGGATCGTCATCCAGCTATAGGTGCGGACGACCGAACTGATCAGCATCGGTGAGACGGTGAGCACCGCCAGGACCGCACGCCAGCGCGAGCGCGTGCGGAAGAGGAAGAGGGCGATCGCATAGGACGCGACCAGGGTCAGCGCCGTGACCGTGACGCCGAGCTCGAAGGTGCGGAGGAGGATCCGTTGATAGAACGGGTCGCCGAGGAACTGGCCGTATTCTCCGGCACTGAGCGCCGGGACGAGAACGCCGCCATCCTCCGAGCGATCGAGCGAAAGCCGCGCGAGCCAGAGCATCGGCAAAAGGAACGTGAGCACCATGAGCGCGGTCGCGGGCGTCGCCAGCACCGCTCCGGTCCAGCGCCTCATCGTGGGAAGATCATGGTGTCGGCGGGGTCCCAGCAGAGGGAGACATTGTCGCCTTCCGCGAAACGGAGCCCCTCGACAGGAGAAGTCGGGCTTTCGACGAGCAGGGTCGTGCCGGCGGCCTCGACGTCGTACTCGATCGTTTCGCCGGCGAAGGTCACCTTCCTGATCCGCGCCGCAAGCACGTTGGCATCGCCACCCGAGGCCGTTTTCGCCAAGCGCATGCGGTGCGGCCGGATCATGGCGGTCACCGCGTGGCCCGCGCGCAAGGCGCCGCGGACCGTGAAAGTCTCATCGCCGGCCGCGAGCGTGGCGCCTTCCGCAGCACTCGCGCGAACGATCGCTTGCAGGCGGTTGGTCCGGCCGATGAAGCCCGCGACGAAGGGAGTTGCGGGCCGCTCGTAGATATCGACCGGATTTGCCACCTGCTCCACCCGGCCGCCTTCCATGACGACGATGCGGTCGGACATCGTCAGCGCCTCGGACTGGTCGTGGGTGACGAAGATCGTCGTGATCCCGAGCCGCCGCTGGATCTCACGAATCTCGTCGCGCAGCTCCTCGCGCAGCTTGGCATCGAGGTTGGAGAGCGGCTCGTCCAGCAGCAGGACCGCGGGCTCGATCACCAGGGCCCGCGCGAGTGCGGCGCGCTGCTGCTGCCCGCCCGAGAGTTCCTTGGGCCTTCTTCCCCTGAAGGCGGAGAGGCGGACGAGGTCCAGCGCCCGCCCGGTACGCTCATGGGCCTTCGCGCCCGATATCCCGCGCATCTCTAGTCCGAAGGCGACGTTTCGCTCGATCGAAAGATGCGGAAAGAGCGCGTAGTTCTGAAAGACGAACCCCATGTTGCGCAGATGCGTCGGCCGCGCGGTGATATCCTCTCCCTTGAGCAGCACCGTTCCGGTCGTTGGGGCGAGCAGGCCCGCGATGATGCGAAGGACGGTCGTCTTGCCGCAGCCGGAGGGCCCGAGCAGCGTGATGAACTCGCCCGACATGACGGCGAGATCAAATCCCGCCACCGTCGGGGCCCCGTCGCCGTAGCTCTTAGCGATACCCTTCAGCTCGAGATAGGGGGGCACAGACGCAGCAACGCGCGGCGATAACGCAAGAAACGTCGCTTAGTGTGTGGGAATCACCTCCCGCTGCCACATGCGGGTCCATTGGTCCTGCACACTCGCGACGTAGTTCCAGTCGATCGGGAGCATCTTGCTCAAGCTCGGCGGATAGGAGGAAGTCCGCGCCATGATGGCCGGCGGCAGAACGGCGTGCTCGTTCGTCGGGCCGTAGTACATCAGCTTCGCGTAGCGCTCCTGCGGTCCTGGCGCGAGCGCGTAATTGATGAAGAGCTGCGCCGCCGCCGGGTGGGGCGTGTGAGCCACCAGGTTGATCGTGTCGATGTCGAGGATCGAGCCCGACTTCATGACCACTGAGGCGAGCTTGCCGCCGGCCTTATCGATATAGGTCTGCGTCCGCGCGTTCCACGCGACGGCAAGATTGGCGTCGCCGTTGATCACCATCGCGTATTCGTCAGGCATCGGGTTCCAGGTCTGGACGTTCCGGGCGATCGCCTGGAGCGTCGCGATTTGCTGCGTCTGCAGCCCCTTGTAGTTGAGGCCGAGATATTTCGAAACGACGAGCTGCAGCGCGATGCCGATCACGTTCGGCGCGGGCGAAAACACGACCTCGCCCTTGTTCGCCGGGTCGAGCAGGTCCTTGATGCCCGTGGGCGGAACCTTCATCGCGGTCGGGTTGTAGATCAGCACCAGACTGTCGAAGTCAATGCCCGGTCCCATGTCGCCGCCCATTTGGGCTTGCGGATAGATATCCGCGAGGTTCGTCACCACCTTGGGATCGAGCGGGCTGAAGAGTCCCTCCTTGTTGGCCACCCGCGAGACCGAGAAATCCATGATATCGACATCGACCTGCGGATGGGCTCTCTGCGCGCGCAGCATGCCGAGCATCTGCGCCGAGCTTCCGGCGGCGTCGTAGATGACCGTGATCCCCGGATATTTCTTCATGAAGGGTGCGACGACGGCCGCGGTGTAATTGTCCTTCACCACGCCCGAGTAGCCCATGAGGACGATCTGACCGGTGGGGCCGGCGGCACGCGCCGGCTGAGGTGAAAGACCCGGCACCGCCGCGACGCACAACGCGGCCGCGGAAATCAACCGTCCCAGAAGCAAACGCATCGTTTCGTTCCCCCGAAGTCGCCAGCGGCGCAAGATCACGCCCCCTAGCGCTTCATTTCGGTGTGTCCCGGCTGCAAGGCAGCGTCAACATGGCCTCTCAATAAAGGAGACTCTTGTCTAGCACATTTTTCATCGCCGCAAGATCGCCCCTGAGATAGCAGCCCAGATTGTAACGAAAGATGTCCGCGATCCTCGCATTCTCCGCACGCACCGTGCTCGCCGAATGCGGGCTGATCAGCACGTTGGGCATGTCCCAGAGCGCGCTCTCCGGCGGTAACGGCTCCTTGGTCGCGACGTCGAGCGCGGCGAAACCCACCTGCCCACTTCGCAGGCATGCGATCAGCGCCTCCTCGTCGATGACGATCCCGCGCGCGATATTGACGAACGCGACGCCCCGCTTCATTGCGGCAAAGGCGGGTGCGTCGATGAGGTGTTCGGTCTCTTCCGTGTGCGGCACGGTCACGACGACGGCGTCAGCCGCCGCGAGCGCCTCGCGCAGCGCAGCGACCGGGACCACTTCGTCGAACAGCTCCCTATGCGCACGAGCCTTCGCCGGATCGCGCGCCACAGCGACGACGCGCATGCCGAAGGCGCGGGCGACGCGCGCCGCGCCGCGCGCGAGATCGCCGGCGCCAACCGCCACCAGCGTCCGGCCGGCGAGCTCCTCGCCGCAGTAGCGCTGCCAGCGATGCGCACGCTGCTCGGCGTCGAGATGGCGCAGGCGCTTGACGTGCAGCAGCAGGGCCAAAAACACGAATTCCGCGAGCGGCCCCGCGTGGACGCCGCGGGCGGTCGTCACAATTACGTTCGAGTCCGCCAGGCCGAGCTTCAGCACCTTGCGCCCGACGCCGGTGCTCGTTGTTTGGATCCATTTCAACTGCTTGCAGTGGGAGAGATCCTCGGCGCTTGGCGGCATGTCCCACAGGATCTCCGCCGCGGCCAGGCCCTGCTTCCAGCGCCGCTCCTGGTCCGCGCTGCGCACGAATGGCGCCCCTTCGTGATCGGCGACATAGCGCGTGGGAGGCAGGATGTCGGGCTCGTAGATCACCTCGAGCCGCGTGCAAGCCACGTCGCGGATGCGCTCCACCTGCTCGGGTTCGAGCGGGGTCGCAATGAAGATCCTGTGGACAGGCACCGGCGGCCGGGCCCTTTCATCAATCCGGAGAGGTCGCACGCCGGCCGGCCGCGGGGCTCACCCGGCGCCCATGGTGCCGTAAGCGCGGCCGGCAGGAAACAGGGGTTAAAAGACCATTGCACTATAGGCGCGACCCGCTGCCCGCGCAACCGAGCCCCTCCGGTAGTATGGCCACGGCAATCGTCCTTCGGCGAAAGCCGGTACACAGGTCGTTGTCCAAGCGCGCGCTTCACCCGACGTTTCGTGACCGCTACGCGAGCGACGCAGCTCTGCGATCGGGCACTGGGCGGCTTGGCCCTTCTCAGCCGCTCAGGTGGCACGCCGCCAGGCGGCCGCTCGCGATCGGGCGGAGCTCGGGTCGTTCCGTGCGGCAGCGGGGCATTGCGTGCGGGCAGCGCGGGTGGAATGCGCAGCCTGAGGGAAGATCGAGCGGGCTTTGCAGCTCGCCGCCGAGGGCGATTGCCTTGCTGCGGCCGGCGCCGATCTGCGGCACGGCCCTCAGCAGCGCGGCCGTATAAGGATGCATCGGCTCGGCGAAGATCGCGTCCGCCGGCCCGCTTTCGACGATGCGGCCGAGATACATGACGATGACGCGGTGGGCGATGTGGCGGACGATTCGCAGGTCGTGCGAGATGAACAGGATTGCGAGCCCCAGCCGCTCCTGCAGATCGATCAGCAGATTGACGATCTGCGCCTGCACGGAGACATCGAGGGCGGAGACGATTTCATCGGCGATCAGGATTTCCGGCCTGACCGAGAGCGCGCGGGCCAGGGCGACGCGCTGACGCTGGCCGCCCGAGAGGGCGTGCGGCAGGCGCGCCGCGGCCACGGCCGGCAGGCCGACCTCGCCCAGGAGCTCGGCCACGCGCGCGGCGCGGCCGGCCGGCGACACCATGCGATGCACGGTGAGCGCTTCGGCGAGCGTCTCGCCCACCGTCATGCGCGGATTGAGCGAGCTGTAGGGATCCTGGAAGACGAGCTGCGCGCGCCGATGATAGCGGCGGAGAGCCGCGCCGGCGAGCGCGCCGACCTCCTCGCCGTCGAAGATGATCCGTCCGGCGTCAAGAGCGATCAGACGCACCAGGGCGCGGGCGAGCGTGGACTTGCCGCAACCCGACTCACCCACCACCGCCAGCGTTTCGCCTGCGCCGATGGAGAAGCTCACGCCGTTGAGCGCGCGTATGGCAGGCGAATGGCCGCCGGAGAGCAGGGCGGCGAGGCCGTGCCGGATGGGGAAGGCACGCGTAAGGTTTTCGGCGGCGAGCAGCTTCGTCGCGGCGAACGCGTTCATGCCGGCGCGAGCGCGCGCGCGGTAAGCTCGCCGGCGCGCAGGCAAGCCGAGACCCGGCGCGGGCCGGCGGGGACGAGTGGCGGGACCGCCGCAAGGCAGGCCGGGATGGCGGCGGGGCAGCGCGGCGCGAAGGGGCAGCCGGCCGGCAGCTCCGTCGGATCGGGCGGGCTGCCCGCGATCGGGACGAGCCTCTGCCGGGCGCGGCGCGGATCGGGAAGCGAGCGCAGCAGGCCCTCGGTGTAGGCATGCGCGGGCCGGGCGAAGATCTCGGCGACCGGGCCGCTCTCCTGCACGCGCCCGGCATAGACGATCACCACCCGGTCGCAGGTCTCGGCGATCACGCCGAGATCGTGCGTCACGAGCACCACGCTCATCGCCAATTCGTCGCGCAAGCGGAGGAGGAGCTTGAGGATCTGATCCTGGATCGTCACGTCGAGCGCCGTGGTCGGCTCGTCGGCGAGCAGGAGCTTCGGCTCGGCGGCGAGGGCGATCGCGATCATCGCCCGCTGACGCATGCCGCCCGAGAACTCGTGCGGGAAGCTGCCGAGCCGCTCTCTTGCCGCCGGGATGCCGACCCGGTCGAGCAGCTCCGCGGCGCGGGTCCGCGCAGCGGCGCCGCGGAGGCCGAGATGCGCGCGGAGGCTTTCCGTGATTTGCAAGCCGATCGGCAGCACCGGGTTCAGCGCCATCATCGGCTCCTGGAACACCATGCCGATCTCGCGGCCGCGCACCCCGGCCAGCGCGCGGGGCGAAAGTTGCAAAAGATCCTGCCCGGCCCAGAGGACGCGGCCCTCGACCGACGCCGAAGACGGCAGGAGGCCCAGGATCGCGCGCAGCGTGAGGCTTTTGCCCGACCCCGATTCGCCGGCGATGCCCAGCATCTCTCCGGCGGCAACGTCGAAGCCGATGCAGGAGATCGGACGGAGCGGCCCGATCCGCACCATGAGGTCCTGGACGGAAAGCAGGGGGGCGGTCATCCGCGCCGACGCAGCGCTGCGGCAACGCCGTCGCCCACCAGGCTGAAGCCCGCGCCGGCGGCGACGATGGCGAACCCGGGGAAGATCGACATCCACCATGCCGTCGTCATGAAGTTCTTGCCGTCCGCGATCAGCACGCCCCACTCCGCCGTCGGCGGCTGCGCGCCGAGACCGAGATAGCCGAGGCTCGAGCCGAGGAGGACGGCCAGTGCGGCGTCGGTCATCCAGTAGATGATCGCCGGCGTGACGACATTGGGAAGAAGATGGCGGAAGATGATGCGTGTCGGCCCGTAGCCCATCACCTCGGCCGCCGCGATATAGTCGCGCCGCTTCTGCACGAGGACCTCGGCGCGCACGATCCGGGCGTAGAAGATCCAGTCCACGACGCTGATCGCGATATACATGTTGAGCAGGCCGGGCCCCAGGACGGCGACGATCGCGATCACCAGGACGAGGAAGGGCATGGTGATGATCATGTCGACGAGGCGGAGGAAGATCGTATCGCCGATGCCCCCGAAATAGCCGAGCAGGCAGCCGAGCGCCGTGCCGAACAGGAAGGGGAAGGAAGTGGAGAAGACCGCGATCTGCATGTCGATGCGGGAGGCGTAGATGACGCGGGAGAGGATATCGCGGCCGAAATTATCGGTGCCGAACCAGTGCGCCGCACTCGGCGGTTTGAGGAGGGCGTGGTAGTCGAACGCGAGCGGGCTGTAGGGCGCGAGCGCTCCGGGGGCGATCGCGCAGAGAAGAAGGAGGCCCATCAGAACCGCCCCGATCGCGGGGCCCGGCGCCACCTTCCAGGCCCACCGGCGCCGCGACGCGACGGTGAGCGCCTGGCTCATGTGTGGGCGGCGCGGGGATCGAGCAGCGCCTGCAGCGTATCCACCGCCATGAAGATCACCGACACGAACACCGCGATCACCACGGTGAGCCCCTCCACCACCGCGTAGTCGCGCGCGAAGATGCTCTCGATCATGAGCTGGCCGATGCCCGGGACGGCGAAGACCGTCTCGGTGATGACCGCGCCGCCGACCAGCGAGCCGATCTGCAGCCCGAGCAGCGTGAGCGTCGAGACGAGCGCGTTGCGCAGCACGTGGCGGCCGAGCACGAGCCGCCGCGGCAGGCCCTTGGCGGTTGCGAAGGCGACGTACTCGGCCGCCAGCGCCTCGATCAGCCCCGCGCGGAGATTGCGCATCAATATCGCCGCGAGGCCGATTGCGAGCGTCAGCGCCGGCAGGATCATGTAGGGGATGTCGTCGAAGAAGCCATGGCCCATGCCGCCGACCGGGAAGAGATGAAGCCCGGCAGCCAGCCCGATCAGCAGCACGAGGCCGATATAGAAGATGGGCATGGAGAGCCCGAGCTGGCAGAAGAGGCGGACGAAGATGTCGATCGCGCGCCCTTCGTAGAGCGCGGCGGCGAAGGCGAGCGGCAAGGCAATGACGATCGCGAGCAGCGCCGCCATCATGGTCAGCATCAGCGTGACCGGGAGCCGCGCCGCGATGAGCTGCGCCACCGGCACCTGCATGGTGACGGAATAGCCGAGGCGGAGCGTGAGGAGATGCTCGATATAGATACCGAACTGGGTGAGGAGCGAGCGGTCGAAGCCCATCTCGTGGCGCAAGGCCGCCAGGGCGGCGGGCGTCGCGCGATCGCCGAGCAACGCCTCGGCCGGATCGCCGGGCAGCAGGTGCATCAGCACGAACACGATCACCGAGACCAGGAACGCCGTGCCGATGACTTGCGCCAGCCGCTGCCCGATACGGAGGAAAATCCGCATCCGGAGCGCCGTCAGGCGCCGGTGACGTAGACGCCGACGAAGATGTTGTCGCCGAGAGGGATCTGCACGAAGCCGTGCGCGCGCTTCAGCATGCCGACGGGGTAGGGCACCTCCAGAAGGAAGACGATGGGCGCGGCCGCGAGATAGCGCTCCTGGATCTCCTTGTACTGGGCGGCCCGCTTTGTCGGGTCCATCTCCTGCTGGCTGGCGAGGAAGAGCTTCTCGATGACCGGATCACGGAAGCCCGAATGATTGCATTGCACGACCGGGTAATAGCAGAAATAGGAGGTGATCTCGCTCGGGTCGTTGATGTCGTTGGTCCAGAGCGAGGTGCGCATCTGATAGTCGCCGGCGTCGAAGCGGGCGATGCGCGTCGCGTTCTCCAGCTGCTCGATCTTGAGTTCCACACGGATTTGCGACCACATCTGCTGTAGCGCCGAGAGCTGGGCGACGTCGTCGGCGTTGCCCGCGAGCGCCAGGCAGGTGACCTCGAAACCGTCCGCGTAGCCCGCCTCCTTGAGCAACGCGGCGGCCTTGGCGATGTTGTACGGATAGGGCTCGCCGCGGCCCCAGGCATAGGGCGTGGACATCGGCATGTAGCTCTGCTGCGGCACGCCGAAGCCGTAGCTCAGGACCTGGATCAGCGCCTTCTTGTCCGTGGCGTAATTGAGCGCCTGGCGCACGCGCGCATCCGCCATCGGATTGATCTTGCCGTCCTTGAACTTCGGGCGGCAATTGAGATTGAAGTAGATGACCTTCTCCGAGGGGAAGAGGACCATATCGAGCTTCGGGTCGGCCTTCAGCTCGGCGACGCGCGAGAAGGGCACGAACTCGGTGGCGTCGATCTCGCCGGCCTTGAGCTTGAGGACGCGGGTTGCGTCATCGGGGATGACGGGCAAGCGCACTTCGTCGACATAAGGGAGGTTCTTGCCGTCGGCGCCGAGCTTCCAATAGTACGGGTTGCGCTTCAGCACCAGGAGGGTGTTGCGCTGCCAGCTCGACAGGACGAAGGGGCCGGAGCCGATCGGGTGGTCGGCGAAGGCGCGGGACTTCGCGTTGATGTCGGCGCCGGGCGCTGCCATCAGCAGCTTTTGCGGCATGACGCCGGCGTTGAAGGTGGCGAGCGCCTGCAGGATCGTCGGATCGGGATGCTTGAGGTGCAGGATCACCGTATCGCTGCCCTGGCCCTCGACGGAGGCGATGCTGTCGAGCAGGAACTGGAATGTCCCGCCCGTTGCCGGGTTGCTCGCGCGCGTCAGCGACCAGACGACGTCGCTCAATTCGATCGGCGAGCCGTCGGCGAATTTCGTGTTCGGGCGCAGCTTGAGCGTGACCGTCTTGCCGTCCGCCGCGGTGGACCAGCTGGTGGCGAGCGCCGGCTGCAGGCCCTTTCCGTCCAAGGTCGGCAGGATGAGCAGGTCGTAGAGATTGAGGCAGATCCAGATATCGGCGTTCTGCGCGATATGCACCGGGTCGAGATAGAGGCTGTCTGCCGCACGGGCGAATATGTAGGCGCCGCCGCGCGTGGGTTCGGCCGCGTCCGCGCGGCGCATCATCCCCGGCATTGTCGCCGTCGCCGCGAGCGAGGAGGCAAAGAGGAGAAGGTTGCGTCTCTGCATGCAGTCTCCCCGGAGACGGATCGTCGTGCGTCCGTTCACGAGCCGAGCATGTCGAGCGCGCGTGTCGGGAGTCAAGCCGATTGTCGCGGAGCGCGGCCGTTTTTATCGTAACGAATCCTGCTTTGATGAGATTTTATGCAAAAGCCGCTTAGTTCCTAGTCAGATAGCCAAATTATCGGCACACCCGAATGTCGGAAGCGCTCGCCTCGGGGACATGCCCGGTCTAACCTCGGAACAACACGGAGGAGAAGGCGATGCCGCGCGACCCAAACGATCCACTGCTGTTGACCCCCGGCCCGGTCAGTGTCTCGGCCACGACCAAGGCGGTGATGTTGCGCGACCGCGCCTCCGGCGGAGAGGAGTTCCAGGCCGACATCGCCTTCGCGCGCGATTACATGGTGCGGCTGATCGAGGGCGCCGGGCGCTATGCCGCGATCCCGCTTCCCGGCAGCGCCACCTATGCGAACGAGGCGGTGATCGCCTCCCTCGTGCCGCCGGGCGGCAAGCTGCTCGTGCATAGCAACGGCGTGTACGGCGATCGGCTGATCGAGATCTGCGCGCATCTCAGCACGCCGTGCGCGGTGATCCGCACGCCGCCCTTTGCGCCGCCGACCGCCGAGCAGTTCGAGGCCGCGCTCGCCGCCGACGCGGCGATCAGCCATGTGATGGCCGTGCACTGCGAGACGAGCACCGGCGTCCTCAACCCGATCGCCGAGATCGCCGAGACCTGCCGGCGCTTCAGCAAGGGGCTCTTGATCGACGCGGTTGCGTCGTTCGGCGCGATCGATCTCGATTCGCGCGCGCTTGGCTTCGACGCCGTCACCGTCTCGTCCAACAAATGCATGCAGGACGTGCCGGGCGTTGGCTGGGCGATCGTGCAGAAGCAGGTGCTGGAGAACGCGAAGGGCAACTGCCGCTCGGTGGCGCTCGATATCTGGGATCAGAATCAGCACATGGAGCGCACCGGCGCATTCCGGTTCACTCCGCCGACCCAGGTCGTGGCGGCGTTCGCGCAGGCCTGCCGCGAGCACGCGGCCGAGGGCGGCAGCCCGGCCCGGCTCGACCGCTACCGGCGCAACTGGCGGCGGCTGGTGCAAGGCATGCGGCAGATGGGCTTCAGGACGGTGGTCCCCGACGCCTGCGCCTCGCCGATCGTGGCGACGTTCCACAATCCCGACCACCCCGCCTTCAGCTTCGAGAAGCTGTTCGAGGGAATGAAGCGGCGCGGCTTCATCATCTTCCCCGGCCGGCTCGCGCTTGCGAACACGTTCCGCATCGCCTGCATGGGCGCGGTCACCGAGGACGATATCGGCGAGGCCATGGCGGCCGTGGCGGAGACGATGGGAGAAATCGGCATCGAGGAGCTCGGCCGCGGCGACGCGCCGGTCGATCGCTGAGCCGCGGGAACAACCTGTCCAGATTTCGGATCTAGAACGGGACCGCCCGGCGCTCACCGATCCCGCTCTCGCTCGTTGCTTTCTCGCCTGATCGAACGCCTCCGGCGCCGGGGTGCCCGGATTCCGCCTCCGGCGATCACGCTCCGGGCAGCCGGTTTGGCGCGCGCGCGCAATTGATGATAGCATCCCGGATCGGTTCGACCCGGCGATGCCGGTGCACCGGGACGCCGTCGTGGGGAGGAGACAAAAATGGCCGACGCGGCATATTCCCGCAGGCAGACTCTGAGGACGGCGGGGCTCGGCGCCGCGGGCCTGGTCATGGCGAGCGCTCTGCGACGGGGCGCCCTCGCGGCCGGTTCCCAGGATCCGATGCCCGGGGCCGCGGCGGTCGCCGGCCGGCTGGAAGCGTGGGATTGGTCGGATGCGCCCTACGTCCCGGGGGAGGAGGCGCAGGCGGACTTCTACACGAAGTACTTTCCATCCCTCTACAAGAACCTGAAGTTCTCTTCGACGATCCTGGGCTACACCGACATGCTTCCGAAGCTCACGGTGGCATGGCGCGCCAGCAACCGCCCCGATGTCGCCCGGGTTGCCATTGCCTGGTCGCCCCAGTTCGTCGGCGCCGACCAATGCGCCGAGATCACCGAACAGGAGCTCGGCATTCCCTTCGACCAGTTCCTGCCCGGAGCTTTGCTCAGCGTTCGCCGCGACGGCGCCGGCACGGGGCCGCTCTACGGGCTGCCCACGAACAACGAGGTGATGTTTCTTCTCTACAACAAGGCGATCTTCTCGAGCGCGGGGCTTGATCCGGAGAAGCCGCCCGCGACCTGGGAGGACCTTGCCGCCTATTCGAAGACCATCCACGACAAGACCGGCAATTACGGCTACGGGCTGTGCGCCGCGCAGAACAACGGCAACACGCCCTTCCGCTTCATGCCGGCGGCCTGGGCGTACGGCGGGCAGATTTTCGATGAGCTGAGCCCGCATCCGACCTGGCGCACGATCGGCCTCGGCGATCAGGGAACCGTTGCGGCACTGGCGCTCTACAACCGCATGTTCAACATCGACAAGAGCGTCCAGCCCTCCGCGCTCAGCGACAACGAAAGCAACGTCGAGACGTTGTTCCTCGACGGCAAGGTTGCGATGTGCATCGACCATCCGAGCTTCGCCCAGCAGGTCCGCCAGCTGAAGCCGGATCTCCCCGTGGGCGGGGCCATGGTTCCGTCCGGGCCGGTGCGCCGCGCGGTCGTGCTCGGCGGCTCCAACATCCATATCCGCGCGACCAGCACCAACAAGGCGGCCGCGCTGGCATTGATCCGGGCCTATCTCTCGCCCTACTGGAATGCGCGGCTCGGCACCGGGGCGGGTTCGGAAGCATCCACCGCCGCGGCGCGGCGATCGCACGAGCAGGGGCTCCTGAGCAAGGAGATCCCGTTCAACGACATCGTGTTCAAGATGCTGCCCTACGGCGTCAACGTCCCGCTCGTCGCCGAGGGCGCGCAGATCTGGAACGCGATCGTTCCGCAAATGATCCAGGAGGTCCTGAGCGGGAGATCGACTCCGAAGGACGCGGCGAGCGCGGCGGCCGGCCAGGTGCGCGAGCTGATGGCCGGCTAGAACGGACGCGCCCGGCTCGAGCGATCCCGTGACAACGCTCGCCGAGCCCGGTTCGGGCACGCCCGCCGCATTCGGCTCCCTCCGCCTGCGCTGGGGCGAGCGCCTCGCCGGCTATCCCTACGTGCTGCCGGCCGTCCTCGTCGTCACCGCGGTGATGAGCTATCCTTTTGTCTATTCGATCTATCTGAGCTTTCGTGCGACGCCGTCATACACGACGAGGACGCACTTCAACGGGCTCGCCAATTACCACGCCGTCCTGCACGACCCGATCTTTCTGCACTCGCTGCTCACCACGGTGATCTGGACGGCCGGAAGCACCATCGCCGATCTCCTGCTCGGCATGGGCGCGGCGCTGCTCGTCGATCGCCTGCGATGGTTTCGCGGACCGGCACGCGCGGCTCTCATGCTGCCTTACATCGTCGGCTACGTGGTCGCGAGCTATGCCTGGCTTTGGCTCTACCAGGCCGAATACGGCCTCTTGAACGATCTGCTTGCCTCTTCGCACCTCATCTCCCGCCCGATCTCGTTCCTGAGCTCGCTCACCTGGGCGCTGCCCGCGGTCATGCTCGTCAACATCTGGAAGACCGCGCCCTTCGCCATGATCATGTTCCTCGCCGGTCTTCAGGCGGTGCCCGAGCAGACGGTGCTTGCCGCGGGGCTCGACGGCGCCTCGCCCGCCCGCGCCTTCCTCGAGGTCAAGCTTCCGTACCTCCGCCGCGTCATCGTCATCACCAGCATCGTGCTCACCTTCCAGAACTTCAACACCTTCACCATCCCCTACATCATGACCAGCGGCGGGCCGCTCAACCGCACCGAGATCGTATCGAACTACATCTACGACGTCGCCTTCACCAACCTCAATTTCGGCCGTGCCGCCGCCGCCTCGGTGGTGGTGATGATCATCCTCATGCTCTTCGCCATCGCCTATGCCGGCTCCTTGAGCCGGCGGCCGCCGGGGGTGGTATGAGCGGACGGCGCTGGATCCGCGCGATCCCCGCGAAGATCGCGCTCGCCTTCTACCTTCTCTTCGCGCTGGTGCCGTTCGCCTGGATGGCGACGGCTTCGCTCGAACCGCAGACCGCGCTCTACCGCCGCCATGTGAGCTATCTGCCGAACCCCTTCACGCTCGCCAATTACGCGGCGCTGCTGCGCGCCAACCCGATCGCGGGCACGGATTTTCCGCGCTACTTCCTGAACAGCCTGATCGTCGTCTGCTGCACGGTCGTGCTCTCGCTCCTGATCGCCGTGCCCGCCGCCTACGGCTTCTCGCGCTATCGCTTCATCGGCAAGAGCACGCTCCTCTACGGGATTCTCCTGCAAAGCCTGTTCCCGCTCGTCAATTTCCTGATCCCGCTCTATATCGTCATGCAGGAGCTTGGCCTGCTCGACACCTATCCCTCCCTGATCATCGCCTATCTCACGTTCAGCATGCCGCTCAACATCTGGATCCTGAAGAGCTTCTTCGATGGAATCCCGGTCGACATGGAGATGTCGGCACGGCTCGACGGCGCGGGCAGCTTTCGCGCCTTCGTCGAGATCGCCATCCCGCCGGCGGTGCCGGGGATCGTCGCCACCGCGATCTTCACCTTCATTCTGGCCTGGGACGAGTATCTCTATGCGCTGACGATGATCTCGAACTCCGCCATGCGCACGCTGCCGCTCGGCATCTTCGCCTATTTCTCCGAAGGCGTGCCGAACTGGAGCGGGCTCACGGCGACCGCGATCGCCATGAGCATTCCGGTGATCGTGGTCTTCCTGGTCCTGCAGAAATACTTCATCGCGGCGCTCAGCAAGGGAGCGCTGAAGTACTGATGCCCGCCCCGCTCCACACGACCGGCGTGCGATGGCGGAGATAGCCCTCGCGGGCATCTGCAAGACCTACGTCGCGCGCCGGCGCGAGGTGAGAGCCCTGGCGCCGCTCGATCTGACGATCCGGGACGGCGAGTTCGTTACCGTCCTCGGCCCCTCCGGCTCGGGCAAGACCACGCTGCTCAGCCTGATCGTCGGCACCATCGCCCCATCGGGCGGGCGCATCCTGGTGGACGGGGCGGACGTCACATATGCCGACCTCCGCGCGCGCGACATGGCGATGGTGTTCCAGAACTACGCGCTCTATCCGGCGAAAACCGTGCGCGGCAACCTCGATTTTCCGCTCCGCATGCGCGGCGTGGCGCGGGCCGAGCGGGCGCCGCGGGTGGACGCGATGGCGAGGCTGCTCGGGCTTACGGAGCTGCTCGATCAATATCCCCGCCAGCTCTCCGGCGGGCAGCAGCAGCGCGTCGCACTCGGCCGCGCGCTGATCCGCCGGCCCAAGCTCTTCCTGATGGACGAGCCGCTCTCCAACCTCGATGCGAAGCTCCGCCTGCAGATGCGTACCGAGATCAAGCGCCTGCACCGCGAGGTGCCGGTGACCACCGTCTACGTCACCCACGACCAGATCGAGGCGATGTCGCTCTCCGACCGCGTGGTGGTCATGAACCAGGGCCACGTCGTGCAGGTCGACACGCCGGAGGCCATCTACAACCGCCCCGCCGATCTTTTCGTGGCCGGATTCGTCGGCGCGCCGGCGATGAACATGTTCCGGGTCAGCCTGCGGAGCGCGGGCGGCGGCCTGGTTTGCCGGCTGGACGGAGGCTCGGCGGCGGCAAGCCTCAGGCCGCACCCGCCGGTCGCCGCCGGGAACGGCGTTCTCGGGATTCGTCCGAAGCATGTCGAATGGCAAACGCAAGCCGGACCCGTCGAACCGCCCCGGCTCGGCGGCGTCGTCCGCGAGATCGACGATACCGGCGACGACAGGCTGATCTATGCGGACATCGGCCAAGAGCCCGTCACGATCCTCGAGACAAGGCACCGCTCGGTCGCGGTCGGCGAGCCGATCGCGATCCGCTTCCCCGAGCCCTCCGTGCATCTTTTCGTCGATGGCCGGCGCGTCGAGGCCGCGCCCGCGCCGGCTCCAGCGGACACGGCATGATCGGAGCGCATTGAAGGGTTGCATCCGCGCGGCGTCGCCGCGCCGGGCGGATTGCCCGCGGAGCGCAACGGCGGATAGGCTCGGCGCGCCGGAGGGAATCGCAAATGAAGATCACCGACCTCAAATGCGCCATGATCGGGAAGAATCCGGTGGTGCGGATCGTGACCGACGAGGCGATCGACGGCTACGGCGAGGTGGAATCGTACAAGCCCTATCTCAAGCCGTTCGTCCTCCATTTGCGCGAGGCCCTCATCGGCCAGGATCCGACGAATGTCGAGCGGGTGATGCTGCGCATCCGCCAGCGCGGCGCGTTCAAACCGTGGGGAAGCGCGGTGAGCGCCGTCGAGATGGCGCTATGGGACGTGGCGGGAAAGGCGGCGGGGCTGCCGGTGTACAAGCTGCTGGGCGGCAAGGTGCGCGACCAGGTGCGGACCTACAACGGCTCGCTCCGCGTCCCGCTGCCGGGGGTGGCGCCGGAGCATTACGCGGCGGATTGCCGGCGGATGATGGCGCTTCCCGAAGGCTTCACGATGATCAAGCAGGGAATCGCCTTCCATAGCCGGATGAAGCACGAGCTCCCGGATTTCTTTTATGGCGCGGCCGAGAAGAGCCCCTTCCACGGAGCGCTCGATTCGGGGCTGCTGACCGAACGGGGAATGGCGCACCTGATCGCCTGCGTGGCGGCAATGAAGGAGGCGCTGGGGGACAAGGTCGGGCTGGCGCTCGACTGCGGGCCGGGCTGGACGGTGCCGGACGCGATCCGCTTCGCCCGCGCGGTCGAGAAATTCAATCTGCTCTGGCTCGAGGACATGCTCACGGGAGACTATGTTCCCTACGTCAACGCCGACGTGTACCGGGACCTCACGCACGCGACAACGACGCCCATTCATACCGGCGAACAGATCTACCTCAGGCAGAACTTCAAGGAGCTGATCGAGCGCCACGCGGTCAACGTGGTGGGGCCGGATCCGTGCGACGTGGGCGGTATCGCCGAGCTAAAGTGGATTGCGGAATATGCCGCCCTGCACGGCATCCTGATCGCGCCGCACGGCACCGGCAACGGCGTGCTGGGGCTCGCGGCCCTGGTCCAGGTATGCGCGACCCTGCCGCACAATTTCATCGCCTTCGAATATCCGAGCGGCGACCCGGCCTGGTGGTACGAGATCGTCGAGGGCCTGCCCAAGCCGATCGTGAGGAGCGGCTTGATCGACGTGTGGGACCGGCCGGGCATGGGGGTCGATCTCGTTCCGGAAAAGGCGCGGCGGCATCTGAAGGAAGAGGATGCCGGGTTTTTCGATTGAGCCATCGTGGGCGCGGAAGCGCTTCGGGCGCGCCCCTGAGCGGGAGGATCGGCAGTGAGGATCACCAATGTCAGTACCGCCGTCATTCAAGGGAACTTCCCTTGGGTACTGGTGAAGGTGGAGACGGACGCGGGGATTACGGGCCTCGGCGAGGCCTACTGGGGCGCGGGCGTGGCGGAGCTCGTGCACCGGGCGAAGCCGCTGATCCTCGGGCAGGATCCGGTGAACATCGGCAGGCTCGTCGAGGTGATGGTGCGCTGCCTCTCCGGGGAGGGCTCGCAGGCGGGAGCGACGGTGACGGCGATCAGCGGGATAGAGATCGCGCTTTGGGATCTGCTCGGGCGGGCGCTCAAGGCGCCGATCTCGACATTCTTCGGCGGGCGGTTTCGCGACAAGATCCGCATCTATGCGGATTGCCATGCGGGTGAGACGCCGGATCCGGCGGACTACGCCAAGCGGGCGCGAGAGGTGGTGGCGGCGGGGTTCAGCGCGATCAAGTTCGATCTCGACACGCCCAATCCCTACACGATCGACATCTCGGACGATCCGCATCCGAGGCGGCGATGGTTCGAGCCGTTCAACCGCACGATCGGCTCGCAGGAGATGCGCTGGATGGTCGATGTGGTGCGGGCGGTGCGCGGCGCCGTCGGGCCGGAAATCATGGTGGCGATGGACGCCCACTGGAAGTTCGGGGTGAACGACGCGATCCGGCTCGCGCAGGCGCTGGAGCCGTTCGATCTGCTGTGGCTCGAGGATCCGGTGCCGCCCGAGAATATCGAGGCGCAGCGGCAGGTGACGCTGAGCACGCGGACGCCGATCTGCACCGGCGAGAATCTCTATCGCAAGCACGGCTATCGGGAACTGATCGAGAAGCAGGCGGCGCGGATCATCGCGCCGGATATACCCAAGATGGGCGGGCTGCTCGAAGCGAAGAAGGTCGCCGAGCACGCGGACCTCTACTACATCCCGCTCGCTCCGCATAATGTCGCGAGCCCGATCGGGACGGCGGCGGGAGCGCAGCTGTGCGCCGCGATAAACAATTTCCTGGTGATGGAGTTCCACGCGTTCGACGTGCCATGGTGGGAGGAGCTGGTGGCGGGCGGCCCGACGATCGTCGGCGGCTACATCCATCTCGACGACCGGCCCGGGCACGGCCTGACGCTGAACGAGGACGTGGCGCGGGCGCACCTCAAGCCCGGCTCTAGCTTTTTCGGCGACGTCCCGTGGGCGTGAGGGAGAGCGGCGCGGGGCCGCTCATTTCTTCGGGTTGAGCGCGCGCCAGGCCTCGTATTCGGGGCGGGCGGCATCGGAGAGCGGGTAGTAGCGGCGCAGGTCGCCCCCCTCGCTCAGGCGGAGGCGGGAAAAATCCTCCCATTCGTGGTGGCTGCCGGCGCGTTCGATCACCTGCGCGGCGAGAGAAGAAGGGACGACGACGGCGCCGTCGTCGTCGGCGACGATGATGTCGCCCGGCATGACGAGGCAATTGTTCATCGCGATCGGCACGTTCACCGCGTAGGGAACAATGTTGGTCTGGGTGTGGAAGTTGGGGGTCACGCCGCGCAGCCAGAGGCCGAGGCCGAGCGATTTCGCATGCGGAAAATCGCGGATGCAGCCGTCGATGACGACGCCGAGCCCGCCGCGGCCTTTGAAGTAGGTGAGCATCATCTCCCCGAAGACGCCGCTTGCCATGTCGGCACGGGCGTCCACGACGACAACGTCGCCGGCTCTCGCGTGATAGAGCACGTGGCGATGGAGCTGCTTTTCTGGGTCGGTGTATTCGTCCTCACCGTACATGTCCTCGCGCTTGGGCATGAATTGCAGGGTGAGGGCGGGGCCGGCGATGGCACGGCCGGGAGTCCAGGAAACCGGGCCGATGATGTGGGCGTTGCGGATACCGAGGTGGGAGAGCGTGCTGCTGGCGGTCGCGGCGCCGATCTCGGCGAGGGCCGAGACGAGATGCGCGGGCGGGCGCGTGATGTCCGGTGTCTCGATCATCGCTCGTGTCCTCCGCGCGGAAGTACCGGACAGGGATCGACGTGGGTCAAGGGGGCGGCCCGCTCGCGGCGCCCGACATCAGCGGAGCGGTGCTGATCCGATCCCCGATTGTGCGTTCGCGGGGCGGCCTTGCGTCAAGGCCAAGCCGCGCTACGCGCGGGCGCTGCGCGCGCCTTGACTCAAGGCTGGCCCGCGAAGCCCTGCTCCTGATCGGATAACGCGCAGGTCTGCACCCTCCTTGCTTCCTCGACCGAGGCCCGATCGCCTCATCCCGACGAGGCGCGGGGATGGGGCGATTCGGCATTGCCCGTGACGAGCGAGCGGCGCATCGCCTCGAGCACCCGCATCGCCTCCACGCCCTCTTCGATCGTCGGCGCGTCCGAAGGCTCGCCGCGCGCCGCGGCAAGGAAAGCGCCGAGCAGCGCGTGATACCCCTTGTGGTCCTCATTGGCGGCCGCGGTGAGATTCGGTTCCCAGGCCAGCGTGTCCAGGGCAGGATCGAGCGTCGCTGCGGGATCGTCGGCCTTGAAGGGCGGTGCGCGGAAATAGCGCACGCTGTGGACGTTGTGGATCTCGACACGGCGGTTATCGCCCATCACCTGCCAGAACTCCATCGGCGTGCCGCGCGACTGATGCGTGCCCATCACCACGGTGCCGAGAGCCCCCGAGGGGAAGGTGAAGCCGACATGGAGCGCGATCTTCCCCGGCCCGAGAGAAAAGCTCCGCGCGTGAACCGCTTCCACCCTTTCGCCCATCAGCCAGGGAACGAGATCCATTGCGTGAACGGAATGATGAAGGAAGAAGCCTTCGTAATCCGGATCGCGCGCGAAGTAGGTCGGCGCCGTCATGTATTCGCCGACCAGGCTCGCGGCGGCGCCGAACTCCGCGCCGCGCAGGATATTGGCGGCGATCCGATTGGCGGTGGAGTAGCGCTTCATGAAGCCGACGATGCAGGGGCGAGCGGCTTTCGCCGCGGCGGCGGCGACGAGCGCCGCGCCGGCCGCGGTTGCGGCGGGAGGCTTCTCGACGAAAACGGCGAGCCCGCGCGCCAGCGCGTGTTGCGCGAGCGCCTGATGCTGCGCCGGGCCGACCGCCATGCCGACGGCGTCGAGCGCAACCTCGCCCAGCATCGCCGCCGCATCGGTGAAGGACGCTCCGGCGCCGAAGCGGCGCGCGGCCTCGCCGGCGCGCGCGGGATCGGTGTCGCACACCGCGGCGAGTGCCACCGGGAAGCGGGTGAGTTGCGGCAGCAGCATCTCGGAGGCATGGGTGCCGCACCCGATCCAGCCGAGGCGCAGCATCACGCCGCTGCCGCGTGCAGCGCGCCGCGCAGCAGGGCGGCGCTGGCGGCGAGATCGGCGTCCTCGTCCGCCTCGGGCGGGCGCCACTGCGCGAAGGGAGTCGAGAGCCGCCGGTCGCTGCGGCGGAACGGCTCGAGCGTGATCGGTCCCGAATAGAGGATCGCGGCGAGCGCGCGGGCGATGGAAGGCCAGTCGAGATGGCCGCTGCCGAGGAATCCGCGATGGTTCTCGTTGGCCTGGAAGTGCACGAGATGTGAGCCCGTGGCGCGGATGGCCCCCGGCAGGTCGTCCTCCTCCATGTTCATGTGAAACGTATCGAGCATCACGCCGACGGCGGGGTTGGCGACCTCGCGGACGAGGGCAACCGCCTGCGCGGCAAGATTGCAGAAATCGGTCTCGAAACGATTAAGCGGCTCGACCGCGAGGACGATTCCGCGCTCCGCCGCGTAGGCGCCGGCCTTGCCGAGCCCGGCGACGACGCGGGCGATGCGTTGCCGGCGCTCGGCCTCCCCGATCGGCGCGGGCGCGCGGCCGGCGAAGACGAGCGGGCTGCCGTAGAGCGGGCCGCCGACGATGCGGGCGCCGGCGCGCACGGCGATATCGACCGCGTCGCGGAGATAGGCGGATGCAGCCTCCTGAACGGCGGGGTCGGCCGACGAGAGATCGCGCGCGAGGTTGACGCGGGCGGCGAGAACGAGAGAGAGCCCGGCGTCGGCGGCGGCGCGCCTTGCCTCCGCGGGGTCGAGCTCGCCGGGCTCGGGCACCAGCAGCTCGCAGAAATCCATCCCCGCCTCCTTCATGCGGGGAAAGAGGGAGAGATGCTCCGGCCCGAAGGGCCGCGCGTAGCTCATGGAAATCACGCCGATCGGCGAGGTCTTGCGCATTCTCAGCCTTTCACTGCGCCGCCCGTGAGCCCGCTCACGAGATGCCGCTGCACGGCAAGGAAGAGTAGAACGACCGGCAGGGCGACGAGCGTGCCGCCGGCGGTGAGAAGGCCCCATTGCACCTGGTTCTCGCCGATGAACATCTGCAGCGCCACCGTGACGGTGCGCACGCGCTCGCCGGAGAGCATCAGCGCGAAGAGGTATTCGTTCCATGAGGCGATGAAGAGATAGATCCCGACGGCGATGACGCCCGGGAGCGCGAGCGGCATGATGACGAGGCGGATCGCTTGGAGGCGCGAGGCGCCGTCGATCATCGCCGCCTCGTCGAGATCGCGCGGGATCGATTCCATGTAGCCGCTCAGCAGCCACACGGCGAAGGGAAGCGCGAAGGTGGCGTCGGCGAGGATCAGGGCGAGATAGGTGTCGAGCAGATGCAGCCCGCGAAAGATGATGAAGAGCGGGAGCAGCAGGAGGATCACCGGGAACATGTTGACGACCAGGAAGAGGATGCGGAAGGTCTTCCTGCTGCGGAAGCGGAAGCGGGAGAAGGCGTAGGAGGCGGGCACCGCGAGCGCGAGCCCGAGTGCCAGCGTTCCCGATGCGACGATCAGGCTGTTCTCGAGATTGGCGACGAAGCTCGTCTGGCCGAGCAGCTCCGCCACATGGACGAAAGTCAGCCGCGAAGGAAGCAGGCGAAGCGGCAGATGCGTCCAGTCCCCGCTCGGGCGGATGGCCGAGAGCATCATCCAGAGCCACGGCAGAAGGCCGAAAGCGAGGATCAGGCCGAGGGGAATCTCGGTGCCGAGAAGCAGCCGGAGCCGGCGCGCCCGTGCGCGCGTCATCACCCGGAGTCCCGGAGGGTATAGATTGCGACGACGGCGAGCAGCAGCAGCGTCAGCATCACCGCGAGCGCCGATCCGTAGCCGTAGTCGAGCCCGGTCCAGGCCTTGAGGAACGCATAGAGCGGGAGCGTTTCGGTGGCCGTGCCCGGGCCGCCGCCGGTCATGATGAAGATGAGGTCGAGCGAATTGGCGACCCAGATCATGCGGAGCAGCAGCGCGGTCGCCATCACCGGGGCGAGCCCCGGCAGCGTGACGTGCCGGAAGGCGCCGAAAGCCCCGGCGCCGTCGATCGAGGCGGCCTCATAATGCTCGCGCGGAATCCCCTGGAGCCCCGCGAGCAGCGTGACGGCAAAAAAAGGAAAACCCTGCCAGGTAAGCGCGAGGATGACGGCGATCATCGCGGTGTCCGGCTGGGCGAGCCAGGCGATCGGGTGGGCGAAGAGGTCGAGCCGCACCAGGAGCGTGTTGATCACGCCGAGATTGAAATCGAGCATCCAGGTCCAGATCAGCCCGATGATGACGCTCGGCAGCGCCCAGGGAATGACGATGAGCGCTCGGGCGAGGCCGCGCCAGGCGAAGCGGCGGTTGAGCAGCAGCGCGGCCGCGAAGCCGAGCGAGAATTGCAGCGAGACGCCGCCCACGATCCAGACGAGCGAGCGGGCGAGGCTCGCCCAGAAGGTGGGATCGGCAATGACGGAGGCGTAGTTGGCGAGCCCGACGAACGGCGTCGTGCGCGGCTCGAAGAGCACGAAGCGATGCAGCGACATCCAGAGCGTGACCAGCACCGGAAGGAAGACGACGGCGCTCGTCGCAACCAGCGCGGGCGCGAGCAATGCCCACGGTGTCAGCGCCCGCGCTGAGGGGATGGCAAGGAGCGGCGCATGGGGCGCGGACGCCGGCCGCCCTGCCGCCGCGCTCCTCATCCGAAATAGAGCTTCTCGAAGCTCTGCATCATTGCCGCGGGCGTGATCTCGCCGAGCAGCGCCTTTTGCGTCATCTGCGGCCAGACGGTGCTCACGAACTCGGCGGTGGCGGGCACCGCGGGGAAGACGTGGGCGAGCGGCAGCGAAGCGAGCGTCGCCTCGACGAAGCGCTTCGGCTCCGCGGTCCAGTGCGCGGCCCCCGAGGTGGTGACGGTCACCTGGCCGGTGAGCAGGTTGAAGGCGACGTTGTTCTTGGCCGTGGAGAGGAACGAGAGCCATCGCCACGCCGCTTCCTTGTTGCGGCTGCCGGCGAAGATTGCGTTCGAGCCGTCGCCGAACGTGGCCCAGCCCGTGCCTTGCGGCCCGCGCGGCACCGGCACGGCGGTGATGCGATCGCCGAGCGCGGCCACGAGCGCGTTCGCCGAGCCGATATGGTGGATGGTCATGCCGGTGACGCCCGCCTTCATGTTGTTGATGGTCTGAAGGAAGCCGTCGGTCGGCGCGGAGGGCGGGCAGACCTTCCATTTGCGGAAAAGGTCGATGAACCAGGCATCGGCGGCGATCGCCGCCGGCGTGACGAGCCCGCCCTTGGCGAGCTTGGCGCCGCCGCCGAGGACGAAGGTGGCCCAGAAATCCTGCCCGCCGGATGCGCCGCGCAGGCCGAATCCCCAATGGCCCTTGGCCGTCATTGCCTGAGCGGCGTGGAGGAACTCGGGAAAGCTCGCCGGCGGGGCGAGGTGCGCGGCGTCCAGCCAGTCCCGCCGGACATAGAGATAGAGCATCACATACTGCACCGGCAGGTAGTAGCGGACGCCGGTGGGCGCGGTGTTGATGCGCCAGATGTCGGGATTGATGTCGGCTTTCCCGGACCATGCGTCGATCATCGGGCCGAGATCCTCGAGCGCCTGCATTTCCATGAGCCGGCCGAGATTCTCGAGCTTCACCATCGCGCAGTCGGGGCCGCCGCCGGAGACCAGGGCGGTGTAGAGCCGGTTGTCGTAGTCGGCGCCGCCGCCCCAGGGGATGCTTTCCGCCATGATGCGGATGCCGGGATTCGCCGCTTCGAAGGCGGCGACGAGGGCGGCCGGTGACGCCCGCGGATTGTCGAAATGGTACCACCAGTGGACGGTCGCGGGCGCGGCGGCGCGACCGCGGGCGAGCGGAGCGGCGGCGAGTGCGGCGGTGGCGGCGGTGGCGGCGGTGGCGGCGATCAGCGTTCTGCGCTTCATGGATGTCTCCCTCGGTCGTGTGGCCGCTTCGTCAGGCGGCTGCTTCGCGTTCGACGATCGTATCGAGATGTTCCGCGATCGTATGGATGAGAGCGGCGGCATCGCCCGCGCGCACGGCGGCGAGGATCGGGCGGTGGCGCGCGGCGGTGGCGGCGAGCGGGCGCTGGTGCCACGGCGCCCAGAGCTTGAAGCGATGGGTGTGCATGATGCAGCGGGCGAGGATGGGGGCGAGCGCGGGCACGCCGCCGATGCGGTAGAGGGCGAGGTGGAAGTCCGTGTCGCGCTCGATGAGCGCCCACGCATCTCCCGCCTGGGCCGCCCGGTCCATCGCCTCCTGCAAGGCCTCGAGGCGCGCATAGTCGCCGCCGGTGGCGCGGCGCGCGGCGTGGCGGGCGGCGCGGAGCTCGATCCGCCGCCGAAGGTCGAGAATTTCGCTCGCGGTTGCGGCGTCCAGGTCCGTCACCGTGGTGCCGGCGCGGCCGGCGCGGACCACGAGGCCCTCGCCGTCGAGACGGAGGAGCGCCTCGCGCACGGCCGCCTGGCTGCAGCGCAGGTCCTGGGCGAGGGCGAGCTCGGTCAGCACGGCCCCGGGGGCGAGCTGGTTCAGGACGATGCGGCGGCGGAGGGCTCCGAGCACGGCGGGCCCGCGGGCGGGCATGACGCTTCCTCGATCTATTATCGATATTGGATCGAGTTTAATCCCGATAGGCCGGCCGGATCAATAGGGACGCCCGGCCCTGTTTCGTCCCCCGGCAAGGCGAAGAACCATGGAAGGGCCGCGGCGTCCCGGCCGTTGGGAATCCGCGGCGATCCTCGAATCAAACGGACATAGGCGAGAGCCTGGGGCCGAAGCGACTATTCGAGCGCTAATCGCAGCGGTTGGCGGCGAATCCCAAAAGAAAGCGCCAAGGGGGCGGGACCCCCTTGGCGTTCGTCATGTCGATGCTTGCGCGGGTCGGGAGGAACGCCTCAACGGCCACTGCCCGTCCTGTCCACCAGGCTCATATTGTTCATGTCGCTCACAGGGGCGATATTCACCGTATTGTTGGCGCAGCCTTGGCCCGTGAGCGTGGCCATGATGCGGCCATTGGGAGAGCGCGTTCCCGTGACGGTGCCGACCGGCCCGTTGCCGAGGGAAGTGCTCGCGAGCGTGAGCGTGAACTTCCCGTCGGGGTCCATCGTGCCGGTGACGGTGCTGATGCCGCTCAGATCCGAATATTCGGCGAACCCATGAATGGCCCCGTTCGTGTTGACCAGGCGCCAGCTGATGAAGGGGCAGCCGGGGACCGACGAGGCCGTGTTCCCCACGAATCCCGGTTCCGGCCCGGCAGCCTGCGCCGGCAGCACCGCAAACGTGCCGAGACCGATCAGCCCTGCCGCCACCATCCCAACCGAAGTCTTGACGTTCATTCTGTCCTCCTCAGAATCGCCGGCATGCACCTCGCGGCCGGGCTTCAGCGGCGACAAAGTGCCCAGTTTGGCGCTTGGCCGCAACGGTCTTTTTCGACACGAATCAAGGTTTTATATGGAGAATTGCAAAATTCTCTGCCTTACGTTCAGTTAACGTAACGTGCAACGCCGCCGCAACAAGCAGAGACATCGCTCCGTGGGCGGCGGGAGCCCGCCGCTCCGGCGCGTGGGCCGACCAGTGAGAAAACGCAGCTCTTCTTCTTTTTGTTTTGATTCACTGCAACGTGGGGTCGCTGAGCGGATAGATGATGCCATTGGCGGCGTGAATTGGCTCTTCGGCAAGAGGCGAGGTGACAGTGTGGCCATCCGGCAGGTGATAGGTGATGGTGGTCGTCCCCTCACTCGCCCCGGTGATCGATATCTGCTCACCGGACATGCTTGTCAGATTGAGCATTTGGTTAGCAAACTGATCCGGGGTGTAGATGCCGACCACCGCGTGGTCACGCATGTACTCGATCAGTTTCGCGGTGTTGGGGAAAGTCTGCGAGCCGCCCGGCACCAGTGTCTGATAGTAGGTCGGATATTTGGCGAACGCCGCGTTCGTCGGTGCGAACACGGTGACCGCCCTGATCGACCTGGCATTGGATGCCAACCCGGACTGGAGCAGCAGGCTGTAAAAAGTGCTGAACTCCGGATAGGATCCGAGGACCTGCGCTACGTCGAAGTTACTGTTGTCGATCATCGGCATGGCCGCGGCCGCGACGCGAGCCAGCAGGGGGGTGGCGCCTAATGCCAGCCCGAGGGTCAGCGCACGACGGCGCGGCAGAAGACCATCAGCGGATATATTGCGGGACGACCGCACCGTCCCGGGAATGGCCGGACCCGGGCTTGGCATCTTCGAGTCCACGGGATTAGCTGCGCTTCGATTTGTCACTGGACCCTCCTTTAGCGGGGTTTTCCAGGGGCAAGCCCACGACATCGGCGCCTCTAACCGAGGCTATTGGGCTGGCCTTTCAGTACCGCCCGCCTGCCGAGCATAAGCCCGCCTTCAGTTCTCCCGCAACCGTCAAACTGGAGACCGGCGGCAGCAGCCGGAATGCCATGATGCTGGCGAGGATTTCCTGGGACAGGCCGCGCGGCATCGCGACCTCAGCGATCTCGAAGGCGAACGACCGGCCATGCCGCGCGATCCTGGCGCCGATCTTCGCCAGCCGGTCCGCGGGGTCGTGAGCGACCACTGCCTAACCTCCTCGGGCAGCGCCGGGATGCGCAGGAAGTTGGCGAGGTTGTAGGCCAGTTCGTGCAGTTGCAGCCGAATCGCATTGGCGGCGAAGCGATGACAGGACAGCCGCATCCAGGTCACGGTGTTCTTGCCCTCTTTGATCGGCTGCTCCGCCGTGCCGCGGTGATTGTGGCATGCCACCACACGGCAGGCGCGGCTTCACGACCAGGCCTGGTAGCTGAAGCTGGCGTAGTAGCGGCGCACCCCGTGCGGTGGGCGACCCCCGGGGCGCCTGACAAGCCACGAGATGCTTTCTTGCAGGACCCAATTGGCCGGCAACCGGATCGTGTATTTCTAACCTACGGCCTTTCTAGAGCGTGATGGGTAAGCACGAGCGATCCCATCCCGCTTCTAGAGCGTGATCGCCGAAGGTGGAATCACCGAAGGCGTGAATCACGCGGGAAAACAAAGACCTGGAGCGGAACGGGCTCGAGGCGCTCGGTCGGTCAGCAGTGCTGTCCCATGTTTCACGTGAAACATGAGCCTAATCAATATCGTAACGCAAAACCCGGGGGGACGGCGCCGAGGCGCGCGCTGTCCCCCCCAAGCTCAACTCCGCGCCAGCTCCTGCTCGACGAGGCTGGCCCAATATGAAGCGCCGATGGGCAGAATCTCGTCGTTGAAATCATATTCGGGATGGTGCGCCGGCGTGCGCCCCGCGCTCTTGCCGCCCTGGCCGATGCGCACGAAGCAGCCCGGCACCGCGTTCGCCATGTACGAGAAATCCTCGCCCCCCATGCGCGGCGGCACGCGCCGGACGAGGTGCTCTTCGCCCACGATCTTCGCCGCGGCGCGGGCGGCGCGCTCCGTCGGCTCCGCCGCGTTCACCACCTGCGGATAGCCGCGGTGGTATTCGAGCACGCCCTCCGCGCCGTGCGCGGCGGCGATCGAGCGGACGATCTCGCCCATCTGCCGCTCGATCTCGTCCTGCACGGCGGGTTTCAACGTGCGCACCGTGCCGTTGAGCGTCGCATCGGGGGGAATGACGTTGCCGGCGCTGCCGGCGTGGAACTGGGTCGTCGAGATCACTGCCGAATCGATCGGATCGACGCGCCGCGCGACGATCGTCTGCAGCGCGAGCACGATCTGGCTGCCCACCACCACCGGGTCGATCGCGTGGTGCGGCCGTGCCGCATGGCCGCCGCGGCCGCGCACACGGATCCAGA
This sequence comes from Acetobacteraceae bacterium, assembly GCA_035503055.1. GTDB lineage: Bacteria > Pseudomonadota > Alphaproteobacteria > Acetobacterales > Acetobacteraceae > JAKAWQ01. Next base: position 51,335 of record DATJTV010000072.1, read on the forward strand.
ACCGGTCGGCAAACGCGTTGAGCGCGCCCTCCATCACCACCATCGTCCCCACCGGCACTGCCGGATCGTTGTGCGCGCCATAGACGGCGTCGCAGGGGAAGCGCTCGAAGAGCCCCTCCTCCACCATCACCCGCCCGCCGCCGCCGCCCTCCTCGGCCGGCTGGAAGATGAAATGGACGGTGCCCTCGAAATTGCGCGTCTCGGCGAGATATTTCGCGGCCCCCAGCAGCATCGCCGTATGCCCGTCATGGCCGCAGGCATGCATCACGCCCGGGTTCGTCGAGCGGTGCGCGAACTGGTTGATCTCCTCCATCGGCAGCGCGTCCATATCCGCGCGCAGTCCGATCGCGCGGGGCGAGCAGCCGTTGCGGAGCGTGCCGACGAGGCCGGTTCCGGCGATGCCGGTGGTGACCTCGATCCCCCATGCGGCGAGCTTCTCCGCCACCAGCGCGCTGGTGCGCCGCTCCGCGAAGCCGAGCTCCGGATGGGCGTGGAGATCCTGCCGCCAGGCGGTGACCTCGGGTGCCAGATCGGCGATGCGGTTGAGCACCGGCATGAGCCAACCCTCCTCTTTCGTTACAGCGCGTTTCCTTACAGGGCGCCGCCGCGCCTGCCGGCCATCGCGGCCAGCCGCAGCCGAAGCGCGTTGAGCTTGATGAAGCCCTGCGCGTCCGCCTGGTCGTAGGCGCCCTCGTCCTCCTCGAACGTCACCACGCGCATGGAATAGAGGCTGTTCGGGCTCTCGCGGCCGATCACGCTCACATTGCCCTTGTAGAGCTTGAGCCGCACGCGCCCGCTCACCGATTTCTGGCTCTCGTCGATCAGCGCCTGGAGCATCCGCCGCTCCGGGCTGAACCAGAAGCCGTTGTAAATGATCTCGGCATATTTCGGCATCAGGCTATCTTTGAGGTGCGCCGCCTCGCGATCGAGCGTGATCGATTCAATGCCGCGATGCGCGGCATGGAGGATCGTTCCGCCCGGGGTTTCGTAAACCCCGCGCGACTTCATGCCGACGAAGCGGTTCTCGACGAGGTCGAGCCGGCCGATGCCGTTGGCGCGGCCGAGCGCGTTGAGCTTCGTGAGCAGGCTCGCCGGCGAAAGCCGCTCGCCATCCACCGCGACCGGATCGCCGTGCTCGAAGGCGATCGTGATGATCGTTGCCTTGTCCGGCGCGTCCTCGGGCCGGATGGTCCGCTGATAGACGATCTCGTCCGCCTCGATCGCCGGATCTTCGAGGATCTTTCCCTCCGAGGAGGAGTGCAGCAGGTTGGCGTCCACCGAGAACGGCGCCTCGCCGCGTTTGTCGCGCGCGATTTGGATCTGGTTCGCTTCCGCGAAGGCGAGCAGCTTCGTCCGGCTGGTGAGATCCCACTCCCGCCACGGCGCGATCACCTTCACGTCCGGCTTGAGCGCATAGTACGAAAGCTCGAAGCGCACCTGGTCGTTGCCCTTGCCGGTGGCGCCGTGGGCCACCGCGTCCGCGCCCACCTCCTCGGCGATCTCGATCTGGCGCTGGGCGATCAGCGGCCGGGCGATCGAGGTGCCGAGCAGATACTGCCCCTCATAGAGCGCGTTGGCGCGGAACATCGGGAAGACGAAGTCGGCGACGAATTTCTCGCGGAGATCGTCCATGAAGATCTGCTTCACGCCCATGAGCTCGGCCTTGCGCCGTGCCGGCCCCAGCTCCTCGCCCTGGCCGAGATCGGCGGTGAATGTCACGACCTCGCAGCGGTAGGTGTTCTGCAGCCAGCGCAGGATCACGCTCGTATCGAGCCCGCCCGAGTACGCGAGCACCACCTTCTTCACATCCTTCACGCGCATCGCCGCTTGCTCCGCCTCATCACCGCCGGTCGGGCGGAGTAACAAGCCGCCCTGGCCGCGGCAAGCGCGCGCCTCCCGCCGAGCCATGCGGGCGAGGCCAAAGGGGCGAGGAGGTTGCGGCGCGGAAGAAAATAGGGTTTGTCGCCCCGGTTCCCCTCCAAGGAAAGCCGCCTGGGCATGACGCTTGCCACGCTGCTCGCCCGCCTCGTCGATTGGAGCCGCAGGCACGCCGCTCTTGTCGTCGGCGCGGGGGTGATCCTTGCCGTGCTCGGGTGCCTCTATTCCGCCGCCAATCTCGGCATCATCACCGACACCGACCAGATGTTCCCGAGCAGCCTGCCCTGGCGGCAGCAACAGATCGCGCTCGAGCGCGCCTTTCCCCAGTTCAGCAATCTCCTCGTCGTCGTGCTCGATTCGCGCGTGCCGGAGGCGGCGCAAGCCACGGCCGCCGCGCTCGTCAAGGCGCTCGACCAAGATCCCGGGCATTTTCGCTCCGCGCGCGATCCCGAGGCGCTGCCCTTCTACAGCCGCGAGGGCCTGCTGTTCCTTTCCGAGCCCAAGCTCCGGACGCTGCTCGATAATCTGATCACCGCCCAGCCGCTGCTCGGCCAGCTCGTCGCCGACCCGACCGGGCGCGGGCTCTTCTCGGCCCTCTCGCTGATGGCGCTGGGGCTCGCCCATGGGGGCGTCGATCTCACGCCCTACGCGCCCGCCTTCGACGCCATCCACCAGACGATGCAAGCCGCGCTGGCCGGCCATCCGGAGCCGCTTTCCTGGCTCAACCTCCTCTCGGGGCCGGCGCTCGCGCAGGCGGGGACCAGCCGCATCGTGCTGGTGCAGCCGAAGCTCGACTACAGCAAGCTCGAGCCCGGAGGTGCGGCGACCGCGGTGCTGCGCAAGATCGCCGACGGGTTGCCCTTCGTGCAGCAGGGCCTCGTCCATGTCGGCATCACCGGGCAGATCGCGCTTTCGGACGACCAGTTCGCGAGCGTGCTGAAAGGCGCCGTGGTCGGCACGATCGCGACCCTCCTGCTCGTCACGTTCTGGCTCTTCCTCGCCGCCCGGAGCTGGCGGATCGTCGTGCCGATCGCGCTCACCCTCCTGCTCGGCCTCGTGCTCACCACCACCTTCGCCGCCGTCGCGATCGGCACGCTCAACCTCGTCTCGGTCGCCTTCGCCATCCTCTTCGTCGGCATCGCGGTCGATTTCTCGATCCAGTTCAGCGTCCGCTTCCGCGAGATGCGCTTTCTCACGGGCCAGACGCCGGCCGCACTCGCCGCAACCGCCGCCGGCGCGGGCAGCCAGATCCTGGTGGCCTCGCTCGGCGCCGCGGCCGGCTTCCTCGCCTTCGTGCCGACCCAGTTCCGCGGCGTCGCCGAGCTCGGGCTGATCGCCGGCGTCGGCATGCTCATCGCGTTCGTCTGCACGATGACCTTCCTCCCCGCGGCACTCAGCCTCTTTCATCCGCACGGCGAGCGCGCCGAGATCGGCTTCGCCGCCTTGGCGCCGCTGGAGAAGGGGCTCGCCAGGCGCGCCCGCGCCGTGCTCGGCATCTTCGCAGCCCTTGCCGTGCTCGGCGTCGCGGTGCTGCCGCGCGTCGCCTTCGACGGCGACCCGCTCGATACCCGCAACCCCCACTCCGAGCCCGTGATCGTGCTCCGGCGGCTGATGAAGAACCCGGTCACCAACCCTTACAGCGCTCAGATCCTGGCGCCGAGCGTTGCCGCGGCGGGCCGGCTCGCCGCCGGGCTCCGCAAGTTGCCGGCGGTCGACACGGTGCTCTCGGTGCAGTCCTTCGTGCCCGCCGACCAGAACCGAAAGCTCGGGCTGATCGCGGACGCGGCCGATATCCTGGCGCCCACGCTCTCGGCCGAGGACCGGACGACGCCGGTGACCGTGGCCGAGCTGAGGCTCGCCCTCCGCACCGCGCTCAGCTCGTTCGCCGAGGCGCTGCCGAAGCTGCCGCCGGGCGCACCGCTCGGCGTGCTGGCCCAGGATCTGCGGGCGCTCGAATCCGCGCCCGACCCGGTGCTGATGGCGGCGAACGAATCGCTCACGCGCTTCCTGCCCGATCAGCTCGCCCGGTTGCGCGCGGCCCTTTCGGCCGAGCCGGTGACGCTGGCCGACCTGCCGGCCGCGCTCGAGCGCGACTGGGTGCTGCCGGACGGGCGCGCGCTGGTCGAGGCCCTGGCCAAGCCGGGCGAACAGAGCAGCCAGGGGCTCGGCCGCTTCGTCGCCGCCGTCCGCACGCTCGCGCCCAACGCGGGCGGGCCGGCGGTCAACATCGTCGGCAGCGCCGATATCATCGTGGGCGCCTTCCGCACCGCGGCGATCAGCGCGCTGATCGCCATCGCCGTGATCCTCGGCCTCGCGCTCCGCCGCCCGCGCGACGTCGCGCTGGTGATGGCCCCACTCCTGCTCTCCGGGCTTCTCACCGCGATCCTGATCGTGCAGCTCCCGCTGCCCATCAACTTCGCGAACATCATCGCCCTGCCGCTGCTGCTCGGCGTCGGCGTCTCGTTCAACGTCTATTTCGTGATGAACTGGCGCACCGGCGGGCGGCAGTTCCTCACCTCGGCCACCGCGCGCGCGATCCTCTTCTCGGCGCTCACGACGGGCACCGCCTTCGGCTCGCTCGCGCTCTCGGCCGACCGCGGCACCGCCACCTTGGGCACGCTCCTGCTCCTCAGCCTTGGCGCCACGCTGCTCGCGACCTTCTTCTTCGTCCCGGCGCTGCTCGCCGCGGTCACGCCCGATCGGCCGGAAACGCGCTCTCCTCCCTGACGATCTCGGCCACCGCCTCGAGCGCCGTTCTCACCTCGGGGTCCAGCAGCGCCGCAAGCTCCGCCTCCTGGCGATAGCCGGGCATCAGGTCCCGCAAGGGCGGCTCCCGCCGTACCGCAGGATGGAAATAAAGCTCGGAAAGCCCCGCCGGCAGATGCGGCGCCAATGCCTTCACCCGCGCCGCATCCATCTGCCCGCTCCAGCGGAGGCCGAACACCGCGTCCGGCGCCCGCATCCCCGCCCGCCTCACTTGCCGCGCCAGCACCCCGCTCCACGACGCGAGCGCCCGCTCGCCCAGCCCTACCTGCTCGCCGCACGCCGCCAGCACCTCAGGCGGCTCCCGCGGCACCCGCACCCTCTCCAGCCCGAACTCGCGTCCGATCTCCACCATCATCCGCCCGACAACCGGATGCAGATGCATGTGCTTGTGCGCATCCGCATGATCGAGCCGAAGACCCGTCTCCACGAAGGCCGCGAACTGCGCCCTTATCTCGGCGGCCAACTGCCGCCAAAACACCAAATACCGAACCCCCAACCCCACCTGATCCGAGGAAAACCAGCCCCGCCCATCGACGAGACCGGGAATCCGCCACCGCGGCAACACCGCCTTCCCCTCGATCACCACGAGATGCAAACCAACCCGCAGGCCAGGCAAAGCCCGCGCCCGGCGCACGGCATCCAAGGCCGCCGGGCCGGCCACCATCAAACTCGCCGCCCCCAACACACCTTCCCGATGCGCCCGCTCAACCGCCTCGTTGACGCCCTCGGACAGCCCGAAATCATCGGCCGTCAGCAGGACGCGCCTGAGTAGAGCGGTGGGTGGTAAGGCCAAGGGGGCTCCGCCCCCCTGGACCCCCTGCCAGGGCCTGGAGGCCCTGGACCCCATCCGTTTGGTGGCGGCAGAGGGCGGTCCGCCTGCGAGCGGTTCGCTCGCAGGC
>DATJTV010000073.1:0-3427 GCA_035503055.1 Acetobacteraceae bacterium
CGTCAGCACCTCCGCGTTCTCGGCGAAAGCCTCGAGCAGCAGCCGGAAATACCGGCGCGGGAATACCGGCGTGCCGAGATTGCGCACGCTTTCGGCATAGAGCCGGAAGAAGGCATCGCCGTCGCGGCCGGTGCGCGCGGCTAGGCCGTTCGCGATCCCCTTGCGGATCACTGCGCGCTGCTTGCGCGGAATGGCCTTCAAATTTGCCTCATCGCTCCCGGCAAGCGGTCTCCGGAAAGTCTCGTACAGGGCGGGACCCGCCGCCCACGCGTTCGCAGGTATGTGGAGGAAGCGGAATTCGCAGAAGCGGGCGCCGGTCCGCTCCATCAGCCGCGCCGCCTCCCGTTCGAGCGCCGCCGCCGACTCGGCATCAGCGGCGAGCGGGCCGCCATAGACGCAGAACGGAACCGAGACGATGCCGCTGCCGAAGAGGCGAGTCTTGACGTGCACGAGCGGCATGATGCCGCTGATCTGCCCGTCACGTTCGGCGAACAGGTAGTGCGCCGGATGGCGGAAGGCTTTGGCGATGACCTCGCGCCAGCGTGCGCGATGAAAGAAGGTGCCCTCCGGCATGGCGAAGACGAAGGCGTCCCATGCGCCTTCCTGCGCCTCTTCGAGCACGCGGCACGAGAGGGTCATCGGCGCTCAGCTCCGCGCGTTCGGCGGAAGCACGGTTTGTGCGAGCTCTGTCGCGAATACCCGGTCCATACGGTCCCACGTGAAATTCCGCAGCAAGCGGACGACACGCCTTTCCATCGCACCGAGGTTGAGCCGATGTCGCAGCCGGGCGAGCAAGCGGCAGTTGGCGAGGCGTGGCTGATCGGGATCGACCTCCCACGGATGGAAGTAGAAGATCCCCGGCCGGCGGTCATGGCGCAGCAGTCGCCGCAGGCCGTGCTCGTAAAGCCGGTAGGGAAGAAGGCGGAAATATCCGCCCCCGGCCCACGGCAGATTGTATGCCCCGAGGGCCAGCGTCGTCATCGGTAATTCCCAGAGTGTCGTGCCGGCGGGTCGGAAGGGAAAACGCGGAGCATCCGGCATTCCGTAGATATCATGGCGAACGGGGTAGATGCTCGAGCTGTAGGCGTACCCTTCCGCCTCGAGCGCCCGGAACGCCCAGAGGTTGCGGGATCCTATGGAGAAGGTTGGCGCCCGATAGCCGCGCACCGCAACACCACCGAGATCCTCGAGAAGACGGCGCGTGCGCCCCACGTCGGCGCGAAATCCCGACTCATCGAGGCGATCGGCCCGGACATGGTCGTACCCGTGGCTCGCCAACTCATGTCCTGCGGCGACGATCCTCCGGATCAGTTCCGGATGCCGCTCGGCGACCCAGCCGAGCGTGAAAAACGTGGCGCGTACCCCGGCTTCGGCGAACCGACCGAGGATCCGATCGGTATTGGCCTCGACGCGGCGGGGGATCGTCTCCCACGCGGCGCGCGGGACCGAGTCGGCAAACGCCTGAACCTGAAAATAATCCTCGACGTCGACCGTCATGGCGCTAGCGACCGCTTGCTCGCTCATCGGGATCCCCCGCGGTCCTCGAGAAGGTCGAGCAGCCGCACGAACACGCGCTCGCGGCGGGCGACCGTACGCTCGAGCACGTCCAACCGGCCGAGGAGATCTAGCTCGTGCTCCGGGTTCGGCAGGCGCGGCAGGTCGCCGAGATCCTCCTGCAGCTCGACCGCCGTCCCCTGCACCATGTCGGCGGAGATCGCCTCGCTCCTCTCGAAGGCTCCGTGCAACAGCACGCGCCCGCAAAGGCGGTTGATCCGTCGCGGTATGCCGCCGGTGAAGTGGTGCACGCGCTCGAAGGCGGCGTCTTCCCAGAGCGGGCGGTCTCGCCAGCCGACGGCGCGCAGACGATGCTCGACATAGGCGCGCGTTTCCTCGCCGCTGAGCGGGCCGAGATGATAGGAGGCGAGGACCCGCTGGCGAAGCTGATCGAGCTCGGCGCTCGCCAGCGTGCGGCGGAACTGCGGTTGCCCAAGCAGGATCGCCTGGAGGAGCGAGCGCCCGCCCTCGGCGATGTTCGAAAGCATGCGCAGTTCCTCGAGCGCAGGCAAATCGAGCGCCTGCACCTCGTCGACGACCAGCAGGCACCGTCGTCCCGCGAGACGCTCCGCGCGCAGAACCTCACCGATCTTTTGCAAAAGCGCTGCCTTGTCGACGCCCTGTCCGGCGCCCAGCCCGGAAGCGGCCAGCCGCAGCAGATCGTCCGCGGCAACCTGAGCGGTGTCGATGCGGCCGATCAGGTAGGAGCGGCGGTCGAGCCGCTCCCAGAGACGCTCGAGCAGCATCGTCTTGCCGGCGCCAACCTCGCCGGTCACGACGATGAAGCCCTCCTGATGGGCCAGGCCGAAGACCAGGTGCGAGAGGGCGCGGCTGTGCTCGCTGCTCGGGAAGAAGAAGCGGCTGTCCGGCGTCAGCCGGAACGGCATTTCGGAGAAGCCATAGTACTCGGCGTACATTGGGCGCCCCTAGAACGTCTTTTGTAGCGCTATGATCACGCTGTTCTCCAGCGTGTTGCTGCCGCCATACAGTGACTGATTCATAATTTGGTACTGAAGGCTCGCGAATAAGGTGGGCGCAAGCTGATCAAGCAGGGAGACCTGGCCGGCAAAGACAGGCGTCGTGCCGCTGCCCACAGCCAGCGATGTCGTACTGCCCATCTGCACGTATGAGGTGGCCGTAAGCGTGGGCGTCAGACTATGCGTCCAGCCGACGCTGCCAGACCATGAGTCCTGCGAGAACCCCGAGGCGCCGGGTGCGTTCGCGACCAGCTTCTCCTGATCACCGAGGACCGAGAGCGAGAGAGTATCGCGCGGCCAGGTGGTGATCAGGCTCGCCGAGAATTGTGCGCTGCGCATCACGCCGGACTGTACGCTCAGCAGCTGGTTCGTCAGCACCACAGGGAAATTGCTCTGGTTGTCGATCGGCGTGCCTACGGCATTGACCGACGTGGCGCCGAGCGCCGACTGCAGCAGTTGCTGAGAGGAAGCGAGGACGTCCGCATAAGAGATTGCAAGCTGTGTCCGGGGACTGAGGCCGATCGTGGCGCGTGCGAACGGGGCATTGAAGCCGAAGAAGTGCCCGTACCCCACGGTGATGCTGCTCGGGCCGGGCGGGGTGAGCTGAAGGCCGGCCGCCCAGACGCCGTCCTGGACCGTCACCGGCGGCAGGCTCGGGTAGTAGATGTCCTCGTAGCCGAACGTACCGAACGCATAGACCCGGCGCAGAACGGCATAGCGCAGCGTATTGGTGAAGAGATACTGGTAGGCGCCGGCGAGCACGCCGGTGCCGCTGCTCTGGGCTCCATTCGCCGCGAGCGTATCATTGAAGCGGCCAAGGTCGGGGCCGGTCGTGAAGGAACCGGTCTCCTGGTTCGTCAGCGTGCGGGAGCTGAGGAAGTAAGGTTGGGAAGCGC
>DATJTV010000074.1:0-12339 GCA_035503055.1 Acetobacteraceae bacterium
GCAGAGCGCCAACATCAACGCCGCCTTCGGGATCGGCACGATGCTGATCGGCATCCCGACCGGCATAAAAATCTATGACTGGATGGCGACCATGTACCGCGGCCGCATCCGCTTCAACGTCCCGATGGTCTATGCGCTCGCCTTCATGGTGCTGTTCGTTCTCGGCGGCCTCACCGGCATCATCCTCGCCAACCCCTCGATCGACTTCCAGGTTCACAACACGCTGTTCCTGGTCGCCCACTTCCACAACATGCTGATCCCCGGCACCCTGTTCGGCCTGCTCGCCGGCTACACGTACTGGTTCCCGAAAGTCTTCGGCTTTCGTCTGAACGAACGCTGGGGCTATACGGCCGCGTTCTGCTGGATCGTGGGCTTCGTCCTGGCCTTCTTTCCGCTCTACGCGGTGGGGCTGATGGGCATGACGCGCCGCACCGTCTCCTACACCAACCCGGCCTTCCAGCCCTGGTTCCTGATCGCCGGCGTCGGCGCGCTCTTCGTTGCCGCCGCTCTCGCCAGCATGGTCATGCAGCTCTACGTTTCGATCCGCGAGCGCGAGCTGACGCGCGACATCGGCGGCGATCCCTGGAACGCGCGCACGCTGGAGTGGGCCACTCCTTCGCCCGTGCCCGCCTACAACTTCGCCGTCATTCCCTATATCCATGCCGTCGACGCCTTCGCTGTGGCGAAGGAGCACGGCGGCGGCTATCAAGAACCGCCCGCCTATTCCGACATTCACCTGCCGGGCAACACCTATATCGGCCTGATCGCGGCCGTCTTCGGCACCACGCTCGGCTTCGGCCTCGTCTGGCACATCTGGTGGCTCACCCTTCTATCCCTCGCGGTCGTCGGCGTGTCGCTGATCGGGCGGGCACTTCTGGGCGACCGCCACGCCGAGACGATTTCGGCCGGCCAGCTCGAGTGGGAACACAAGACCTGGCTCGCAAAGGTCCGCGCGACCACGCCGGTCACCCGCGCGCATGAGCGCGATCGTGTCAACCACGGCGTCGCCGCGCCCGAATATGCCCTGGAGCCAGCGGAATGAACACCATCGCCGATTCCCACGGCGCCAACCCGACGGTCGATGCGGACATTGCTCCCCGCCGCGCCTTCGGCCTGAGCTTCGAGCCGGAGTACGGCCACGAACACGATCGCGCCCGCATCACCCTTTCGGGCTTCTGGCTCTTCATGATGAGCGATCTCATCATCTTCGGGCTGATGTTCGCCACTTACGTGTCGATGCTGAAGCCGATGTCGTTTGCCGGCGGGCCGACACCGAAAGATCTCTTCGAGCTGCGCGGCGCCGCGCTGGAGACTGCGGCCCTGCTAACCAGCACCTTCACCTTCGGCCTCGCATCGCTCGCCATCAAGTACGACCGCGGCCGCGCACAGGTCACGTTCTGGCTGATGGTGACGCTGGCCCTCGGCCTCGTGTTCCTCGGTCTCGAGGTCAGCGAGTTCGTGCGGATGTTCGCCGCGGGCGCGGTGCCCCAGCGCTCCGGCTTTCTCTCGGGCTTCTTTGGCCTGGTTCCGCTCCACGGCCTGCACGTGACCGCCGGCTCGATCTGGCTGGTGATGATGCTCTTCCAGATCCGCAAGGCCGGCCTCACGGATGATGTCAAGTCGCGCCTCGCCCGCCTCGCTCTCTTCTGGCACTTCCTCGACCTGATCTGGGTCGGAATATTCTCTGTCGTCTATCTGGGGGGGATCGGCTGATGTCCAGCCCGAAGATCATCGGCGGGCCCGAGGCGTATCGTCACGACCTCCTCGGATATCAGACGGGATTCGTGCTGGCCGCCATCCTCACGATCGTTCCGTTCGCCCTGGTGGCCTGGGGCACATTCCCGGCGACCACCGTGCGCTGGGTGATCGGCATCTTTGGTGTGACGCAGATCCTGGTCCATGTGCGCTACTTCCTGCACGTCGATCTCAGTGCGGAACGGCGCGAAGAGCTCTATCTCATGCTCTTCTCCGCATCCCTGGTCCTGACGATGATCGCCGGGACGCTCTGGATTCTCTTCAATCTCTACGCGCGAATGATGTAATGCCTTAGCGCTCCGCCGGCGGGCTCGTATCGCCGGCGCCGAGCGCGCGCTGGAGCAGCACCGTATCCAGCCACCGCCCGTGCTTGTAGCCGACCGAGCGCAGCACGCCGACGAGACGGAACCCCGCGCGCTCGTGCACCCGGATCGAGGCGACGTTGCCGCTGTCGCCCACTACCGCGACCATCTGGCGAAAGCCCCGCGCGTCTGCCTCGCCGATCAGCGCCTCGAGCAGAAGCCGCCCGAGCCCCCGCCCGGTCGCGTCCGGCCGCAGATAGACCGAATCCTCCAGCGTCTCACGATAGGCCGGCCGCGTCCTGTACGGCCCGGCATACGCGTATCCCACCACGCCGGCCCCGTCCTCGGCGACGAGATACGGATATCCCCGCCCCACCAGCTCCGCCCACCGCCGCCGCATCTCGGCAACGTCGGGCGCCTCCGTCTCGAAGGAGGCAGTGCCGTTCCGCACATGCCCGGCATAGATCGCGGCGATCGCCGCGACATCGCCCTCATTCGAGGGCCGCAGGATCAGGTTCGCTTGCTCGCTCATCGCATTCCTTCTCAAACCAGGGGGCTTCGCCCCCTGGACCCCCAGCAAAGGCGGAGCCTTTGCAATCCATTACTTATCTAAACGGACGGGGGTCTGGGGCCTCAAGGCCCCAGCGGGGTCGCGAGGGGCAGAGCCCCTCGCTGGGGTTCCAGGGGCAAAGCCCCTGGCCGTTCGTCCTTGAGCGCGACCCCCGTAACACGCCGTCGCCGCATCTCGCCGATCAGCCAGAGCAACGTCTCCGCCGCCGCCTCGCTCGAGAGCCCGCCGGGCCTTATGTTCGAGATGCAGTTCCGCTCCGCGTCGGTGCGTCCCGGCCGCGGCGCCCATGTCAGATAGACGCCCATGCTGCGCGGCGCCGAGAGCCCCGGCCGCTCGCCGATCAGCACCGCGACCGCAACCGCGCCGAGTGCGGCGCCCACCGCATCGCCGAGTGCCACGCGCCCCTGCTCGGCGATGACGATCGGCGCCACCGCGAGCCCTTCGCGCGCGAGCGCCGGCACCACGCGCGAAAGCAGCTTCACCGCCTCCGCCGCCACCGCCTCGGCCGCCAGCCCGTCCGCCACCACGAAGGCGATCGCGCCCGCGGTCGCTGCCGCCTGAAGCCGCCCTGCCTCGCCCTCGGCGAGCGCGCGCCCGAGATCGGGCCGGAGCAGGAACGTTTTCCGCCCCTCCGCCGCCGAGCGCACGGCAATACTGGCAAATCGCGCCGCCGCCAGCGCCCGCGCCAGCGCCGCCACGTCGAGCGCCTTGCCCACCTCGTCCCGCGCGGCCGCATGCGCCGCCTGGAACGCCAGATGCGCCGCCGTCGGCAGCCCGTTCCCCGCCCGCCCCAGCGCCACCCGCGCCGGGGTGAAGCGCTTCAGCGCGCTCCAGGGCACTGCGCTAGCCAAGCCCGATCAGCGCCGGCGCCAGCGCCTCCGGAATCCGCGCCGGCACCCCCGCGCCGCCAAGCCCGCGCGCCTCCAGCCACGCCTCGAACTCCGGCGCCGGCCGCAAACCCAGCACGCCGCGCAGATAGAGCGAATCATGGAAAGACGTGCTCTGATACGAAAGCATCACGTCGTCCGCGCCCGGCACGCCCATCACATACGTCACGCCCGCGACGCCGAGCAGCGTCAAGAGCGCGTCCATATCGTCCTGGTCGGCCTCGGCGTGATTCGTGTAGCAAACGTCCACGCCCATCGGCAGGCCCATCAGCTTGCCGCAGAAATGGTCCTCGAGCCCCGCCCGCGTAATCTCCTTGCCGTTCGCAAGATATTCCGGACCGATGAACCCGACCACGGAATTCACCAAGAGCGGCGCGAACGCGCGCGCGACCGCGTAGGCCCGCGCCTCGATCGTCTGCTGATCGCAGCCGTGATGCGCCTCGGCCGAGAGCGCGCTCCCCTGACCGGTCTCGAAATACATCACGTTCTGCCCGATCGTTCCGCGCCCGAGCGAAAGCGCCGCCTCCCGCGCCTCGCCGAGCAGTGCCAACGAAACGCCAAAACTCCGGTTCAACGCCTCGGTCCCGCCGATCGACTGGAACACGAGATCGACCGGCGCTCCCATCTCGATCGCCCGCATCGTCGTCGTCACGTGCGCGAGCACGCAGCTTTGCGTCGGGATCGCGTAGCGCGTGCGGATCGTGTCCAGCATCTCGATCAGCCGCACCGTCGCCGCGATGCTGTCCGTCGCGGGATTGATCCCGATCACCGCGTCCCCCGCGCCGAGCAGCAGCCCGTCGAGCACCGAGGCAGCGATTCCCTGCGGGTCGTCCGTCGGGTGGTTCGGCTGCAAGCGCACCGAGAGCCGCCCGGCAAGCCCGATCGTGCCGCGAAACCGCGTCACCACCCGGCACTTCGCCGCCACCGCGACGAGGTCCTGCAGCCGCATGATCTTCGAAACCGCGGCGGCCATCTCCGGCGTGATCCCGGGCGCGAGTGCGGCGAGCGCCGCCTCGTCCGCCTCGGGAGAAAGCAGGAAGTCCCGGAACGCGCCCACGCTCATCCCCGCGATCGGCGCGAATCCCGCCCGGTCGTGCGCATCGAGAATGAGGCGCGTCACCTCGTCCGCCTCGTAAGGAACGACCGGCTCCTCGAGGAGCCGCGCGAGCGGCAGCTCCGCGAGCGCGCATTGCGCCGCCACCCTCTCGCTCGCCGACTCCGCCGCCACCCCCGCCAACCGATCGCCCGAGCGCGCCGGCGAGGCCCGCGCGAGCAGCGTCCGAAGGCCATCGAACCGATACCGCGTCCCGCCGATTACGTGCGCGTAGCCCAATGAAGCCGCCTCCTCGTCCCGCCACCCTACATCCGCGCGGCCCGTTCCGAAACGTTGCCGAGGCGCGGCCCCGGCGCCTATCCTGCGCCGAGCGGCCGCCGAGAGCGTGATCGCGGGAGGAAGCACGGATCCATGGATGCGCCCAGCCAAACGCCCGGGTTGCTGCTCGCGCGCCTCGACCGGATCCCGGTCTGGGCGCTGCCCCGTCTCTTCGCCTTCATCATCGGCATCGGCTTCCTCTTCACCTTCTACGACATCTTCGACATCAACGTCTCCTTCATCGAGACCTGCACGCAGCTTGTGCCGGGCTGCACGCCGCCGGGCGCGGCCGCCTATATCGGCCTGCCGGTGCTCCTCAATCTTTTCGGCTACGTCATCGGCACGCTCGCCTTGAGCCCGCTGTCGGACCGCGCGGGAAGGCGCGATCTCCTCCTGGTGACGATGGTCCTCACCGGTCTCGGCTCCGCGCTCACCGCAATCGTCGACAGCTATTCCTGGTTCGTCATCGCCCGCCTCATCACCGGCATCGGCATCGGCGCGGACCTCGCCATCGTCAACACCTACATCGGCGAGATCGCGCCGCGCGGCGGCCGCGCGCGCTACACTTCGATGATCTTCATCTTCTCGGCACTCGGCGCGATGCTCGGCATCTGGGCCGGGCTATGGCTGACCACCCCGCCGACGCCGCTCCCTTTGGGCCTGCCCTTCGCACTCGCCTCGCCCGCCTTCGGCGATGGCTGGCGCGCCATGTACGCCATCGGCGCGCTGCTCGCGCTGATCGGTGTGCTGCTCCGATTCCAGCTCCCCGAATCGCCCCGCTGGCTGATCTCCCGCAACCAGCTCGAGGAAGCCGAAGCCGTCATCGCGGACATGGAGGCGCGCGCCCACGCGATCTCGCCGCTCGCGCCCGTGCCCGCTCGCGTCCCTCCGGCGCCGCCCGCGCTTCCGCATCTCCCGTTCTCGTCGATCCTCCGCAATCCGCTCTATCTCAGGCGCACGCTTCTCCTCGTCGCGATGTGGTTCTCCGCCTACATCACCGTCTATTCCTTCGCCGCCGGTTTCACGACGCTGCTCGCCGCACTCCGCTACCCGCCGCCCGAAGCCGGCCTCATCACCGCGATGGGAACCTTCGGCTTCCTCCTTTGCGCGGTTGTCGCCTACGCTTACGGCGAGCGCCTCGAGCGCAAGACCTGGATGCCGCTCGCCGCCGCCATCACGCTCATCGGCGGCATCATCGTCGCACTCGCCGGTGCGATCTTTCCGCTCGCGGTCCTGGGCTCGATGATCGTCTTCTTCGGCTTCAATCTCTGGGTCCCGATCGCCTACGCCTGGTCGGTCGAGAACTATCCCACGCGCGCCCGCACGACCGGCTTCGCCCTCGTCGATGGCGTCGGGCATCTCGGCGGCGGCGTCGGCCTCCTCTTCATCGCCCCGCTCATCCCGCATCTCGGCGTGCTCGCCTCCATGCTGCTCATCATCTTCTTCCTCGTCCTCGCCGCGATCATCGCCCAATTCGGCGCCGGCACGCGCGACCTCCGCCTGGAAGAAGTCTCTCCTTGAAAGAATCAGGCGGTCGCCTCGGGCTGACGACGCACCAGCAAATAGAACGCGATGCAGTGCGTGATCATCAGCACGGGCACGTAGAGGATCGGGATCGCGTAGGCGGCGCCCAACTGCCCCGCCAGCGCCGGAAGACCGAACTGGTTGCCGTGATAATAGTCAACGATGATGTCACCCGCCCCCACGACGTTGAAGGCGACGACGAACAGCCAAAAGAGCGGACGCATCCTTATGGTGAGGAGCGCCAGCATGGCCAGCAAACCGGTCGCGAAATCGCCGTAGGCGGAGAAAGCGGCGAAGCCGGCCGGCAGGTTTGGGCCGACAACGCCGGGAAGGATGAACACGAGCCCGAAGAAACGGAAGCTGTGCAGGGTGGCGATGGCGCGTTGCGCCTCGACCGGGCCCATCGACCGGAGCCAGGGCCAGACATACGCGCCGAAGCAAAGCAGCCACGGGACGTAACCGAGAACGAGATGTATCTGGAAGATGGTTGCCGGCGACATTTGGGCTCCTCTCAGATCGGCGCGGCCTCGAACAGCGCGGTCAGGATGCCCAGCCGGCCCTCCATGAGATTTCGTCCCAAATTGCCGGCAAGCTCCGCGACGTCCGGTCCCATCACCGTGCCGAGATTTGGCGGAGGGGGCGGCCCGGACTCACGCAGCTGGGCAAACCACACCTTGGCGGCCTCGGTGTCGTCTTGCCATGCCAGCGCGCGGAACCCGGCCGGTTCGATCGCCTCGCGCGTCGCGGCTTCCGTCAGGAGAAAGCTAGTGGCCGGCGTTCGCGCCCAAGGGACGGGATAGTGCGGCTCGCCGCCCTTCAGCACGACGTCGAAGGTCGCAAACCTTCCGCCTGATTTCAGCACGCGTCTTATCTCGCGGTAGAGCCGTGCACGATCGGCGATGTTCATCGCCACATGCTGCAGCAACACGGCGTCGAACCGACCGTCGTCCAATGGAAGCTCGAGCGCACTGCCTGTCTCAAACGATACCCGCCCGCCCTGTCCCGTGCGCTCGGTCAAATAGCGCGCGGCATCCACGAAGGGCTCGCTGAGGTCGACGCCCGTGACGCGGCAGCCATAGGTTGCGGCCAGAAAGCGCGCCGGCCCGCCGACGCCGGAGCCGACATCCAGCACCGACATCTCGGCGGTGATCCCGGCCAATTCGGCAAGCTCGGCGGTCGCGGCGAGCCCCCGAGTGTGAAACTGGTCGAGAGCGGCGAGTTGCCGGGGCGCGAGAATCTGATCCTCCGACCCGAGGGCAGCGAGCGCCGCCCTTAGCCGCTCGGTCAGGCCCGTCGCTCCATAGTGGTCGCGAACGCCATCGAGCCCATCGGTCATTGCAAGCCTCCTTCGGCGCAGCGGGCTGCTGTCGTGGATCCCAAGCCTCGACATCGGCGTGCCTGCCGATTGGCAGGCCGGATGTACGATCGCTTCCCGCGAGCCACTATCCGCGATAATGTCGACAGGCCATGAAGCAGAACTTCACAGTCAGGCAAGGCGCGCTCGACGGCGTGGAGGCGTTCCTGAGCGTTGCCCGGCACCGTAATTTTCGCCGGGCGGCCGTCGAACTCGGGGTAACCCCATCGGCGATCAGCCAAGCGGTACGCACGCTCGAGGCGCGCGTCGGCGCGGCGCTCTTCATCCGTACAACGCGCAGTGTCGGCCTGACCGAAGCCGGCGAACGATTCCTTTCGCGCGCCAAGCCCGCCTTCGAGGAGCTCGTCGCCGCGGGCGAGGTCGCGCGAGAACTCGGACAGCTTCCGTCCGGACGGTTGCGCCTCTCGGTGCCGCGCGCGGTGGTGCCGATCCTGCTGGAGCCCCTGATCGCATCCTTCTGCCGGGCCTATCCCGAGATCGAAGTCGAGATCGCTGCAAGTGAGGAGCTGGTCGACCTCGCGGCCGGAGGGTTTGACGCCGGCGTACGGCTGGGCCAGTTCGTTCCCGCCGACATGGTCGCGGTACGGCTGACGCCGCCGTTCCCATGGGTGGTCGTTGGCAGCCCCGATTATCTACGCGAGCGCAAACGGCCGGAGCGCATCGGCGATCTGCGCGACCACGCCTGCCTGCGCATGCGTCGCTCGAACGGCTCGATCGCGCCTTGGCCCTTCGTCGATGGCGGCAAGGCGGTCGAGGCAATCGTCTCCGGACCTCTCGTTGCGCACGATTACCCCACGCTCGTCGGAGCGGCGATCCAAGGTGTGGGACTTGCGCAGGTGCCCGGCCCCCTCGCCAAAGCTGCCATTGCCGACGGAAGGTTGCAGGCGTTGCTGACGCCCTTCGCCGTCACGATGCCGGGGGTTTTTCTGTACCACCCAGGCAGACGCCAAGTCTTGCCCAAGCTCCGCGCGTTCATCGAGCACGTGAAATACCGGAGCGCTGACCCTCCGGGCGAGGCCCGGCGAAGTCAAGCCAGAGAAGCGGCTCCTGCGCGCTAGAGCGGGATGGGATCGCCTCCGCTCACCCATCCCGCTCTAGGTCTTTGTTTTTCCCGCGTGATTCACGCCTTCGGTGATGCCACCTTCGGCGATCACGCTCCAAGGGATGTCCTCACCCGATCGTTTCAAAAGAGCGGCAGCCCGTCACCGCTGAGAATGCCACTCTTCTTCGATCCGGTTTCCGGCGTTGGTGTTGACCAGCAGCACCAGCTCGCCGTGCCGGGCGATCGTGAGGCTCTGCGTATAGCTGCCACCCTCGCACCCGGGTTGCGCCTTATACGTAATGGCGTCGCTGCCGGTGCCGTCGGCTCCGACCGTATATGTGCCCGTGATCGTCGCCGTGCAGACCTCCGTCCCGACGACGTAGGTCTCGTGGCCGGTGAGATGGCCGCTCCCGTCGGCGATAAAGACGCCGGTGCCGAGGATCGGCACCCAGGCCTTGCCGGTGTCCACTTCTCCGCTGAAGCGGCTGGCATACGCGCCCTGCAGGGCGGCCGCCGAAAAACTCTGTTGGGGGGCCGCATCGCCGGTGCCCGGGGCAATCGCCGAGGTCGCCGCCAGCGCAACGAGCGCCGCCGCCAACGTTTGTCCTGCGTGTGCCATCTGTGCTCTTCCCCCTCCTCCGGCCGCTTGCGCCAACGGTTGTGAATGGTAGGCGTAGTCCGGTCATTCAGGCAACATTTGTGCCGATCGGAGCAGCGGCCACCGCCCTCGCCCTTATCGCGCGACGAGCCCCGCCGCCGCCACCAGGGCCGCCGCCGCAACCATCGAGGGCACGTCAAAACTCCCGAGCCGGTCGTAGAGCGTCCCGGCAAAGCTCGGGCCGATGATCTGGCCAAGCGCGAAGGCGCTCGTCATCAGCGCGAACACCCGTCTTGCATCGCCGCCCGCGAATTGCCGGCCGAGAATAAGGCCGAGCGAGGTCAGGCCCATGAACGTCCCGCCCACCATCACCGCCGCGAGGAACACGCCCACCATGCTCTGCCATGCAACGCTCACCGCCACGCCAATCGCTTCCACGACCGAGGCAATCGCATAGGCGCGCGCGATCCCTATTCGCCCGGCGACGTTGTTCCAAATGATCACGGACGGCACCGCCGCCAGCCCGAACACCACCCAGATTTCGGGCTCGAGCGGCCTGAAATGCGGGCTGCCGCGAACGATCGCCACCAGGAACGTCGCAGTGATCACGTAGCCGAACCCGAAGAGCCCGTACGCGCCGACGAGCCGCGACAAGCCGCCCCTGCTCGTCCCGCGCCGGCTCGGCGTCTCGCCCCTCCCATCCTCGCGCCGCTGCTCCGCGGGGAGAAGCATCACCACCCCGATCGCCGCGGCGACCGATGCAATCCCCGTCGCGACCCACAGCGCGCCCCACCCGGCGCCCGCGGCGCGCAGCAGCGAAACCATGGCTGCCGAAACCGCGATGCCGCTCCCCACGCCGGCAAAGAGCACGGAGGAAAGCCCCAGCCGCCGCGCCCGAGCGAGCGCCTCCAGCACGATCGCGGAGATCAGGATCAGCACGAACGCGCTCGCGACCCCGCCCACAAAACGCAGGACCAGGAACGCATCCACCGAAGACGTCGCTCCCATCAACCCGGTCGTCGCCGCGCTCGCGAGCAACGCCCCGATCAGCCAAAGCCTTCGCGAACCCGCAAGCGGCCCGGCCGCGAGCAGCGCGCCCACCAGGTACCCGGCGAAATTGGCGGATGCGACAAGCCCCGCCGTGAACCTCGTCCAGCCCAGCGCCTGCACCATCAAGGGCAGGATCGGCGTGTACACGAACCGCCCGACCCCGATCGCGACGCCAAGCGCGAGCAGCCCCGCCATGGCCGCGCGCCAAGGTGCAACACTGCCCTCCGATTCCCTCACGCGACGCGATCCGCGCCGCGTCTTAAGCCGCCGCCTCTCGCGCCGCCCCGAACGGGCCCATCACCTCGGCGGCGAAAGCCCGCAGATTCGCCACCGACGCGCGCGGATCGACCAGCAGGATATTCTCGACCCCGCCCGCGCGCAGCCGCTCCAGCTTGCGGATGATCTCCTCGGGCGTGCCGAGCAGCGGCGCGTCGTCGTGGCGCGCATCCTCCGGCGCCGCCTCGCCGCGCCTGAGCGCGCCGATCGTGTTCAGCACCTGCGCCCGCGTCGCGTACGCCGCCTCCCGCTCCTCCTCGCTATGCACCATCTGCAGCCCGCGCGTCGCGCCCACCATCGCGGGATCGTAGGGCCTCCCGATCCTCTCGCACTCCTCGCGAAAAATCCCCACGCGCTCGATGGTGATGCCGGTCGAGCCGAGCTGGTCGAGCAGCAAATTGTAGCCCTCCCGCGCCGCCCGGCGGATCGACTCCTCGCTCCCCGCCGCGAGCCAGAGAGGCGGATGCGGCCGTTGCACCGGCTCGGGCTCGACCACGATGTTCTCGTAGTGCCAGCGCTTGCCGTGGTGCGAGAACCGTCCCTCGCTCGTCCACGCCTTGCGGATGATCTCGATCGCCTCGTCGAACCGCTCGGTCGCTTCCACCTCAGGAATGCAGAAGCCGACGAACTCCGCCGCGCGATAGCCCTTGCCCACGCCGAGATCGAACCGCCCACCGGACAAGAGATCGAGCGTCGCCGCCTGCTCCGCGACCAGCACCGGGTTGTGCCACGGCAGCACCACCACCGCGGTGCCGAGCCGGATGCGGCTCGTCCGCGCCGCCAGATACGCGAGCAGGCTCATCGACGCCGAGACCTGGCCCTGGCCGGTGAAATGGTGCTCGACAAGGAACACGCTGCCGAGCCCGAGCTTATCGGCCTCCACCACGTACTCGATGAAATCGCGATAGCCGTGGCTGTCGCCGTAGCCCACCGCCGCGCCGCCCGTCATCCGCTTCGTGCGCGCGCCGCCGAACAATCCGAACCGCATGGACCGCCCCCATTCCCAAGACGATCCTGATCCCCGCCCGATCCCGCGGTCAATCGTCCGCCCTTGCCAATCTCCCGAGAACCGCTGAAACTGGCGTAGGAACAGCAGAAAAATCGGCCCGCAGCCAGGCCAAGGGGGGAATCGCCATGATCAACCCGATCGGGCGCCGCGCCGCTCTCCGGGGCACGCTCGGCGCCGCCGCGTTGGGCACCGCCACCGCGCCCGCGCGCGCCGCCCGCCCCATCACCATCGGGCTCAGCCTCTCGCTCACCGGCCCGCTCGCGGTCGCCGGCCGCGCCATCCTCGTCACCGCCCGCATCTTCGAATCCGACTTCAACGGCCAGGGCGGCATCAACGGCACGCCGATCCGCTTCGTCTATTACGACGATCAGAGCAACGCCGCGAACATCCCGGAGATCTACACCAAGCTCCTCGAGATCGACCATGTCGATCTCCTGATGTGCAACGCGACCAACCTCACCGCCGCGGCGATGCCGGTGGTGATCCAGCACCAGCGCGTGATGGTCGCGATGTTCTCGCTTGCGGTGAACGACAAGTTCCACTATCCGCGCTATTTCCAGACCATGCCCTTCGGCCCC
>DATJTV010000075.1:0-6736 GCA_035503055.1 Acetobacteraceae bacterium
AACCGGCCGTCGGCGATCTCGCTGCCGCCTGGCCGCGCGCCCGCCTTCCAGGCCGCCATGCGCCGCCTCACCGAAGACCTGCGCAGCGCCCTTCCCGCCGTGTTCGAGGGCGAGGATTACCAGGCGCGGCGCGGCGCGATCGAGAACCAATTCCGCTCACGCAACGAGCGCGCGTTCCAGGCGCTCGGCGAGAAGGCCGCCTCGAATGGGGCCGCCATCCTCCGCACCCCCGGCGGCTTCGCGGTTGCGCCCGCGCACGAGGGCAAGGTGGTGCCGCCGGAGGAGTTCAACGCCTGGCCCGAGGAACGGCGCCGCGCCGCCCAGCAGGCGATCCAGGAGATCGAGCGCGAGCTGGAGCAGACGCTGCGCGGTATCCCCCGCCTCGAGAAGGAGCGGCGGGACGCGGTGCGCGCGCTCGATCGCGAGGTGGCCTCCTTCGCGATCGGCCAGCTCATCGAGGAGGCGCGCGCGCCCTTCGCCGATCTGGCGAAGATCGCAGCCCACCTCGACGCGATGCGCGCCGACATCCTCGACAACGCCCAGCTCTTCGTCGCGGCCGGCGCCGACGAGGAGACGCCGCTCGCCCCCTTGCGCGCCGCGCTGCTCGACCGCTACCAGGTGAACGTGCTGGTGAGCTGCGCGCTCCCCGAGGCGCATGCGCCGGTGGTCGAGGAGCTGCACCCCACGCTCGGCAATCTTGTCGGGCGCACCGAGTATCTTTCCCAGCAAGGCGTGCTGGTGACGAACTTCATGCTGATCAAGGCGGGCGCGCTCCACCGCGCCAACGGCGGGGCGATCCTGATCGACGCCCGCGGCCTGCTCTCCGAGCCGTTCAGCTGGCCCGCGCTCAAGCGCGCGCTGACGCGGAGCGAAATCCTGATCGAGGACCCCGGGCGCTTCCTCGGGCTCGCCATGACGGCAACGCTCGAGCCCGATCCGATCCCGCTCGACGTGAAAGTGGTGCTGTTCGGCGAGCGCGTCCTCTACTACCTCCTGGCCTCGCTCGATCCGGATTTTGCCACGCTCTTCAAGGTTCTCGCCGATTTCGAGGACGACACGCCGCGCACCGCACCGACCGAGGCCGCGCTGGCGCGGCTGATCGGCGGGATCGCGCGGGCCGGCGGCTTCCATCCGCTCGACCGCGCCGCCGTGGCCCGGCTGATCGAGCACGCGGCCCGCCTCGCCGACGACCAGTCCAAGCTGACGCTCATTTCCGAGCGCGTGCGCGACGTGATGGCCGAGGCGAATTATCACGCGAACAGCGCGGGCCACGCGCTCATCGCCCGCGAGGACGTCGAGGCGGCGATCCGCCAGCAGATCCGCCGCTCCGCGCGGATCGAGGACCGCTCGCGCGAGATGATCCTGCGCGAGATTGCGCTCGTCGATACCGCGGGCGCGCGCGTCGGCCAGGTCAACGGGCTCTCGGTGATGATGCTGGCGGGCCATTCCTTCGGCCGGCCCTCGCGCATCACCTGCCGGGTGCGGCCGGGCGGGGGAAAGATCGTCGATATCGAGCGCGAGGTGGAGCTGGGCGGCCCGCTTCATTCCAAGGGCGTTCTCATCCTCTCGGGCTTCCTCGCCGGCCGCTACGCGCTCGACCGGCCGATGTCGCTCTATGCGAGCCTCGTCTTCGAGCAATCCTACGGCGGCGTGGACGGCGACAGCGCCTCCTCGGCCGAGCTTTATTCCCTCCTCTCCGCCTTGGGCGAAATCCCGTTGCGCCAGGATCTCGCCGTCACCGGCTCGGTCAACCAGCACGGCGTCGTGCAGGCGATCGGCGGAGTGAACGAGAAGATCGAAGGATTCTTCGACATCTGCGCCGCGCGCGGCCTCTCGGGCACGCAAGGCGTGCTCATTCCGGCGGCGAACGTGCAGCATTTGATGCTCCGCGAGGACGTCGTCGCCGCCTCCGCCGCCGGTCGGTTCTCCATCTATCCCATCGCCACGATCGACGAGGGCGTGGCACTCCTCTCCGGCCGCCCGGCGGGCGAGCGCGGCGCCGACGGGATCTATCCGGAGGCGAGCGTGAACCGGCTCGTCGAGGAGCGGCTCCGCCAGTTCGCCGCGATCCGCCGCGAAGCCGCCGGGCGGCCGGACGGCGACGGCCGAGACGGATGAGCACGACCGCCCGGCCGCGCTACCGGCGCGTCGTCGTGAGGGTGCGCGAAAGCGCCGCCCCGGCGCCGGCGTTCCGCCTCGCCGCCGAGCTTGCCCATCTGCTCGAACTCGATCTCGAGGGCGTCTTCGTCGAGGACGAGGCGCTGCTCGCGCTCGCGGGCCTTCCCTTCGCGCGCGAGATCAGCCTGCCCGCCCATACCTGGCAGGCGCTCGATCCCGCGCGGATCCTCGAGGATTTCCGCGAGGGCGCCGAGCGGGCGCGCCGGCTGCTCGCCGACGCCGCGGCGCGCCTTGGAATGGCGAGCGGCTTCTCGGTGCTGCGCGGCGATCCCACAGCGATCGCCGCGCAATCGCTCGCGACCGACATCCTCGTGATCGCCGGCGCGCCCGCCGACGAGACCGCCTGGCACTCGGGCGCCGCAATCATGCTGGTCCCGCTCCGCCCGCGCACCGCGCCGGGGGCGATCGCCGTTGCCCCGGGGCGGGCGAGCCTCGCGACCGCCGCTTCCCTCGCGCGCCGTGCGAACGAGGACCTGCTGCTGATCCTGCCCGCGGAATACAGCTCCGAATCCCTCTTCGCGGACACCGCATTCCCTCCCGAGCACATCCGCCAACGCCGCGTCCGCAGCTTCGAGGCGGAGGAGATCGCGGCCGCCGTCCGCGCGAGCGGCGCACGCCTCGTCGTGCTCGACCGCGCCACCCTGCCCGCCGATGCGAGCGGCTTCCTCGGCCGCCTTGCCGCACTCGCCGCGACACCCGTGCTGGTCGTGGGCGACGGCCCGGAAGCCACCGGCTAGACACGATGCCCGTCACCAACGTGGAGATTGCGGGGGAGCTCGAGAAGCTCGCCGATCTCCTCGAGATCGACGCGGCAAACCCGTTCCGCGTGCGCGCCTACCGCCAGGCCGCGCGGGTCGTCGGCGCGCTGCCCCGCAACGTGACCGAGATGGTGGCCGCCGGCGAGGATCTCGACGCGCTGCCCGGCATCGGCCCCGACCTTGCCGCCAAGATCGCGACGCTGGCGCGCGGCGAGACGCTGCCCCTCCTCACCGCGCTGACGGCGAAAAATCCCGCCGACATCACGTCCCTTCTCACCCTGCCCGGCCTCGGCCCCAAGCGCGTGCACGCGCTTCGCGAGGCGCTCGGCATCGACTCGATCGAAAAACTCAAAGCCGCACTCGCCGCCGGCGCGCTCTCCGGCGTTCCGGGCTTCGGCGCCTCCATCATCGACCGGCTCAAGGAAGCGCTCGCGCAAGGCGCCGGCGTCGCGCCGCGCATGAAGCTCGCCGCGGCGGACCAGATCGTGGCCCCGCTGCTCGCCGCGATCCGCAACAGCGCGGGCGTTGCGCACGCCGAGCTGGCCGGGAGCGCGCGCCGCCGGCGCGAGACCGTCGGCGATCTCGATATCGTCGCCGCCGCCGCGAACGCAGGCCCGGTGATGGCGCGGTTCGCCGGCTACGAGGACGTGACCGAAGTGTTGGAGCGGGGCAGCACACGCGCGAGCGTGGTGCTGCGGGGCGGGCTGCAAGTGGATCTGCGCGTTGTCGGCGAGGAGAGCTACGGCGCCGCCTTGCTCTATTTCACCGGTTCGAAGGCGCACAGCATCGCGCTCCGGCAGATCGCCGTCGAACGCGGGCTCAAGCTCAACGAGTACGGGCTCTTCCGCGGAACGCGCCGCCTCGCCGCGCGGAGCGAGGCCGAGCTCTACAAGGCGCTCGGCCTCACCTTCATTCCCCCCGAGCTGCGCGAGGCGGAGGGCGAGATCGAGGCGGCCCGCGCCCACCGCCTGCCCAACCTCGTCACGCTCGCCGATATAAGCGGCGATCTGCACAGCCACACCAACGCCACCGACGGGAACGCAAGCCTCGCCGCGATGGCCGCGGCCGCGAAGGCCCGCGGCTACGCCTATATGGCGATCACCGACCATTCCCGCCGCATGACCGTGGCCCATGGCCTCGACCCGAAGCGCCTTGCCCGCCAGATCGAGGCGATCGCGCGGCTCAACCGCGAGCTCGAAAACTTCACCGTGCTCGCGGGCATCGAGGTGGACATCCTCGAGAACGGCGCGCTCGACTTGCCGGACGACATCCTCCGCCGGCTCGACATCGTGGTGGGCTCGATCCACACAGGCTTCGACCTCGCGATGGAGAAACAAACCGAGCGGCTGCTGCGCGCGATGGACAACAAGCTCCTCAACATCGTGGGCCACCCGACCGGCCGGCTGATCAACCAACGCCCGCCCTACGCGATCGACATGGAGCGTGTGATCCGCGGGGCGAAGGAACGCGGATGCTTCCTCGAAGTGAACGCGCAGCCCGACCGGCTCGATCTCGACGAGCACCATTGCCGCTTCGCCAAGGAAATCGGCGCCAAGCTCGCGATCTCGACCGACGCCCACGACCAAGCGCACTTCGCCCTCATGCGCTACGGCGTGGACCAGGCGCGCCGCGGCTGGATCGAGGCGGAGGACGTGATCAACACCCGCCCGCTCGCGGGGCTGCGCAAACTGCTCGCACGAAAGTAAGGCCGGGCTCCGCCCTGGACGGGCACCATCCGCCCATCGAGGCGGCCGCGCGACGTGCATTTGTTGCCCGCGAGCGTGCGAGGATCTTTTGATACTCCCCGCGACGGCGGGAGGCCGGCGAGGACGCGCCGGGCTCTCGGCCGCATCGATTGTCATTTCGGAGTGTGAACCATCTCACAGACTTTTGCCGCCCGCCCGGCCATTTTGCCGAGGATGGGTGGATGGGCCATCCATGCCGGAAATGCCACCACAGCAGGAGTCGTTCCATGAAGATCCTTCTTGGTACTACACTCGCGGCGCTGGTGCTCGCAGGCCCAGCGATGGCTTCGACGCTCAGCCAGCCCGCCGGGCAGCCGCAAGCGGGAGTTCAGGTCAGCTACGAGATCTCGACCCCCTTCACTTACGGCAACGGCAACTCGGAGGCGGCGCCGACGTTCAACTACCAGGACAGTGTCCCGATGAGCGCCAGCGTCGCCGGGGCGCACAACGGCAACCTCGTCGTACCCGACAGCACGATGGCCCTGGTCAACGCGACCGGCGGCGGCCGCTGACGTCGGGGTGGGCCGGGATACGACGATCCCGACCGATTGCCTGACTTTCTTTCGACGGCGCGAGGCGCGGGAGCGATTCCGCACCCCGCGCCTCTTTGGGCGGCCGCGCGATGGGGCCAGGTGCAGGGGCAGAGCCCCCGGCCCGGTTAGCGGACGAGCGCCGGCAGCAGCGAATCGAGCCGGAGGCGGCCTTCTTCGGTGGCCGCGAGTTTTTCGCCCGACAGGGTGAGGTAGCCGGCGGCGAAGCAGTGTTCGAGGGAGTCGGGCTCGAGCGCGTCCGCGAGCTTCATGCCGGTGCGGGCGAAGAAGCGGGCGGGATCGACGCCTTCGGCGAGGCGAAGGCCCATCAGCAGCATCTCGCGGGCGCGCGCCTCGGCGTCGAGCGTTTCCTCCGAAGTGGTTCCGTGTCCGGATTGTTCCACGCCCGCGGCCCACGCCTCCGGCGCGCGATGGCGGCGCGTGGCGATGAGCGACGCGCCGAGCGTGATGCGCCCGTGCGCGCCGGGCCCGATGCCGGCATAGTCCGCGTAGCGCCAGTAGGCGAGGTTGTGGCGGCTTTCCGCGCCGGGCTTCGCGTAGTTCGAGATTTCGTAGGCCGAAAGCCCGTGCCGCGCCGCTTCTTCGATGGTGGCTGCGTAGAGCGCGGCCTGCGCTTCGGCTGCGGGAAGGACGATCTCGCCGCGCCGGTGCAGTGTGGCGAAGGTGGTGCCGGGCTCGATCGTGAGCTGGTAGAGCGAGAGATGGTCGCAGCCGAAGGCGAGCGCCTCGGCAAGCTCGGCGCGCCAGGCGGCGGGTGCCTGGCCGGGGCGGGCGTAGATCAGGTCGAACGAGACGCGGGGGAAGATCTCGCGCGCCGCTGCGAGGGCGGCGCGGGAATCGGCGGCGGAGTGCTTGCGGCCGAGGAAGGCGAGTGCGGCGTCATCGAGGCTTTGCACGCCGAGCGAGAGGCGGTTGACGCCGGCCTGGCGGACCGCGGCGAGTTTTTCCCGCTCGACGCTCGTGGGGTTGGCTTCGAGCGTGATCTCGAGGTCTGCGAGCGGGGGGAAGGAGCGGGTGGCGGCGTCGATGAGGGCGGAGACGGTGTCGGGCGCCATCAGGCTCGGCGTGCCGCCGCCGAAGAAGATCGAGCCGAGCGGTCGCGGACCGAGGCGGGCCGCCTCGAACGCAAGCTCGGCGAGCAGCGCGGCGCGGAAGCGCGCCTCGGGGATCCGCTCGCGCACGTGGCTGTTGAAGTCGCAATAGGGGCACTTGGCGAGGCAGAAAGGCCAGTGGATATAGAGCGCGAGCGGAGCCATCGGCACGGCATGTAATGAGCGGAACGGGTTCGGTCGAGCGGGTGCGGGCCGCACTTCTGGCGGCGGGCCATCCCGACACCATCACGGTCTTCCCCGAGAGCACGCGGACGGCGGCCGAAGCGGCGGCGGCGGTCGGCTGCACGGTCGCGCAGATCGCCAAGTCGATCGTCTTCCGCGCCGGCGAGCGCGCGGCCGTCGTCGTCACGTCCGGGGCGAACCGGGTCGATCCGGCGAAGGCGGGTGCGGCG
>DATJTV010000076.1:0-7264 GCA_035503055.1 Acetobacteraceae bacterium
CTCGCCTGGGCCGTCTACTGGCGCTACCTGGAGGCGCTGGGCACGCCCGTTCCCGCCGAGGATTTTTCCGACGTTGTCCCGGGCGGGCTGCAATACCGGGGCGAGTACCTGATCCCTCTCGGGCGGGCGCTCGCCGAGCGCTACGGGGCGGCCTTGGTCGGCGCGCCGCCGACCGAGGCCTCGATCAGGACGATCAGGGAGTTCGCGGTCGCGGAAATGATGCGCGCGATCCGCGAGGATCTCGCGCGGCTCGGCGTCGTTCCGGACGTTTTCACTTCCGAGCGCGCGCTCCTCGACGCCGGCGCGGCCGACGCCGCGATCGCCCGGCTGCAGGACATGGGCCTGATCTACGAGGGTACGCTCGAGCCGCCCAAGGGCAAGCTGCCCGAGGACTGGGAGCCGCGCGAGCAGACGCTTTTCCGCGCCAGCGCCTTCGGCGACGAGACCGACCGGCCCTTACGCAAATCGAGCGGCGAGAACACCTATTTCGCCAACGACATCGCCTATCACGCCGACAAGATCGCGCGCGGCGCGGAGCTTCTGATCGACGTGCTCGGCGCCGACCACGGTGGCTATGTGCGGCGCATGCAGGCGGCGGTGGCGGCGATCTCGGAGCGCAGCGTCGCGCTTGAGGTCGTGCTCTGCCAGATCGTGCACGTGCTGCGGGCCGGCAAGCCGGTGCGCATGTCCAAGCGCGCCGGCAGCTACATCACGCTCGCCGACCTGATCGAGGAGGTCGGCCGCGACGCGGTCCGTTTCACCATGCTCACCCGCAAGGCGGACGCGCAGATGGAGTTCGACCTCGACCAGGCGGTGGCGCAAACCAGGGACAACCCGGTCTTCTACGTCCAGTACGCGCATGCCCGCTGCCGTTCGGTCCTCAGGGCGGCCGCCGAGATGCTGGGCCCCGAGGCGGTCGCGGAGGCAGCACTCGCCGAAATCCCCCTCTCCGCGCTCGGCGCCGAGCCCGAGCTTGCCGTGATGCGCCGGCTGATCGCCTTCCCGCGCACCGTCGAGGCCGCCGCGGAGGCCAGAGAACCGCACCGAATCGCGTTTTTTCTCTATGATCTAGCCGGCGACTTTCATATTCTATGGAACCGGGGGCGGGAGGATCAGAGCTTCCGCTTCCTGAACGCGGGTCGGCCGGCGGAGACGCGCGCCCGGGTGGCGCTGGTCGCGGCGACGGCGGCGGTGATCCGTGCCGGTCTCAACATTCTGGGGGTGACCCCGGTCGAGGAGATGCGCTGACCGTGCGCGACGAACTTGAGATTCCCCCGCCCGGCTACCGGGTTTCCCGCCGCTCCGCGGGGATCGATCCGGCGACGCGGCGGATGGCGACGATCGCCGCCGGCATCGGCGGGACGCTCGTGGTCCTGGTCGGGCTCTGGTCGATGATCGGGGGCAGCAGCACCGGCGTGCCGGTGGTGCCGCCCCCGCCGGGCGCGATGCGCGCCAAGCCGGCCAATCCCGGCGGCATGCAGGTCATGGGGGCGAACGAGCCGATCCTCGGCGGCGGGAACGCGAACGGGCCGCCCAGCCTCGCCCCGCCGCCCGAGACGCCCGATCTGCAGGCCCTGCAGAACCCACCCGCGGGCCAGCCCGCCGTCGTCACGGAGGACGGCGGGTCCACCCCGCCCGCCGGCGCGCCTCCTGGCGCGCCCCTGGGCGCCGCAACCGTGCCGCCTGCGGTCGGGGCCAACGGCCTGCCGCTGCCGCCACCCTCGCCGCCGCCGATCCGGCTCGCCTCGGCCTCCGCCGCCCCCCCGCCGCCCGCCGGGATCGGAACCGGCACCGCGACCGAGGTCCAGCTCGCCGCGCTCAGCTCGAAGGAGAGCGCGCTCGGCGAGTGGCAACAGCTTCAGGCCGCGCTGCCGGGCCTGCTCGACGGCCGCCAGCCGCTGGTCTCCAAGGTCGAGGTGGATGGCCATGTTTTCTGGCGGCTCCGCACCGGCGGCTTCGCCAACATCGCGGAGGCGACCAGCTTCTGCGCGGCGGTCCGCGCCAAGGGCAAGGCCTGCGACATCGCCGCCTTCTGACCGGTCCCTATCCGCGCTCGCCCGCCGGGGCGTGAGCTGAGCGCCCGCCGCGCCGCGATCGTCGGCCTTGCCGGCCCCTCGCTCTCGCGCGACGAGGCTTCGCTGATGCGCGCTCTCCCGCCGGCCGGGGTGATCCTCTTCTCCCGCAACATCGAGGACCCGTCCCAACTCTCGCGCCTGGTCGCGTCCTTGCGCGGGATCCTGCCGCCCGACTCGGTGCTGATGGTGGATCAGGAGGGCGGGCGCGTCGCGCGCCTCCGCCCGCCGCACTGGCGCGCCCATCCACCCGCTGCCGCGCTCGGCCTTCTCTACGCAACCGCCCCCGTGGCGGGGCTTCGCGCCGCCTGGCTCACCGGCGCGCTGATCGGGCTCGACTGCGCCGCCGCCGGCTTCGACGTCGTCACCGCCCCGGTGCTCGACCTCTTCCTCCCCGGCGGGCACTCGGTGGTGGGCGATCGTGCCTTCGGCGCCGACCCACGAGCCGTGGCGCGGCTCGGCCGGGCGCTTGCCTCCGGGCTCCTCGCGGCCGGCGTGCAGCCGGTGATGAAGCATATCCCCGGCCACGGAAGGGCGATGGTCGACAGCCACCTGGCGCTGCCGCGGGTTGAAAGTGCGAGCCTCGCCGCCGACCTGGTCCCGTTCAAGCGTAACGCGGGCCTGCCCTGGGCGATGACGGCCCATATCCTCTACCCTGGCTGGGATGCAGAACGCCCGGCGACCCTCTCGGAGACCATCATCCGCCGCATCGTGCGCGGCCGCGTCGGCTTCGCGGGCGTCCTGGTGACGGACGATCTCGCCATGGAAGCACTCGCCGGCCCGCCCGCTTCGCGCGCGGCGGCTTCGCTCGCGGCGGGCGCCGATCTCGCGCTCTATTGCGCGGGCGACATCGAGGCGAACGAGGCGGTCCTCACAGCGGCGCCGGAACTCCCGGGCGAGACGGCGGCGCGCCTTGCGCGGGCCCGTGCCGTGGCGGAGGCCGCCCGCCAGGCCCTCGATGCCGCCAGCCTGGGCCCCGAGCGCGAGAGGCTGCTCGGAGCGTGAGCGCTATCCTTCTCGACATTCTGCTGGCCGGCGTGCCGGTCGTGCTGGCGATCACGCTGCACGAGGCGGCGCACGGCTACGCGGCGCTGGCGATGGGCGACGACACCGCGAAGCTCGCCGGACGGCTCTCCCTCAACCCGCTCCGGCATATCGATCGGGTCGGCACGATCATCCTGCCCGGGGTCCTGGTGATCAGCCAGCTCCTCGTCTTCCATCGCATCCTCTTCCTCTTCGGCTGGGCGAAGCCGGTGCCGGTCGCGAACTGGAAATTCCGCGATCCGCGCCGCGGCATGGCGGTGGTGGCGGCAGCCGGCCCGGCGATGAATTTCTTCCTCGCCTGGGTGGGCGCGCTCGGGCTCTATCTCCCGGGCCTGCTGCCGGGCCTGGCGGCCGACCTCACGAGCCTCCTCTTTCAGTATTTCATCCTTGCCAACCTGGCCCTCGGCCTGTTCAACCTGCTCCCGATCCCGCCGCTCGACGGCGGACGGATCGTCGTCGGCGTGCTGCCGGCGCCGCTGGCGGCTGCCTACGCGCGGCTCGAGCGGCTGGGAATCCTGATCGTGCTGATGGTGTTCTTCCTTCTGCCGGCCCTGCTCAGGGGCTCCGGCATCGCCTTCGATCCGATCCAGGCGGTGCTGGGCCGGATCCTGCCGGCCGCCGCCAACCTCGTGCTCTTCCTCGCCGGCCATCGGGCCTGAGCGTGTCCGAGCCCTCTCCATCCGGGCAGCTCCTGCTCCGCCTCGAAGGGTTCGAGGGGCCGCTCGACCTCCTGCTCGACCTCGCGCGGGCGCAGAAGCTTGACCTCGCGCGCATCTCGATCCTCGCCCTCGTCGAGCAGTATTTGGCCGTAATCGAGGGCGCGCGCGCCGTACGGCTCGAGCTGGCGGCCGACTGGCTGGTGATGGCGGCCTGGCTCGCCTGGCTCAAATCGCGTCTGCTGCTGCCGGCCGGCAGCCCCGAGGCGGAGGAGGGGGAGCGGGCCGCCGACGTGCTCGCCGCGCGGCTGGCGATGCTCGAGGCCATGCGGGCCGCGGCGCGCTGGCTCGGCACAAGGCCGCTGCTCGGGCGCGACGTGTTTGCCCGCGGCACGCCGGAGAGCTTCATCGAGATCGATCGTTCGCGGCTCAGGCTCGATGTTCCGGCGCTGCTCGCCGCCTATCTCGGCGCGCGCCGCCGCGGGCACTCCGCGATGCGCTACCAGCCGCCTGCGCTCACCTTCTGGACGGTTCAGGACGCGCTCGGCCGGCTCGAGCGCCTGCTTGGCAGCCTGCCGGACTGGGCGAGCCTCGAGCAGTTCCTGCCCGATTCCCTGCTCGGTCCTGCGGAGAGGCGCGCCGCGCTCTCCAGCACGCTCGTCGCAACCCTCGAATTGGCGCGCGACGGGGCGCTCAAATTGCGCCAGGAGCGGCCGTTCGGGCCGATCCTCGTCGGGCGCGCGAACGGGACGGGCGGGAACGGCGGGGCCTGAGCGATGCCGGACGAGCCCGCACCGCTCGCCGGTGCCGCGCCCTCGGAATCCGCGCTCCGGCTCGCCGAGGCGCTGGTGTTCGCCTCCGCCGAGCCGGTCTCGGCGCGTGCGCTTTCCCAGCTCCTTCCCGAAGGGGAGGACGCGGAGGCGGTGCTCGCCGCGCTCGCCACCCGGTACGAGGGACGCGGGGTGGAGCTCGTCACGGTCGCCGGCGGCGTGCAGTTCCGCACCGCGCCCGACCTCGCGGGCAGCCTTCGCAAGGTGGTGCAGCAGCCGCGGCGGCTGCCCCGCGTGGCGATGGAGACGCTCGCCATCATCGCCTATCACCAGCCGGTCACCCGGCCCGAGATCGAGGCGCTGCGCGGGGCGAGCCTCTCGCAGGAGACGCTCGATCTGCTGCTGGAGCAGGGGCTGATCGCCCCCGAGGGCCGCAAGGAGGCACCGGGCCGCCCCACGCTCTGGGCGACGACGCCGCATTTCCTCGCCTCCTTCGCCCTGGCGAGCCTCGCCGACCTGCCGCGGCGGGAGGATCTTCTCTCCGACCCGCCTACTCCCGGCTAGACGCTGCGAGGTTTTCGGACTGCGCAATTCCTGCTAGCAGAAGCCGCGACGGCAGGCCTGAGGCATGTTCAACTTTTCCTGGTCGGAAATCGCCCTGATCGCGGTCGTGGCTCTGATCGCCATCGGACCCAAGGACCTGCCGACGGCGCTCAAGACCGTGGCGCAGGTCATCAAGAAGACCCGCGGCATGGCCGCGGAATTCCAGACCCATGTCAACGAGCTGATGCGCGAGGCCGACCTCGAGGACGTGCGCAAGCACATCGACGAGATCCGCAACTTCGACATCAAGGGCACGGTCGAACGGGCGATCGATCCCGATCAGAGCATCAAGAAGACCTTCACCGAAGACCCCTTCGCGGCCGCCGATGCCGCTGTTCCCGGCGCGCCGTACGAAGCGGAGGCGGCCCCCGAGGGTGATCTCGCAGTGCTCGAACGCCCAGGCGACGACGAAGGGGCGCTGCCCGAGGCCGAAAGCGCGACCGCGGTCGAGGCGCCCGCAGCCGAGCCGGCGGCGCCGGCGTTCGTGCCGCCCGCGGTCGCCGCGGCGGTGATGCGCCCGCCCGCCTTCGTGCCGCCGGACCTGCTCTCCCGGCGCTCCTGAACTCGCCCCAAAGAACCCACCGGACCGCCCGTGGCGCACGACGAGAACGATACGATCAACGACAAGCCGATGCCGCTGCTCGACCATCTGCTCGAGCTCAGGCGGCGGCTCATGTGGTCGCTCGGCACGTTCTTCGTGGCATTCCTGATCTGCTATTATTTTTCGGGCCGGATCTACGCCTTCCTTGCGGCCCCCCTGGCGGAGGTCCTGCGCAGCAAGGGCCAGGAGCCGCAGCTGATCTACACGGTGCTCTACGAGGCCTTCTTCACCTACGTGAAGGTCGCGATCTTCGCCGGTGCCTTCATCACCTTCCCCGTCGCGGCGACCCAGCTCTGGCTCTTCATCGCGCCCGGACTCTACAAAAGCGAAAAACGCGCCATCATGCCGTTCCTGATCGTGAGCCCGGTGCTCTTCGTGATGGGCGCGGCGCTCGCGTACTACGTGATCTTCCCGTTCGCCTGGAAGTTCTTCCTGAGCTTCGAGACGTCACCCAGCGGCGCCGGCATGCACATCGAGCTGCTGGCGACGGTGAGCCAGTACCTCAACCTGGTCATGAAGCTGATCTTCGCCTTCGGCATCACCTTCCAGCTCCCGGTGCTGCTCTCGCTCTGCGCCCGGGTCGGCCTCGTTTCGGCGCGCGGGCTCGCCTCCAAGCGCCGCTACGCCTATGTCGGCTGCTTCGTGGTCGCGGCGGTGCTGGCGCCGCCGGACGTCTTCACCCAAACCGGTCTCGCGGTGCCGCTGATCCTGCTCTACGAGATTTCGATCCTCGCCGCGCGCTGGGTCGAGCCGAAGCCGACCCCCGACTAGCCCCTGCGCCGCCGGCATGCACGATATCCGCGCCGTCCGGGCCGACCCCGCCACCTTCGATGCAGCGCTCGCCCGGCGGGGCCTGCCGCCCGAAGCCGCTTCCCTGCTGGCACTCGACGCCGAGCGCCGCGCCGCCCTGACGCGCCTCCAGGCGCTCCAGGCGGAGCGCAACGCCTACGCGCGTCAGGTGGGCGAGGCGCGGCGGAAGGGCGAGGACAGCGCGGCGCTGGAGGCGTCGGCCGTGACGCTCCGCGGGCAGATAGAGGCGCTCGAGGCAAAAGCGGAAAAACGCGGGGAGGAGATCCGCACATTGCTCTCCACCCTGCCCAATGTGCTCGACGCGGACGTGCCCGAAGGGCCGGACGAGCGATTCAACGTCGTCCTCGCCCAGCACGGGACGCCGCGCGATCCGGGCTTCGCACCGCGCCAGCACTTCGAGCTCGGCGAGGCACTCGGGATGATGGACTTCGCGCAGGCGGCGAAGCTCGCGGGCAGCCGCTTCGTCGTGCTACGCGGAGCGGTCGCCCGCCTCGAGCGCGCGCTCGGCCAGTTCATGATCGACCTCCATACGCGCGAGCACGGCTATGAGGAGACGGCGGTGCCGTTCCTGGTCAATGACGCGGCCATCTTCGGCGTCAACAACCTGGCGAAATTTTCCGAGGACCTCTTCCGCACGACCGACGGCCGCTGGCTGATCCCGACCGCGGAAGTGCCGCTCACCAACCTCGCCGCCGGCGAGATCCTGCC
>DATJTV010000077.1:0-13674 GCA_035503055.1 Acetobacteraceae bacterium
CTCACGCAGGGGCTCGGCGCCGGCGCCAACCCCGAGATCGGGCGCGCGGCGGCGGAGGAGGCGGCCGACGAGCTCGAGCGCCATCTCGACGGCGTGCACATGCTCTTCATCACCGCGGGCATGGGCGGCGGCACCGGCACCGGTGCGGCGCCGGTGATCGCGCGGATGGCGCGCGAGCGGAACATCCTTACCGTTGGCGTCGTCACCAAGCCGTTCAACTTCGAGGGCGTGCGCCGCGGCCGCTCGGCCGAGTCCGGGATCGATCAGCTTCAGCAATATGTCGATACGCTGATCATCATCCCGAACCAGAACCTGTTCCGGCTTGCCAACGAGCGCACCGGCTGGCGCGAGGCCTTCAAGATGGCCGACCACGTGCTCTACATGGGCGTGCGCGGCGTCACCGACCTCATCGTCTCGCCCGGGCTCGTCAATCTCGACTTCGCCGACATCCGCACCGTGATGGCGGAGATGGGCAAGGCGATGATGGGCACCGGCGAGGCGGAGGGCGAGAACCGCGCGACGCGCGCGGCGGAGGCGGCGATCAACAACCCGCTGCTCGAGGACACCAGCATGTCCGGCGCCAAGGGCCTCCTCATCAACATCACCGGCGGCGACGACATGACGCTCTTCGAGGTGGACCAGGCCGCCAACCGCGTGCGCGAGGAGGTGGACGAGGAGGCGAACATCCTCTTCGGCTCCTCGATCGACGAGAACGCGGCGGGCCGAATGCGCGTCTCGGTGGTGGCGACCGGGATCGACCGGCCGGTGGCCGAGCGGCCGCGGCTTGTCGCGGTGGGCGGCGGGCTGGCGCCCGACATGAGCGTGCCGCAGTCCTCGTTCCTGCATGCCGCGCCGGCCGGGCCGGCGGGCGGCGGCGGTGAAGCGCGGCCGCTCAGCGTCGTCTCGACGCCGGAGCCGGCCTTCGCATCGACGCACGCCGCACCTGCCCCCGTGCATGCGGGGCCGGCCCATCCGCCTGCCGCCTATGCGGCGGCGGCGGGCCGAGCGCATGCGCGGGCTGGGCTCGCGGTGGCGCCCGCAGTGGGGCCGATCGCTCCGCCGCGTCCGGTCGCGACGCCGGCCCCTGCCGTCTCGCTCGAGCGGGCGGCGCCCGAGTGGCAGCCGGCCGCCGAGGTGCCTTCCGTCGCCGAAACACGGCCCGAGCCGAGGCCGATGGCCCGCGATACCGCTCCAGTCGCTCCCGCCCAGGCGCCGGGCCAATCCCCCGGGCCTTACGCGGCGCTGGCGTCCTATCCCGCCGGAGCCTCCGCGCGCGGCCTCTTCACGGAGGCGCCCCAGGCGCCCTCGTCCTGGAGCGCGTCGCAGCCGGCGCCGATGGGTCCGCCCATGGGCTCCCCGGCGCCGCGGCGGGGCAATATCTTCCAGGCGGTCACCCTGCACTTCCGCCGCTCCGCCTCGGCCGAGCCGGCCGCGCCGCTGCCGCCGGCCGAGCCGGAACTGGAATCCCGCCATGCATCCGTGAGGCTTGCTGCGGGCGACGAGCTCGGCCTCGACATCCCGGCCTTCCTGCGCAAGCAGACGTCGTGACCGGAAAACCGAAGCGGCGCAAAAAATGCCGTAATATCAAATGAGTGTGCGGTAATATGCTGAAATAAACCTTGACTTTGCGCAGGCCCGCCACCCCGCCTAGCCTCTTGCCATGCACGGATCGTTTCCCCCTCTTCCGCGCGAAGGCCTGAGGCAGCGTACCCTCCTCAGGCCGATCGGCTGCACCGGCATCGGGCTTCATTCCGGCGCGCGCGTGGAGATGGAGCTCTCGCCGGCGCCGGAGGATAGCGGCATCGTCTTCCATCGGAGCGATGTCGGGGTGGACATTGCCGCGAGCTTCGAGTGCGTCTCGGATACGCGGCTCGCGACCCAGCTCGCTTCTCCGCTCGCGCTCGAGGTGCGGGTCGGCACGGTCGAGCATCTGCTCGCCGCACTCGCCGCGCTTGGTGTCGACAACGCCCGCATCACGATCGACGGGCCCGAAGTGCCCGCGCTCGACGGCTCCGCGGCGCCCTTCGTCTTCCTCCTCGATTGCGCCGGGCTTGCCGAGCAGGACGCGCTGCGACGCGAGATCGCGATCCTGCGTCCGGTTGTCGTGACCAGCGGCGATTCCCTCGTCGAGCTGCTGCCGTCCACCGGACCGGGGCTCGCGATGGACGTCTCGATCGACTTCGCGGCCCCGGCCATCGGCCGCCAGGCGCTTTCGCTCGAGCTTTCCGGGGCGAGCTTCCGCCGCGAGGTCGCCGCCGCCCGCACCTTCACGACGGCGGACGCGATCGCCGGCCTGCGCGAGGCCGGGCTTGCCCGCGGCGGATCGCTCGACAATGCGGTGGTGGTCGAGAAGGCGCGCGTGCTCAACCCGGCGGGCCTTCGCATGCCGGATGAGTTCGTCCGCCACAAGCTGCTCGATGCCGTGGGCGACCTCGCACTCGCCGGCCTGCCGATCCGCGGCCGGCTGCGCGCGCATCGCTCCGGCCACACCCTCAATTGCCGGCTGCTCGAACTTCTCTTCGCGAGCCCCAACTCCTACCGTATCGGCCCGGCGATCGCCGCGCTCGAACCGGTTCTCGCCGCCGCCTGACACTTCCCGCGCGTCGGCCGCGCGCTTGACTCCCTCCCGGCAGGCCCTAGTACCTCCCGACAGGGCGATGTCGGTCGCGTGCGATCGCGCCGGCCTGTGTCGCATCGGGAGGGCGTCGATGAATAAGGAAATGCTGCAAGCGCGCCGCCTCGACGGCACTGTCCCCGCCGATGCGCTCGATCCGCGCTGGCGCTGGGACCGCGCCATCCCCGCGCCCGGCCATAGCTCGGTCGATTTCGAGCGCCGCGTCGATTTCGACCGGTTGCGCGCCTGGCGGCTCGCCCGCGTGCGCGCGGCGCTGGCGAACTCCGACTGCGGCGCGCTGCTGCTCTTCGACGTCAACAACATCCGCTACGTCTCGGGTACCAAGATCGGCGAATGGGAGCGCGACAAGCTCTGCCGCTTTGCGCTGCTCGCCGCCGACTGCGAGCCGATCGTCTGGGATTTCGGCTCCGCCGCCGTGCACCACAAATTCTACTGCGACTGGCTCGATCCGGCGAACTGCCGCGCTGGCGTGCTCGGCATGCGCGGAACCGTGCCGCCGGCCGTGGGGCTGATGCGCGCGCACGCGGGCGAGATCGCCTCGCTGCTTGCCGAAGCCGGCGTCGCCGACCAGAAGCTCGGCGTCGATCTCGCCGAGACGGCAATGTTCTTCGAGTTGCAGGCGGCCGGCCTCACCGTCACCGACGGGCAGCAGATCATGCTCGATGCGCGCGAGATCAAGAA
Source organism: Acetobacteraceae bacterium (assembly GCA_035503055.1). GTDB lineage: Bacteria > Pseudomonadota > Alphaproteobacteria > Acetobacterales > Acetobacteraceae > JAKAWQ01. Next base: position 3,317 of record DATJTV010000077.1, read on the forward strand.
TATCGACGAGATCGTGCTGCTCAACCAGGCCGCCGCCATGGTGGACGGCGTCTATCATATGATCCACGAGACGATGAAGCCCGGCCTCCGCGAGAACGACATCGTGGCCCTTGCCAACAAGATGCTCTACGAGATGGGCTCGGACGATGTCGAGGCGATCAACGCGATCTCCGGCGAGCGCTGCAACCCGCATCCGCACAATTTCACCGACCGGCTGATCCGCCCGGGCGATCAGGCGTTCTTCGATATCCTCCATTCCTACCAGGGCTATCGCACCTGCTACTACCGAACCTTCAATGTTGGCCGCGCCTCCCCCGCGCAGCGCGACGCCTACAAGAAGTGCCGCGGCTGGCTCGACGAGGCGATCGCGCTCATCCGGCCCGGCGTGAGCACGGACCGCGTCGCCTCGGTGTGGCCGAAGGCCGAGGAGTTCGGCTTCCCGAGCGAGATGGCGGCCTTCGGACTGCAGTTCGGCCACGGGCTCGGGCTCGCCCTGCACGAGCGGCCGATCATCTCGCGCCTGGTTTCGCTCGAGCATCCGATGGAGATCCGCACCGGAATGGTCTTCGCGCTCGAGACCTATTGCCCCGCGACGGATGGATACTCCGCCGCGCGGATCGAGGAGGAGGTCGTCGTCACCGACAGCGGCTGCACGGTGATCAGCCTCTTCCCGGCCGAGGATTTGCCGATCGCCAGCCCCTACTGATTTTTCCTCATCTCCACCGTAGAGGTCATCCGCATGTCGTCCCGCTCGCGCGATATCGGCTGGATCGGTGTCGGCCGCATGGGTTTTCCGATGGTCGAGCGGTTGCTCGCCGCCGGGCACAAGCCTCGCATCTACAATCGCACGCGCGCCAAGGCTGAGCCGCTCGCGGCGAGGGGCGCGGTCATCGTCGATTCGCCCGCCGCGCTTGCCGATGCCGGGATCCTCTTCATCATTGTTGGCACGGGCAAGGATCTCGAGGAGGTCTGCTTCGGCCCGCATGGCGTGATCGGCAGGGCCGGCGCCAAGGCGCCTGGCGTCATCGTCGATCTCTCCTCGATCGGCGCCGAAGAATCGGGCGCGATCCGTGCGCGCCTTGCCGAGCATGACGTGCCCTTCCTCTGCTCTCCTGTCAGCGGCAACGGCAACTGCGTGCGCGCGGGCAAGCTCAGCACCGTCGCATCCGGTCCCGAGGCAGCCTTCGCTCTCGCCAAGCCCTATCTCGAGATCATCGCCGGCGCCGGCGCCTCCTATGTCGGCGAGGGTGAGCGGGCGCGCATCTGCAAGATCGCGCACAACGTGCTGCTCGGCGTGGTCGTGCAGACGCTCGCCGAGATCGTGCTGCTTGCGGAAAAATCCGGGATTCCACGCCACGCCTTCATGGAGTTCGTCAACAATTCCGTGCTGGGCTCGGTCTTCACCCGCTACAAGACCCCCGCCATCGTCAATCTCGACTGGACCACCACTTTCACGCCCACGCTCCTGCGCAAGGATCTCGATCTCGGCCTCGATCTTGGCCACACGCTCGGCGTGCCGATGCCGGTGACGGCCACGACGCGGGAGGCGTTGCAGGCTCATTTCGGCGCCGCAACGCTGAAGCCGGAGCCCGGCGCCTACCTCGCGCAGGATTTCATGGCGCTGCTCGAGACCGCCGCCCTTGCCGCCGGCGTGAAGCTCGCGAGTGAGAACAGGAAGGTCCGTTCCGGCCTCGAAGTTCCGACGCCCGCATAGGCTGAAAACGAAAGGGGACCCGTCCCGGGGGAGAGCCCCTGGCCTTCCGAGTTGTTATGCGCGGGCGAGGACCTCGTCGCGGAAGCGTTTCATGTCCGCGAGGGTGGCGGCGGCGCTGGTGTTCGCGAATGTGAAATCGACGTATCCGACGCCGAGTGTCTTGAAGTCGCGAAGATCTCCTGCGATTTCGTTCGGGCCGCCCGAGAAGAGCCTTCGCTCGCCGTCGCCCGCTTTGGGGGGCAAGTCCGTGCCATGTTTGCTGCAGCGGTAGGCGAGCGCGGGGTTGCGTCCGGTTTCCGTGGCGAGCTTGCGCAGCCGTGCGATGCCGGCCTGGTAGCGCGGCAGACTGTCGAGCGGGTGGGCGGGGTTGGTGCCGATCGGATACCAGGCATCGCCGAGGCGGGCGGTGCGGCGGAGCGCCGGCGGGCTTTCGCCGCCCACCCAGATGGGGGGATGGGGGTGCTGCGGCGGCTTCGGCTCGAAGAGGATACCCTCGAATTTGACGTGGCGGCCGGCGAAGCGGGGATCATTGCTGGTCCAGAGCTCGCGGAACGCCTCCACGTATTCGTCGGTGACGGCGCCGCGCTCGGCGAAGGGTGGCGCGCCGATGGCCTCGAATTCCTCTTTGAGCCAGCCGGCGCCGATGCCGACCGTGAGCCGCCCGTTCGAGAGCGCGTCGATCGTCGCTAAGATTTTCGCGGTGAGAACGGCGGGCCGGTGCGGCACCACCATCACCGAGGTGACGAGGCGGATGTGCGAGGTCTTGGCCGCGACGAAGGTGACCTCGGTGAGCTGCTCGTGGCGTCCCGCGCGCGCCCCTTGCGGAAACTCGCCGGTCTCCGAATAGGGATAGCGGGCGCTTATGTCGGTGGGGATGACGATGTGGTCGCTGAACGTGAGATAGTCGAACCCCATCGCCTCGCCTTCGACGGCGAGCTGGGTCAGGGCCTCCGCTGTTGCCAGCGGTCCCGACGTCGGCGCGTTGAAGCCGATCTGCATGGCAGCATCCCCCGGATTGCATCATCTGGCGCGATCGAGCAGGATGCCGGCCCCGGCCGTTCTTGGCAAATCGCGAGGCGATGATCGGATCGGATAAGAGTTCGCCCAATGACCCGTTCGCGGAGAGGCTCTTGCAGGCCCCGCTGGCGGAGCTTGTCGCGGCGGCGACGCATGTGCGCGACGAGGGGCATGGGCGCGTCATCACCTACTCGCGAAAAGTCTTCATTCCGCTGACCCGGCTTTGCCGGGACGTCTGCCATTATTGCACATTCGCCGAGCTGCCGCGCGCGGGCCGGGCAGCCTATCTTTCACCCGAGGAAGTGCTGGCGATTGCGCGCGCGGGCGAGGAGGCGGGCTGCACGGAGGCGCTCTTCACGCTCGGCGACAAGCCGGAGCTGCGCTACCGCGCCGCGCGCGAGGCGCTCGCCGCAACGGGGCATGCCTCGACGATCGAGTATCTGCGCGCGATGAGCACGCTCGTGCTGCGCGAGACGCGGCTCTTGCCGCACCTCAATCCCGGCGTGATGACGGGCGAGGAGATCGCGGGCTTGCGCGAGGTGTCCGCGAGCCAGGGCATCATGCTCGAATCGGTGAGCGAGCGACTTTGTGAGCCGGGCGGGGTGCATTACGGCTCGCCCGACAAGCGCCCCGCGGCGCGGCTCGAGACGATCGGGCTCGCGGGCGCGCTCTGCGTGCCCTTCACCACGGGGATCCTCATCGGGATCGGCGAGACGCGCGCCGAGCGGCTGGAGGCGCTTGCGGCCATTCGCGACCTGCACGCCGCGCACGGGCATATCCAGGAAGTCATCATCCAGAACTTCCGGGCCAAGCCGGGCACGAAGCGTGCGGGCGCGGCGGAGCCGGATCTCGAGGATCTGCTGTGGACCATCGCCGCGGCGCGGTTGATTTTTGGGCCGGCGATGAACATCCAGGCGCCGCCCAATCTTTCGCCCGGCGTCTACCCGCGTCTCATCGCGGCCGGGATCAACGATTGGGGCGGGATCTCGCCGGTGACGCCGGACCATGTGAACCCCGAGGCGCCGTGGCCGGCGATCGATGCGCTGGCACGGCGAAGTGCCGAGGCGGGAAAGCTGCTGGTGAACCGGCTTGCGGTCTATCCGTCCTATGTTGCAGAGGCGGAGAATTGGCTTGCGCCGGAGGTGGCGACGAAAGTGCGACGCCTGAGCGACGCCGAGGGGCTCGCGCGCGACGATGATTGGTCTCCGGGCACGCTTGTGCCGCCGCGGCGGACTGCGATCCGGGCGGAAACGGCGGATCCGGAAGTTGGGGACATCGTCGCGAAGGCGAGTGGGGGCGGGAGGCTTGAGCAGGCGGAGATCGTGCGGCTGTTCGCCGCCCGCGACGCCGATTACGAGCGCGTTGTCGCCGCCGCTGATGCGCTTCGCCGCGCGGTCGCCGGCGAGGTCGTGCGCTACGCCGTCAACCGCAACATCAACTACACGAACATCTGCTATTATCGTTGCCGGTTCTGTGCTTTCTCGAAAGGCAAGACCCACGAGGAACTGCGCGGCGCGCCTTACGATCTCGCACTCGAGGAAGTCGTGCGCCGGGCCGCCGAAGCCTGGGAGCGGGGGGCGACGGAGGTGTGCCTGCAAGGCGGCATCCACCCCGACTATACCGGCGAGACCTATCTCGGCATCTGCCGCGCCATCAAGGCGTCGGTGCCCGGCATGCACATCCATGCCTTCTCGCCGCTCGAAGTCAGCCAGGGCGCGGCAACGCTCGGCCTCACGGTGGCTGCGTTCCTGGCCGAGCTGAAGGCGGCGGGTCTCGGGACATTGCCCGGAACGGCAGCCGAGATTCTGGACGACGAGGTGCGGGCGATCATCTGCCCCGACAAGCTGAGCACCGAAGCGTGGCTCGATGTCGTGCGCGCCGCGCACGGCATCGGGCTCCGCACCACCTCCACGATCATGTACGGCCATGTCGAGCGGCCGCTTTCCTGGGCGCGGCACCTGCTGGCGCTGCGCGATCTGCAGACGGAGACGGGCGGGTTCACGGAATTCGTTCCGCTGCCGTTCGTTCACATGGAGGCACCGATGTATTTGCGCGGTGCGGCGCGCCGCGGGCCGACCTTCCGCGAGGCGGTCCTGATGCATGCGGTCGCGCGCCTAGCGCTCCATCCGCACATCGTGAATATCCAGACCTCCTGGGTGAAAATGGGCCCTGCCGGCGCCGCTGCCTGCCTCGAGGCGGGCGCGAACGATCTCGGCGGCACGCTGATGAACGAGAGCATCTCGCGTGCCGCCGGAACCGAGCACGGCCAGGAATTTCCGCCCCAGTCGATGGAAGAATTGATCCGCTCCATCGGCCGCGTGCCCATGCAACGCGACACGCTCTACCGGCCGGCGCCCGCCGAACGCCGCGCGGCATCCCTTGGTGCCGCCCCGCTCGCTCCGGTCGTGCAAACCCCGCCGCAGAGGCGCGCCGCGGCTTAAAGGACTTTCGCGTCGGCGAGGAATGTGCGCGTCCGGGTCGGACGGGACGGTTCCATATTGAGGAACCTAGCGAGGTCCGCAGGATGGTCGATGTCCATCGCAATCCCGGGCAGGCGGAGAATGGTGGGCGCGATGCCGGCGCGCCGTGCGGAGTCGAGGTGGGGGAAGAAGCTGTTGTCGCCGAATTGCAGCGCGACCGCGTCCGGCGGCGAGCAGAGGACGGCGTTGGAGCCGAGATCGTCGTGCGCGGGCACGATGGTGAACGAGGGTGCGGGCTTGTGCGCGGCGAGTGCTGCCGAGATCTCGGCGGCGGTGATCGCGGGAAGATCGCCGGGGAGGGTGATCATGCCGGCGCGGCCTTCGGCGGCGAGGCGGCGGCACGCGGCGGCGACGGCGCCGGTGTGGCCGGCGCGCGCGCCATCGGCGCTGATGAGCGCGCCGTAGCGCTGCGCGAGGGCGGCGGCGGCCGGCTCCGCAGTGACGAGGAGGATGCCGCCGAGTGCGGCGACCGCGGCGAGCGCCTCGAGCACATCCTCCAGCATGCAGGCGGCGAGGGCGCGGCGCTGCTCCGGCGTCAGTAACGACGCGAGGCGCTGCTTCGCGCCCGAAAATTCCTTGACGGGCACGACCGCCCAAAGGCGATCGGCCCCGCTCATCGGAGCGCGTCGGCCGCGTCGAGCACGACGCGAGCGAGCCGCTCGCGCTCGGCGAGCGTCGTCATCAGCGTCCGCGCGAGCGTGACGTGCGGGCCGAGGCCTTCTGCCTCGTCGGCGTCTTCGCAGTCGATCACGTAACCGTCGAGCAGATCGCCGTAGCGCTCGGCGACCGCGGCGGCGCCGGGCGCTATGCCGAGCTCGCGCATCATCTTGGCCGTGGGGCCCTTGACCGCGCGGCCGGCGATGATCGGCGAGACGGCGATCACCGGCGCCGGCGAGGCGGCGATCGCTGCGCGCACTCCCGGCACGGCGAGAATCGGCTCGACGCTGATGAACGGGTTGGAGGGGCAGATGATCACCGCGCGCAGCGTTTCGGCAGCGAGCGCGGCGAGAAAGTCGGGATGGGGGCGCGCGGCGGCGGCGCCGACGAAGATGATCTCGCGCACCACGGGGCGGCATCGCAGGCGGACGAAATAATCCTGGAAATCGAGCCAGCCTTCGTCGGTGCGAAGGCGCGTGCGCACGGGATCGTCGCTCATCGGCAGCACGCGCGGGCCGACGCCGAGGCGGCGGCAGAAATCCGCCGTGATCGCCGAGAGAGTCTCGCCGCCGGCACGGAGCCGGCACGTGCGCTCGACATGGACGGCGAGATCGCGGTCGCCGAGGCGGAACCAGTCCGCGCCGCCGAGCGAGGCGAGCGTTTCCATGAACGACCAGGTCTCGTCGCGCCGGCCCCATCCGAGCTCCTGGTTGTCGAGGCCGGCGAGCGTGTACATCAGCGTGTCGATATCGGGCGAGATCGCGAGGCCGAGATGCTCGAAATCGTCGCCGGTGTTGGCGATGACGAGGAGGTCTTGCGCCGGCAGGATGCGTGCCAGGCCGAGCGCGAGCTTGGCCCCGCCGATGCCGCCGGAGAGTGCGAGGACGAGGTCCCGCGTCATCGGAAGAGGTCTTCCTCCGCCGGGCGTACGAGGCTCGCGGCTGGCGAGGGCGAAGCGGACCAGGCGAGGCCGCGCACGAGCACGACAGGGCGCCCCTCGTCCGCCTGGCCCATGAGCAGCGAGGCAGCGGCGGCAATCTCGTCCGCGAAGCCGATGACGCTGACTTCGAGCGCGCGGCCGAAGAGATCCGGACGGCCGCGCAAATCGATCACCGCCGGCAGCCCCGCGGCGCCGAGTGCCACGCCGACCGTGCCGCGCCGCCAGGCCCGGCCGAAGCTGTCGTTGATGATGACGCCGACCGTGGCGCCGGTTAGCGTCCGCAGCCGCTCGCGCAAGGAAGCCGCACTCGCATCGGGGTTCTCGGGCAGCAGCAGCACGCGCTGCCGCCCATCCGGCACGGCGACGTTCGACTGATCGACGCCCGCATTCGCCATGACGAAGCCGAGACGGTGCTCGACGATGAGGAGGCCGGGCCGCTTGCGCACGACGCGGACGGATTCCGAGAGGATCGCCTCGACCAGCCGCGGGTCCTTGCCGATTTCGCCCGCAAGTGCCACGGCGCGCGGGGAGGGCGCGATGGTCGCGAGATCGACCAGCCGTCCTTCCGATTTCGAGACGATCTTCTGCGCCACCACCACCACGTCGCACTCGCGAAGGGCGAGGTCGTTCGCGGCGAAGGCGGCGGCGATCAGCGCGGCGAGGTCATCGCCGCGCTCGATCGGCTTGAGGCCGCGCACGGCCGAAAGTTGGAGCGAGTCGAGACACGTCATGCCGCTTGCGGCAGCCTCCGGAGCCGCGGCAGCACCTGCTCGGCGTAGAGGCGGAGGAACCGCGCCTGGTCCGGGCCTGGCGCGTGGAAGACGAGGTGGCGAAAGCCGAGATCGAGATAGTGCGCGATGCGCGCGACATGCTCGTCCGCGTCGGTCGAGACGATCCAGCGGCTGGCGGTGCGCTCCGCCGAAAGGCTCGCGGCGAGCCGGTCCATCTCGACCGGGTCCTCGACGGTGAGTTTTTCTTCCGCCGTCAGCGCCAGCACGGCCCACTGCCGCGTGTCTTCCATCGCCCGCGCCCTCTCGGTATCGAATGAGACCTTGACTTCGATCATCCGCTCGTACGCGCGGTCCCGCTTGCCCGCCTCGGCAAGCCCCTCCGCGACTTTGGGAAGCAGGGTCTCGGTATAGAGCTCGGGCGCCTTGCCGCTGGTGCAGATCAGCCCATCGCCCGCTCTGCCGGCATAGCGCGCGATCATCGCCCCGGCGGCCGCAACATAGATCGGGACCGACTCCGGCGGCCGGTCATAGATCGTCGCCTTTTCGGTGCGATAGAATTGTCCCGCGAACGTCACGCGTTCCTCGCTCCACAGGCGGCGGATCAGTGTCACGGCCTCGCGCAGCCGGGCGAAGCGCTCCTTGAACTCTGGCCATTGCATGCCGGTCGAGGGCACCTCGTTGAGCGATTCGCCGGTGCCGATGCCGAGCACGACGCGTCCCGGGAACATGACCCCGAGTGTGGCGAACGCCTGCGCGATCACCGCCGGATGGTAGCGGAAGGTGGGCGTGAGCACGCTGGTGCCGATGACGATGCGGGACGTTCTCGCCCCGAGCGCCCCGAGCCAGGCGAGCGAGAAGGGGGCGTGGCCGCCCGCATGCTTCCAGGGCTGGAAATGGTCGCTGATGAACACGGAATCGAAGCCGGACCGTTCGGCCAGGCAGGAGAATTCGAGGAGCTCGTTCGGCGCGAACTGCTCGGCCGAGGCCTTGTATCCGAGCTTGAGCACTTCTCTACCCGCTGCTGTCGAGGATGGGGTCGCGGTGGCGGAGCATAGCCGGACCCCTCCGGCCGCGACAGCCCCGCGCCGGCGCGGTAACGTGACGGCGGCCACGGGCGAGGAGGAGCGGGCGATGAAGCTCGGCGTTGCATTGCCGTTGATCGATATCGGCGGCGAGCCCGCGACCGTGCGGACGTTCGCCGAAGCCGCGGAAGAGGCCGGCTACGACCATCTCGCGGCCCCGGACCATGTGCTGGGCGTCAACGTCGCGAGCCGGCCCGGCTGGGGCGATCGCAACACGTCGGCCGATCTCTTTCACGACCCGTTCGTGCTCTACGGCTTCCTTGCCGCCTGCACCACGCGAATCGGGTTCTCGACCCAGGTGCTGATCCTGCCGCAGCGCCAGGCGGTGCTGGTCGCCAAGCAGGCGGCCTCGCTCGACGTGCTCTCGGGCGGACGGTTCCGTCTCGGCATCGGCATCGGCTGGAACGAGGTCGAGTTCGTCGGCCTGAACGAGGATTTCCACAACCGCGGCAAGCGCTCGGAGGAGCAGGTGCAGGTGATGCAGGCGCTCTGGGCCGAGCCGCATGTCACCTTCGAGGGACGCTGGCACCGGATCGAGGATGCCGGCATCAACCCGCTGCCGCCGCGCCGGCGCATCCCCATCTGGTTCGGCGGGCATCATGATCTGACGCTGCGGCGCATCGCCAAATCGGGCGACGGCTGGATGATGCTCGCCTATCCCGCGGACGAGAGCGCGAAGGCGGAGTTCGCCAAGCTCGACCGCTACGCCGAGCAGGAAGGCCGCGACCCGGGCAGCATCGGCAAGGAGGTCTGGGTCTCCACGGCCGACGGCGACGAAAAGGCCTGGCGCGCGCAATTCAACTTCTGGAAATCGGCCGGCGTAACCCATGTGACGCTCAACAGCACCTACGGCCGCACCCATCACCGAAGGATCGCGGGCAAGTCGCTCGCCGATCATCTCGCGGCGTTGCGGCGCTACCGCAACGCCGTGGGCGATCTGCTTTAGCGCGCCTTCGTTCAGCCCATCGTGTGCGTTGCCTCCGGCTCGATCTCGAACATGACCCGCACTTCGCCGGGCTGTGAGAAGGGATATTTGTCCTTGCCGAGATATTTCTTGGCGAGCCGGTCGATATGTGCGTCGGCTCCCTGCTCGGCGACGCGCGCGACGCGGCCGCGGATCTGGATATAGCGATAGGGGTTGTCGGGATCCATGATCGAGAGTGCGACCGGCGCTCCTTCGGTCATGTTGCGCGACTTGACCCGGCCCTTGGCCGAGTTCACGCGCAGACGGCCGCCCTCGTAATCGAACCAGACCGGCGTCACCTGCGGCGTTCCGTCGGGCATCACGGTCGCCAGGCTGGCGAAGGCCTTCTTCTCCTGGAGCAAATCCAGGAACTCAGCGGGCACCGTCACCATCGGCATCACTCCCCAATCGGGTGTATGAAAGAGGGCGCCCGGCCGGTCCCGGGTCGCCTTGTCCCCACGGGGTCAATCTAGCGGCGGGGCCCCGGGCGTGGCAACGCGGCGGACGAGGGGGCTCTGGCCTTCCGCGCGGCGCGCGGGTACGAGAATCCAATGGCTCTCGTTCGCACCGTTGCCGTCTTCTGCGGCTCGCGCGACGGCGCCGATCCCGCCTTCCGTCGCGCCGCGGCCACGCTCGGCCGGCGGCTAGCGGAGGCGGGGATCGGCGTCGTCTATGGCGGCGGGCAAGTCGGCCTGATGGGCGTGCTCGCCGATGCCGTGCTGGCGGTCGGCGGGCGCATCGTGGGCGTCATTCCCGAGGGGCTGCGCAAGCCC
>DATJTV010000078.1:0-8867 GCA_035503055.1 Acetobacteraceae bacterium
TCTGCCGGTGAGCGACGACGCCGCGCGCTACGCGATGCTCTGGTCGCGGCGGATCGTGGGGGTCAGCGTCTTCGGCTACACCGCCGCCGAGGTCGCACTTCTGTTCGGGCTCTACCCGAGCCTCCATCTCGCCTTCGTCAAGCTCGTGGCGCTGGTGGTGCACCTCTTCCTGGTGGTGATCGTGCTGCAGCAGCGCCGCACGGTGAGGGCGCACCTCCGGGCACCCGCGGGCGCGCGCGGACCGGTCGCGGTATTGCGCAACGCGCTCGCCGCTTACTGGCATTACCTTGCGATCTTTTATTTGCTGGCGCTTTGGGTGGTCTGGGCGGTCGGCGTGCCGAACGGCTTCACCACGCTTCTCCGCTTTTGCGTCGCGGCGGTCTTGGTGATCGCGGCCGCATGGGCGGTGGACGGCGCGGTCAAGGGCGCGATCGAGAGGCATATCCGGATCGGCGAGGACCTGGCGGACCGTTTTCCCGGCCTGGAGCGGCGCGCCCGGTACTATCTCAGGGGCCTGCGCAACCTCGTCTCGAGCGTGCTCGGCGTGTTTGCCGTTCTGATCCTGCTCGAGGTTTGGGGCGTCGACGCCTTCGCCTGGTTCTCCTCCAATTCGCTCGGCGGGCGCACGCTCGGCGCGGTGGTCGTGATCGGCGTCACGGTCGCGGCGGCGATGCTGGTGTGGGAGGCGGTGAACGGGTCGGTGGAGCGGCAACTGGCGCGGCTTTCGCGCGAGGGGCACGTGACGCGCGCGGCCCGCCTGCGCACGCTCTTGCCGATGATGCGGGCCACCCTCTTCGTCGTGATCGTCATCGTCGTCGGGCTGATGGCGCTGAGCGAGATCGGCGTGAACATCGCCCCCCTGCTCGCCGGCGCCGGCATCGTCGGCATCGCGATCGGCTTCGGCGCGCAGAAGCTCGTCCAGGACATCATCACCGGCCTCTTCCTCCTGCTCGAGAATGCAATGCAGGTGGGCGACGTCGTCTCGCTCGGCGGGCTCGCCGGAGTCGTGGAGAATCTCTCGATCCGGACGATCCGGCTGCGCGACAAGGACGGCTCGATCCACATCGTGCCGTTCAGCGCCGTCACCAGCGTCACCAACATGACCCGCGATTTCAGCTACGCGGTGTTCAATGTCGGCATCGCCTACAAGGAGGACGTCGATCGCGTGATCGCGGTCTTGAAGGAAATCGCGGCCGACATGCGCAAAGATCCGGAATGGGCGCCGCTGATCCGCGACGATCTCGAGGTCTGGGGGCTCGACGAGTTCGCCGCCTCCTCGGTGGTCGTCGTCTGCCGGCTACGCACGGGGCCCTCGCAGCGCTGGTCGGTCATGCGGGAGTTCAACCGGCGGATGAAGAAGCGCTTCGACGAGCTCGGAATCGAGATACCTTTCCCGCACCAGAAGCTGGTTCTGGACCAGCCCGTCACGCTCTATCATCTCCCCCGGGGCGCGAACGCCCCTCCCGGAGCCCGCCTATGACCCGCACCGATCCGCTTGCCGATCTCTTCCATGTCCTCGCGCGCGACGGCTTCGCGTACGTGCCGGGCCTTCGCATGCGCGCGCTGATCGAGGCGGCCGGCCCGCTCGCCGACTGGGCGGAGTTCGCGGCGAGCTGGAACGATCTCGGGCTCGACGTCTACATGGCCGATGGCGGCCGCTACCGCCGCCGCCGCTTCGGCGTGTTCGGCGCCCCGGCGTGCGGCGGGCCAATCGTCCGTGGCCCGCACCAGCCGCACTACCAGAGCCGCGACTACAACGCGCTGAACGGCGGGATCGAGCGGTGGTTCGCGCCCATCGCCGAGGCGGCGGGGGGAGGGCCCACCATGCGGGCGATCCTTGCCACGTGCCGTGGCCTCTTCGACCGGCTCGCGCCGAGCCGCGCCTGGCATATCGAGGCGCACCAGTTCCGCATCGAGGCGCGCCCCGGTACCGCGGGCCAGCCGACGCCCGAGGGGATGCACCGGGACGGCGTGGATTACGTGCTCGTGCTGCTGATCCGCCGCGAGAACGTCCGAAGCGGCGTGACCTCGATCCATGACCTCACGGGCCGCACGCTCGGCAGCTTCACCCTGGCCGAGCCGTTCGCCGCGGCCCTCGTCGACGACCATCGGGTGATGCACGGGGTGACTGCAGTCGAGCCCGAGGACCCTGCCCGCCCGGCCTTCCGCGACGTGCTGGTGGTGACGTTCCGCCAGGCCGGAGCCGAGGGGAGCAAGTAAGGCCGATCGGCGCCTTGCGCTCCCGGCGCATGCGGCGCGCCCAATCGCCTCACCTTGCCTCGAGCCGCAACGTGGTCGGCAAGACCTCGGCGCGCACCATCGGCTCCGCATAGGGGCTGGTCCGGTATTTCGCCAGGTACTCCCGGCTCGCATGATCCACCGATGCGGCGTCCGGCGCCGGGATCGCCTGCACCGGCAGCTGCCGGTCGCCGATGTCCAGCGTCGCCGGCCCGCCAGCGGCGAGGTCCTTGTACCAGCGGCCCCGGCTCCCCCGCACCGAGCGGACGAACACCTCCTCGCCGACGACCACGACCCAGATGGTGACCGGCTGCGTCGGGTGCTTCCCGGTGCGGATCGCCACTTCCTTGGTATCGCGCAGCACGCTGAGCGTGTCGGCGTCGAACTTCGGCATGTTCGATCTCCTTCAGTAACGATCGCATGCGCCCTCCAGGGGGACGCCATCCCCGTGGCCGTTCCTCCTAAAGCGTTCGCGTGACTTTGCTGAGGTTGGGCGGGGCGTCGGGGTCCATTCCGCGCGCCTCCGCCAACGCGGCGGCGAAGGGATAGAAGGACTGCAGGGCGGCGAGCGGGTCGAGATCGGGATCGCCGGTCGTCGTCATCGTGAGGTCCCGCTCGGCGACCTCCGCGGGCGCGGCGAGCACCACGGTCGCAGCCCGGGCACGGAGGTCGCCGGCGAGCGAAACGAGGCCGGCGAGGGCCGGGCCGCGCATCGCGAGAATAAGGACACTCTCCCCCGGGCCGATCAGGGCCATCGGGCCGTGGCGAAGCTCCGCCCCGCTGAAGGCCTCGGCGTGCAGCCCGCTTGTCTCCTTGAGCTTGAGCGCCGCCTCTGCGGCGATGGCGAGGCCGAGGCCCCGGCCGACGACGATCGCGCGGCCGGCTGCCGCGAAGGGAGGAACGGCGGCGCTCCAATCGGCTCGCGCTGCCTCCTCAAGCCGGGCCGGAAGCGCGCGGAGCTGGGCGAGGTAGCGGGAATCGCCCTGCCAGGCGCCGACGAGACGGGCGGAAGCGGCGAGGCTCGCGAGGCAGCTCTTGGTCGCGGCGACGGCCCGCTCCGGACCGGCCGCGAGCCCGAAGCGCCACTCCGCCGCCGCGGCGAGCGGGGAGGCGATGTCGTTGACGAGTGCGGCGGTTATCGCGCCCGCGGCGCGGAGCGCGCCCAGGGTCTCGACGAGGTCGGGGCTCTGGCCCGACTGGGAGATGCCGACCGCGAGCAGCCCGCGAGCGTGGAGCGGCGCGTGGCGGAGCGTGACGAGCGAGGGGGCGAGCGAGGCGACCGGCCGGCCGAGCCGGGCCGTCAGCAGGTAGGCGAGATAGGAGGCGGCATGGTCCGAGCTGCCGCGCGCGACGGTGATCGCCGCCGGCGGGTCCGCCGCGCGCAGGCGGGTGCCGAAATCCTCCCAGGGGCCGGCATCGGCGGCGAGGAAGCGCGCGACCGCCTCTGGGGCGGAGAGCGCCTCGGCGAGCATCAGCGATGTCATGATCTCATGTCCCCGATCTCCCCGGCCTCGCGCAATCTTGCAATCGCGCATCAGCTGGGCTCGACTGGCCTGCGGGGTCCCCTGGGCGATCCCAACCGGATGGGAAGGAGAGGATTGTGGCCAAAGCAGCAGCTCCGCCAACTGTCCGCACCGGAGTGCGCCGGCGCAAGCTGATGGCGGCCGCCGGCTCCGCCCTCGTGCTCGCTCCGTTCACCACCCGCGCCGCGACCACCCTGCACGTCACCGTCGCCTACTACAGCGCCGCGACCGGGCCCTATTTCAAGCAGATGGCGAAGGAGTTCGAGGCCGCCAATCCCGGAATAACGGTCAGCATCGACGTGGTGAACTGGGACACGCTGCTGCAGACGCTGCAGACCGACATCTCCGGCGGGGTGACGCCCGATCTCTCCATCATCGGCACGCGCTGGCTGCTGACCTTCGTCAAGGACGGCATGGCCGAGCCTCTCGGGCACTTCATGACGCCCGAGTTCCAGAACCGATTCATCGGCGCCTTCCTCGAGCCGGCCAAGATCAACGGCAAGGTATACGGGCTGCCGATCGCCGCCTCGGCGCGGGCGATGTTCTACAACAAGCCGATGCTGACCAAGGCCGGCTTCCCTGACGGGCCGAAGACATGGGACGACGTCGTCGCCGCGGCGCGCAAGATCAAGGCTGCCGGCGGCTACGGGTTCGGGCTGCAGGGGAAGGCGATCGAGACCGACGTCTATTGGTACTACGCCCTCTGGAGCTATGGCGGCGAGCTGATCGGGCCGAATGGCAAGGCCGCCTTCGATTCGCCGGCCGGCGTCAAGGCGCTCACTCTCTACCAGACGATGGTGAAGGAGGGGCTCACCCAGCCCGGCGTCACCGACGACACGCGCGAGGACGTCCAGAACCTCTTCAAGCAGGGTCGCGTCGGAATGATGATCACGGCCCCGTTCCTCATCAACCAGATCGCGAGCGAGGCGCCGCACCTGCAATACGGCATCTGCCCGGTGCCGCGCGGCACCACATCGGCCACCTACGCCGTGACCGATTCGATCGTCATGTTCGCGAATTCGCACGCCAAGGAGGCAGGCTGGAAATTCCTCGACTTCCTCTTCACGAAGGGGCCGCGCGTGCAGTTCAACAAGAACGAGGGCTTCCTGCCCACCACGAAGGCTGCCGCGGCGGATCCCTATTTCGCCGACAACAAGCAGCTGCAGATTTTCGTAAGTCTGCTGCCGGAGGCGCACTTCGCGCCGACCATCCCGGGCTGGGAGGGCATGGCCCAAGCGGTGATCGACGCGGTGCAGTCCGTCTATCTCGGCCGGGCCGAGCCGGCCGCGGCGCTCAAGCTTGCCTCCGTCCAGGCCGATCGCGCACTGAGCGGCGATTGAGCGCCGGTTGAAGGGCTAGGCGGGGGATTGCCGGCAGTTTCGATCGGGCGGGCGCGGGAGCGGAGGGCCCCGGCCGCCGTTCCGAAAGCGATGGTCCCGTGGCTCCTGATCGGGCCGAGCCTCGCGCTGGCGCTCGTCGTCATCGTCTATCCCTTCCTCGAGATCCTTGAGCTCTCGCTGCACGATGTCTCGCCCTTCGGCCTGGTGCGCGGGTTCGTCGGCCTCGCGAACTATGCCCGCATGCTGGAGGATCCGGTGTTCCTCGGCGCCGCGCTCCGCACGCTCGAATGGACCGCCCTGGTCGTCGGCGGAACCGTGATCCTATCGCTTCCCGTCGCGATGGTGCTCGGTGAGGATTTCCACGGGCGCGGGCTCGCGCGCACGATCGTCCTGCTGCCGTGGTCGATGTCGCTCGCGATGGCCGCGATCGTATGGCTCTGGTCGTTCAACGGCGACTACGGGATGGTGAACGCGGTGCTGAAGGAAGCGGGGCTGATCGCGCGGCCGGTGCAGTGGATGGCGCGCGGCGATACCGCGTTCCCGGTCGAGGTCGGGGTCGGCATCCTCGTCTCGGTCCCCTTCACGGTAACGATCTTCCTGGGCGGGCTCGCCTCGATCCCGGGCGAGATCTACGAGGCGGCGCGGATCGACGGGGCAGGCAGGTTTGCGCAGTTCCGCTGGATGACGCTGCCGCTGCTCCGACCGTTCGTCACCATCGCGGTCGTGCTCAACATGATCTACGTCTTCAACTCCTTTCCGATCATCTGGGTGATGACGCAAGGCGGGCCGGACAATTCGACTCAGATCCTGGTGACCTATCTCTACATGCTGGCCTTCCAGATCGGGCGGCCCGGGGTCGCGGCCGCGGTCTCGGTCGCGATGCTCGCGATCGTCTTTGCGATCACGCTCGTTTATCTGCGCCTCGAAGAGCGGGAAGCCGCATGACGCGGCGCCGCGCGGTGGGGCGCAGCGTCCTCTGCTGGCTGGTGCTGGCCCCGCTGATCGCGATCGTGCTCTTCCCCTTCGCGGTGATGCTCTCGACCGCGCTCAAGCCGACGCCCGAAGTGCTGGAGTTTCCGCCGCGCTGGATTCCCCGCCATATCGATTGGGGAAGTTTCGCGGCTATGTGGCAGGCCGCCGATTTCGGCAGCGCGATCGTGAACAGCCTTGCAATCAGCGTCGGCGCGACGCTGCTCGCGCTGCTGGTATCGATCCCGGCGGCCTATGCAGTCTCGCGCCTCGCCTTCGCGGCCAAGGGGCTCTATCGCCGCTTCCTTCTGGTAACCCAGATGCTCTCGCCGATCCTGCTCGTGCTGGGGCTGTTCCGCATGGCCGCCGCGGTGCCGTTCGGCGACGGCACGCTGGTCAACACGCGGATCGTCGTCGTGGTGATCTATGCCGCGTTCAATATCGCCTTTGCCGTGTGGATGCTATCGGCATATTTCGTTGCGATCCCACGCGATCTCGAGGAGGCGGCCTGGATCGACGGTTGCACCAGGCCGCGCGCGGTGCTGAGCGTCTTCCTGCCGATGGCGGTGCCGGCGGTCGCAGTGACGGCGATGGTGACGTTCGTCAACGGGTGGAACGAGTTCACCGTGGCGCTCACCATGCTGCGCTCGCCGGACAAGCAGACAATCACGCTCTCCGTCGTCAACCTCGTCGCCGGCCGCTACTCGGTGGAATGGAACCAGGTGATGGCGGCGACGCTGGCGGCGACGGTACCGGTCGCGGTCCTGTTCGCCTGGGCGCAGCGCTATCTGGTGCAAGGCCTGACGCTCGGGGGCGTGAAGTAACATCCGAGCGGGCAGGATGGCCAGGGCGGTCGAGGCAACCAGGCGAGGTCTGCGGTCCCTCTACGGAAGCTGGTACCGTCGCCTTCGCATGGACCTCTGGTTCCCCCATGTGCCGCTGGCGCTGGCGGTCGGTGGGGCGGGCGCGCTCGCGCTGCTGCCGACGATCCGCAGCTACGCGGCCGAGTATCTGCATCTCGACCTCGGCCAGCTTATCAATGCGCTCCATCCGATCTCGGGCGAGATTCCCCGCCTGATCCTCGTCGGCGTGCCGGCGACGGTGGTGGGCGTGCTCCAGGTGCTGGTGGCGCTCGGCCTGCTCGCCCGCTCGCGCGTCGCCTGGCTCTGCGCGCTCGGACTGACGATCGCCCAGCTCGTCCTCGCCATGCATAGTGCTGCCCAGGGCGGCTCCGGCGGGCTGGTGAGCGGCCAGGCCATCTATGTCGTGGTCCTGTTCGTCGCGCTGGTCGCGGCCCGACGCTGGTTCAACTGGTCGTCGCTCGCCGCGAACACGCTCTTCGCCGTCGCCGCGATCCTG
The DNA here is from genome assembly GCA_035503055.1 of Acetobacteraceae bacterium. Classification (GTDB taxonomy): domain Bacteria; phylum Pseudomonadota; class Alphaproteobacteria; order Acetobacterales; family Acetobacteraceae; genus JAKAWQ01. The sequence continues at coordinate 7,430 of DATJTV010000078.1, forward strand.
GTGCTGATGATCTACGGCGTGCTCGGCGCTTTTCTGCTCGGCGCCGGATTCGCGCCCGCAATCACCAATCTGCCGGCCGCCTTCTATTTTACGATCGTGACCATGTCGACGGTGGGCTACGGCGACATCGTGCCCAAGAGCAACGAGGCGCGGCTGTTCGTCGTTTCGCTGATCGTCCTCGGGCTCACCGTGTTCGCAACCGCGCTCACCGCGGTGGTCGGGCCGGCCGTGCAGGGCCGGCTCGACCGCGCGATGGGCAACCGGAGAAAGCAGATGGTACGGGCCAACCACTTCATCATCACCGGCGGCGGCGTGCTCGCGCACAACACGGCGCGCGAGCTCCGCCGGCGCGGTGCCCCAGTGCTCGTCATCGTCGAAGGCAAGGACACGAGCTTCGGCGATACGGAGGTGATGGAAGGCGATCCGACCGAGATCGAGGCGCTGCGCGCCGCCGGCGCGGAGCACGCGCGTGCGGTCCTCGCCCTCTCCGACGATGATTCGGAGAATGCCTTCGTCATCCTTGCGGCGCACGAGCTCGAATCGGAGGCGAAAAAGGTTGCAGCGGTCAGTTCGCGAAAGAATCTCGAGCGAGTCCGCCGCGTGCACCCGGACATGATCATGGCTGCTCCGGTGTTCGCCGGCGAAGTGCTGGCGATGGCGCTGACCGAGGAGAAGATCGACGGCGAATGGCTCCTCAGCCGCGTTCTCGACGTCAAGCCGGCCGGCGGCTGAGGCCAGGGCTGTCCCGGCGCCGGCGACCTGCGAGAGCGGGATGGGATCGCTTACGCTCACCCATCCCGCTCTTGGTCATTGTGCTCTCGCGCGATTCACGCTTTCGGCGTTCCGCCTTCGGCGGTCACGCTCTATAGTCCGTTCCGGAAACAAATGACACCGATCCCCTTCTTCCGCTGCATGCTGGCTGTGGCGCATCTCTATGCGTTGCCGCCGAGCGCGCTGCCGGCGATCCAGGCCGTGGAGGCGGGCGCGCCGGGCGTCGTGCACCACAACACGAACGGCACCGATGATCTCGGCGTGATGCAGGTCAACACGTTCTGGGTGCTCCCGATCGCCAGGGCGAGCGGGCTTACCCCGCTCGCCGTCTGGTCGCGCCTGATCGGCGACGCTTGCTTCAACATCACCGCCGCCGGCGCCATTCTGCGCGTTTATCTCAACGAGACGCACGGCGACGTCATGCGAGCGATCGGCGATTACCACTCGCACACGCCCATTCTCAACCGCAGATACCAATTCGAGGTCCTCGGCGCGGCCCGGCGATTGTTCGCCAGCGCGCAGCATTAGCAGGCTGCTGAAAATCCCCCTGATCTTTCTGACTTTTGCTCCTGGTTTCTGGGGTTCTTGACGTTCCCGGAGCTTTCCCTCGGTTTTGTTGGCTCAAGACCCCCGCCCGGGGCATGTCGGGCGATCTTTGGACGGACTC
>DATJTV010000079.1:0-3487 GCA_035503055.1 Acetobacteraceae bacterium
TCTCTACGAAAGCGAGGTTCGCCGGACCGGCGCGCGCCTTGACGTGGCTGACTTTGCGCGGTTGGCGATCGAAGGCGAAATGGCCATTCGCATCGGGGACGATGGTGAAATCGCGGCTGCGTTCCCGGTTATCGAACTGCATCACTTCGTCTTCAGGGGACCGCGCAAGACGTTGGTGGAGCTGGTCGCGAACAACGGTCTGAACGCGGGCATCGTGGTGGCGGAGAAAGAATGGTCATCATCTTTGGCTCATCCTGGCGGCAGTCCGCTGCTCAGAGTTGAAATCGGCACTCGGATTGTCGAATCCGGTGACTTGTGGCCGATGGCGGGCGGCGCGGCGGCCTCGGTCGATTGGCTCCGCCAGCATCTTGCGGAATTCGGTTTGGCGTTGACTCCGGGCCAGATCGTGCTCTCGGGCACGCCTCTCGGCCTCTATCCGGTGGCGCCCGGCGACACTGTCGTCGTGTCCATCGACAATGAGCCGGCGGTACGCTGCTCCATCGTCTAAGCGGGAGCGCCGCCGTTTCCTGCCCGATCCGGAAATTCAAACCGAGGCGCTACCTGTCGTTCTTCCGGTCGGAGGCGGCGCCATGTGGACATAAGGATATGTTTATGTGATACTTGGCTATGGACAGCCTCCTCGCGAGCCTGCGCGCCGCCGCCGAGCCCACCCGGCTCCGCCTGCTTGCGCTCGCCGCCCGCGGACCGTTCTGCGTGAGCGAGTTCATCGCGATCCTCGGCCAGTCCCAGCCGCGCCTCTCCCGCCATCTGCGCCTGCTCTGCGAGGCCGGCCTGCTCGAGCGGGCGCGCGAGGGCGCCCACGCCTGGTTTCAACTGCCCGGCGGCGCGGAAGGCGGGCTCGCCCAGGCCCTCCTCGCCCGCCTGCCCGAGGACGACCCCGTTCTCGCCGCCGACCGCCGCCAGGTCGCCCGCGTACTCGCCGAGCGCGCGCGAATCGCCTCCGAAAGCTTCGCCCGGCAGGGCGCGGACTGGGACGAGATGCGGGCGCTCGGCCTGCCGGCGGCCGATGTCGCGAAAACCCTTCTCGCCGTGCTCCCCGACGGCAGGCTCGGCCGGATGATCGATATCGGGACCGGCACCGGCAGCCTGCTCTCCCTCCTCGCCCCGCGCATCGACGGCGGCCTCGGCATCGATGCGAGCCCCGCCATGCTGGCGCTGGCGCGCACCCGCCTCGCCGGCGCCGGCCTCACCCATTGCACGGTCCGCCGCGCCGATATGTACCGCCTGCCACTGCCGGACGGCGGTTTCGACATCGCCACGCTCCAGATGGTGCTCCACTACGCCGAGGACCCGGCCGCCGTGCTCGCCGAAGCCGCGCGCGTGCTGCGCGCCGGCGCGCGGCTCGTGATTGTCGATCTCGCCCCGCACGACGCGGCGGCGACCGCCCGCCTCGCCCATCGCTGGCCGGGTTTTTCCGATGCCGAGATCGCCGGATGGCTTGGCGCCGCCGGCCTCCGTCACGCGCCCGCCCGCTCTGTCGCGGGCCCGCTTGCCGTGCGCATCTGGCCCGCCCAACGCGCCGCCGCCTGAAGGGAAAAAAATGCCGCGCCCGCCGCTGCTCGAGCTGCTGCAAGACCGCGTTCTGCTTTGCGACGGCGCCATGGGCAGCCGCGTGCAGGCGCTGACGCTCGATGTCGAGCGCGATTTCTGGGGCAAGGAAAACTGCACGGACGTGCTCAATCTTTCGCGCCCCGACCTTGTGCGCGAGATCCATCGCGGCTATTTCGCGGCCGGCGCCGACATGGTCGAGACCAACACCTTCGGGGGCTCGCCGGTCACGCTCGGCGAGTTCGGCCTCGCCGACCGCGCCCGCGAGATCAACCGCATCGGCGCCGAGCTCGCCCGCAAGGCGGCCGAGCAGTTCACCGATGCACGCCCGCGCTATGTGATCGGCAGCGTCGGGCCCGGGACCACGCTGCCGAGCCTCGGCCACATCGAATACGACCCGCTCGAGGACGCGCTCGCGCTGCAATGCGCCGGGCTGATCGAGGGCGGCGTCGATGCGATCCTGATCGAGACCTGCCAGGACACGCTGCAGATCAAGGCCGCCATCAACGGCGCCAAGCGCGCGCGGGCCGAAGCCGGCAGCGAGACGCCGGTCTTCGTCCAGGTCACGGTGGAGACGACCGGGAGCCTGCTCGTCGGCCCCGACATTGCCGCCGCCGCAACCGTGATTCACGCGCTCGACGTGCCGCTGATGGGGCTCAATTGCGCGACCGGGCCACAGGAAATGGCCGAGCATATCGGCTGGCTCTCGCGCAACTGGCCGCGGCTGATCTCGGTGCAGCCGAACGCGGGCCTGCCCGAGCTGGTCGATGGCAAGCCCTATTATCCGCTCGCGGCCGCCGACCTCGCGACGTGGCTCGAACGCTATGTCGTCGAGGACGGCGTCAACCTCGTCGGCGGTTGCTGCGGCACCTCGATCCCCCACATCGAAGCGCTCGACGCGATGCTCCGCCGGCTCGGAGAGAAGCGGCCCGCACCCGTGCCGCGCGAGGCGGTTTGGGTGCCGGCGGTGACCAGCCTCTACGGCCAGGTGCCGTTGCGACAGGAGAACAGTTTTTTTTCCATCGGCGAGCGCTGCAACGCCAACGGCTCAAAGCGCTTCCGCGCGCTTCAGGAGAAGCACGACTGGGACGGCGCGCTCGTGATGGCGCGCGAGCAGGTCGCCGAAGGCTCGAATGCGCTCGACGTCTGCACCGCCTTCGTCGGCCGCGACGAGTTCTCCGAAATGAACGAGGTGGTCCGGCGTTTCAACGCCGGCGTGAACGCCCCGCTCGTCGTCGATTCCACCGAGATCCGCGTGCTGGAAGGGGCGCTGAAAATCATTGGCGGCAAGCCGATCCTCAACTCGATCAATTTCGAGGATGGCGAAAAACCCGCGCACGAGCGGCTTATCCTCGCCCGCCGCTTCGGCACTGCGGTGATCGCGCTCACCATCGACGAGGAGGGCATGGCGAAGACGCCCGAGCGCAAGCTCGCCGTGGCCCGCCGCCTGGTCGATTTCGCAGCCCGCCACGGCCTCTCGGCCGCGGACCTCCTGATCGATCCGCTCACCTTCACGATCGCCACCGGCAACGAGGAGGACCGCAAGCTCGGCCTCTGGACGCTCGAAGGCATCCGCATGATCCGCGAGGCGCTGCCCGAGGTGCAGATCGTGCTCGGCCTTTCCAACATCAGCTTCGGCCTCAATCCGGCCGCCCGCGCGGTCGTCAACTCCGTCTTTCTCGACCACGCGTTGCGCGCGGGCATGACCGCGGCGATCGTCCATGTGAGCCGGCTGCGCCCGCTGCATGAGATCCCGCCCGAGGAGGCGAAGACCGCCGAGGACCTCATCCTCGACCGCCGCAGCGAAGGCTACGACCCGCTCGCCCGCCTGCTCGAGCTGTTCGCCGACCGCAAGGCCGAAGCGGCCACCGCCCGCAAGCGGGCCGAGACGCCCGAAGAGCGCCTCAAGGAACGCATC
>DATJTV010000080.1:0-24002 GCA_035503055.1 Acetobacteraceae bacterium
GATGCCGCGGCGCTATGACGAGAAAATGTTCGGGCTCTCCCATCTGAGGGAGGTCGCGGAGCGCTGCAAGAACTGGGGGCGTTGGGGAGACGACGACGAGATCGGCACACTGAACTTCGTCACGCCGGAACGGCTTGTCGAGGCCGCCAAACTGGTCAAGCAGGGCAGACGCTTCAGCCTCGGCCTCAACTTCGACCGCAAGGGACCGCAGTCGGGCCTGTGGGGCAACCGGTTCAACCCGATCCACCTCATGCTCGCAACCGGCACCGATGCGGTCGCCGGACGCCAAGGAGGTCTCCGCTACGCCGACGACATGGTCTCGCTGCCGCTGCAATGCGCAACCCAGTGGGACGCGCTCGCCCATATTTTCTACGACGACAAAATGTGGAACGGCTATCCGGCAACTCTCGTCGACGCCAATGGCGCGGCGCGCAACGGCATCGAAAAGGTGCGCGACCGGATGGCCGGACGAGGCGTCCTTCTCGACATCGCGCGTTACTGCGGCGTCCCGTTCCTCGAAGACGGAATGGCGATCACCAACGACGACCTCGATGGCTGCGCGGCGGACCAACGCGTCGAAATCCGGCCTGGCGATTTCGTGATCGTCCGGACCGGGCAAATGGAGCAACGGCTCGCGGCCGGCGCCTGGGGCGGATACGCCGGCGGCGAGGCTCCGGGCCTCGCGTTCGAGACGGCGGAGTGGATCTACCGCAAGGAAATCGCGGCGATCTGCGCGGACACCTGGGGCTGCGAGGTCCGGCCAAACGAATGCAGCGAATGCGAGCAGCCGTGGCACTGGGTCGTCATCCCCATGATCGGCATTTCCATGGGCGAGATCTTCTTCCTCAAGGATCTCGCCGAGGACTGCGCCACGGATGGCGTTTACGAGTTCTTCTTCTGCGCGCCGCCGCTGCCGATCACCGGCGCGGTCGGCTCGCCGCTCAATCCGATGGTCCTGAAATAAGGCCAGGGGGACGCTGTCCCCCTGGACCGGGTCCCCATCGCGCAAGCGCGATGGGAGCCCCGCCCTGGCAAAGGCGGAGCCTTTGCAATCCGTTCGCTTGGCGGGGGTTCCAAGGGGGCAGAGCCCCCTTGGACTTTCTCATTGGCGCAGGTGGCACGCCACCAAGCGGCCGGTGCTCGTTGGATGGAGCTCGGGTCGTTCGGTGCGGCAGCGCGGGATGGCGTAGGGGCAGCGCGGATGGAAGGCACAGCCCGAGGGTGGGTTGATCGGGCTTGGCACCTCTCCTTCGATGATCGGCCGGTCCTGCCGGGCGCGCGGGTCGGGCACGGGTGCGGCGGCGAGCAGTGCCTCGGTGTAGGGGTGTTCGGGAGAAGCGAAGAGCGCTTCGCGGTCGGCGAGCTCGACGACGCGGCCGAGGTACATCACGGCAACGCGCCTGGCGATGTGTTCGACCACGCCGAGGTCGTGCGAGATGAAGAGGTAGGCGAGGCCGTATTCGTCCTGGAGATCGAGCAGCAGGTTGAGCACCTGCGCCTGGACGGAGACGTCGAGCGCGCTGGTCGGCTCATCGGCGACGATCAGCGCCGGGCGCAGGCTGAGCGCGCGGGCGATGCCAAGCCGCTGGCGTTGTCCGCCCGAGAATTCGAACGAATGCTTCTCCAGCGCTTCCTTGCCGAGCCCCACGCGTTGGAGGAGTACGAGGGCGCGTTCACGACGGGAGGCGCGGGAGAGATTTTCGTAGTTCTCGACCGACTCCGTCACGATCTGCTCTGCGGTGAGCCGCGGGTTGAGCGAGGCGGAAGGATCCTGGAACACCATTTGCGCGCGCCGGCGGAGCGGGCGCATCGCGGCGGCGCCGAGAGCGGTGACATCCGTTCCTTCGATCAGGATGCGGCCGGCGGTGGGCTCGATCAGCCTGAGGACGAGCTTGCCGACCGTCGATTTGCCGCAGCCCGATTCGCCCACCACGCAGAGCGTCTCACCGGATTCGAGGGTGAAGGAGACGTCCTCGACCGCGTGCACCTCGGCGCGCGTACGGTTGAAGAGCCCGCCCGCGATCGGAAAGCGCTTGGTCAGGCCCTGCACGTCGAGGACTGGCGTGGTCATGCGGTGGTCTCGGCGGCGCGGAAGCAGGCGGCGCGATGGCCGGAAGCAAGTGCCAGCATCGGTGGCGCTTCCCTGCGGCACCGATCGATGACGATCGGGCAACGCGGGGCGAAAGCGCAACCCATGATCGGTTCACGGAGCGAGGGCACAGTGCCCGGTATTTCCGCGAGCCGTCGCCCGCCGGCGGAGCGATGGGGGATCGAGGCGAGCAGGCCGCGCGTGTAGGGATGCGCCGGGCGGTCGAAGAGCTCGAGGACCGGGGCCTCCTCCACGGTGCGGCCCGCGTACATGACGATGACGCGCTGGCAGGTCTCGGCAACGACGCCGAGATCGTGCGTGATCAGCATGATCGCGGCACCGATGCGTTCCTTGAGCTCCAGCATGAGCCGCAGGATCTGTGCCTGGATCGTGACGTCGAGGGCGGTGGTGGGCTCGTCGGCAATCAGCAGCTTCGGGTTGCAGGCGAGCGCCATGGCGATCATCGCCCGCTGGCGCATGCCACCCGAGAACTGGTGCGGGTAGTCGGCGAGGCGGCGCGGCGCGTCGGGAATATGCACCAAACGCAACATTTCGCCGGCGCGTGCGCGCGCCGCGCCGCGCGAGAGATTTTGATGGATCCGCACCGCCTCGGCGATCTGCGCGCCGATCGTATGCACGGGGTTGAGGCTGGTCATCGGCTCCTGGAAGATCATCGCGATGCGATTGCCGCGGATCTTCCGCATCTCGGCTTCCGAAAGCGAAAGCAGGTCGCGGTCCTCGAAGAGCACACGGTCGGCAACCACGCTTGTTCCCTTGCGTGGCAGGAGCCTCAGGATCGAGAGCGCGGTCACGCTCTTGCCGCAGCCCGACTCGCCGACGATGCCGAGCGTTTCCCCAGGCTGGATTGCGAAGCTCACGCCGTCCAGCGCCCGCACCGTGCCATCGCTCGTGAAGAAGTCCGTCCTCAGCTCATCGACGGCAAGCAAGGGCGCAGACGAATTCATCCGGCGCCTGTCATTGGCGGCGCGAGAGTCTTGGGTCCAGCCAGTCGCGCAGCCCGTCTCCCAGCAGGTTCACCGCGAGCACCAGCACCGCGAGCGCGACGCCGGGAAAGAAGATCGTCCAGGGTGCCAAGCCGAGATAGAGCTGCGACGAGGCGATCATGTTGCCCCAGGTCGGGATCGACGGCGGCACGCCGGCGCCGAGGAAGGAGAGCGCCGCTTCGACCAGGATAGAGGAGGCGCAGACATAGGTGCCCTGCACGGTGAGCGGCGCGAAGGTGCTGGGCAGGATGTGGCGGATCAGGATTTTGCGCGTGCGCGCACCGCCGGCGATCGCTGCCTCGACGAAGGGCTGCTCGCGCGCGGAAAGCACGATGGCACGAACCAGCCGCACCTCGCGCGGCAGTTCGGGGAGCAGGATGGCGATGACGACGATGACGATCCCGCCGCTGGTGAGCGCCACCAGCGCGATCGCGAGCAAAATCGCCGGAATCGCCATCAGCCCGTCCATCACCCGCATGACCAGGGCGTCGACGCGGCGGTAGTAGCCCGCGAGCAACCCGATCAGGATGCCCCCCGCCACGGCCAGGATCGCCACCGAGAAGCCGATCGCAAGCGAGACCTGCCCGCCGTACAGAGTGCGCGCGAAGACGTCGCGGCCGAGATTGTCGGTGCCGAACCAGTACTGGGCGGAAGGTGCCTCCAGCCGGATCATCGGGTTCATCGAGTTCGGGTCCCCGGCCACCAGCGGCGCGGCGGCGGCGAGCACGATCATCAACAAAACGATTCCCCCGCCGATCGCGATCCTGGCATTGCGGCGAAGGAAGCGCGCGGCGCCGATCGGGCGCCGGGCGGGAGCGGCGGTGACCAGCGCTTCCGACATCGCCCTCAATAGCGTACGCGCGGGTCGATCAGCGCGTAGCTGAGATCGACCAGGAGGTTGATAACGACGTAGGCACCGGAAAAGATCACCATCACGCCCTGGATGATCGGGTAGTCGCGGTTGGTGATCGCGTCCACCGCGAGGCGGCCGACGCCGGGGATATTGAACACCGTCTCGGTGACCACCACGCCGCTGATGAGCAGCGCCACTCCGATACCGATCACCGTGACGATCGGGACGCCGGCGTTCTTGAGCGCATGGCGGAACAGCACGGAACTGTTCGAGGCGCCCTTGGCGCGTGCCGTGCGGATATAGTCCTCGGCCAGGACCTCGAGCATGCTGGCGCGCGTGATGCGCGCGATCAGCGCGACATAGGCGAGCCCGAGCGCGATCGCGGGCAGGATCAAATGAGAGAGCCAGGGCCAGGCTCCCTCCCGGAGCGGGACATACCCCTCAACCGGCAGCCAGTGCAGGCGGATGGCGAAAAGGTAGATGAGGAAATACCCGACCACGAACACCGGGGTCGAAAAGCCGAGCGCGGCGAAGCCCATCAGGAGGCCGTCGAGCAATCCGCCCGCCTTCCAGGCGGCAACCACGCCGGCAGCGACGGCGAGGATGACGGCAAAACCGATCGTGAGCGCCGTGAGCGAGAGCGTGGCCGGCAGCCGCTGGCCGATCAATGTGATCACCGGCGTGTCGGAAAAGATCGAGATGCCGAAATTCCCGTGAAGAAGATCCCAGAACCAGCGCGCGAACTGGACGGTCAACGGATCGGAGAGCCCGAGCTCATGGCGGATCGCCGTGATCTCGGCCGGGGTCGCATTGTTCCCGGCGATGATCGCCGCCGGATCGCCGGGCGCGATGTGCAATAGAAGGAAAACGAACACGCCCACCAGTACCATCACCAGGACGGTCGAAAGCAGGCGGCGGACGATATAGGCGGCCATCCGCTCTCGGCCGCAGTCGTCTCAGCTCTTCGAGACGTTCCAGAACGGAATGATATCCGGCATCCCGATGAGGCCGTCCACGGTCTTGCGCATCGCCGCCGGCTGGTTCCACTGGCCGAGAAGCACCATCGGCACGACGTCCCACGCGATCGCCTGCATCTGCGCGGCGATCGCCTGCCGCTCGGCAAGCGTGGGCACGATGGCCCATTTCTGCCGCAGCGCCTCGTATTGCGCGTTCTCCGGCCACCCGAACCAACCCTTCTTGCCGTTGGCCTGAAGCGCCACCATCGTGATCGGGTTACCGAAATCGTAGCTCGAGCCGTAGGTTATGAAGATATCCCAGCCGCCCTTGTCGTCGGCCGCCATGTTGGCCCGCCGCGTGATCACGCCGCCCCAGGTCGAGGCCGCCAGCTCGACATTGACGCCGATCTCCTTGAGCCAGCCGGCGATGAGCTGCGCGGAGTTGTTCATGAAGTCGAAGTCGGTCGCTTGCAGGACGACCACTTTTTCGCCTTTGTACCCGGATTCCTGAAAAAGCTGCTTCGCCTTGGCGAGGTCGGGCGCCGCCTTGAACCACCCGGCGTTGGTGTCGTTCGACATCGGCGTGCCATAGCCGAAGATCGAATCGACCTTGTGGTAGTATTGCGGATTGCCGAACGTCGCCTTGAGGATGGCGCTCTGGTCGATCAGATAGAGCATCGCCTGCCGCGCCTTCACGTTGTCGAACGGCGGATGCAGCCAGTTGAGCCGCATCATCCCGACATAGCCCGACTTGTCGAGAACCCTGATCTTGATGTCCGGGTTCGATTGGAGCTGCGCGAGCAGATCGAGCGGCGGCAGCTCGAAAAAGTCGATCTCTCCGGACTCGAGCGCGGCCAGCGCGGTCTGGTCGTCGGTGATGTTATGCCAGACCACCTGGTCGAGCTTCACCACCTTGCCGCCGGCGAGCCCCGACGCCGGCTCCTTCCGCGGCACGTATTTGTCCCATCTGTCGAACACGTAGCGGGCGCCGGGCCGCGTCTCGTTCTCATTGAAGAGGAAGGGGCCGGAGCCGATACGCGCCTTGACCTGCTGGTAAGGATCGGTTTCGGCGTCCTTCGCCCGCATCATGAAGCAGTCGGGCGTCGAAGTGGCGGCGAGGGCGGGCACCACCAGCCCGAAGGGCTCCTTCAGCGCCAGGACGAAGGTCTTGTCGTCCTTGGCCGAGAGGTCCTTCGCGTACTGCATGATCATCTGGCCCGCCGGATTGCGCACGGCCCAACGTCGGATCGAGGCGACGCAATCGGCCGCCGTGACGGGCGTGTTGTCCTGCCACGCGAGCCCGTCCCGCAGCGCGAAGCTGTACGTGCGCTTGTCCTCGCTCAGGTCCCACTTGCCCACCATTTCAGGCTGAGGCTGGAAATTCGCATCGAGGGCAAAAAGCGTGTCGTATACCATCGCGCCGTAATAGGCGGTGATGTTGGCGGTGGTCCAAATCGGATCGAACGAGCGAAGGTCGCCCTGCATAACGGTATTCAACGTGCTCGTGGGCGAGGCCGCCCGCGCCTTGCGCATCGCCGGGCCGCCGGCAGCCATCGCACCCGCGGCCACGCCGCTTCGCAGCACTGTCCTGCGGGAAATCGCCATGTTCGTCCCCTTTTCCATTGAGAGGTGTGCGCACCTTCCGTCTCGTCGCGGCTCGCCGTGCGCCCCTGTGCTCCGCCTTCCCTCGCCGGACGCTAACACCCGCCCCGGCCGGTCGCAATATCGCCGCCGTCGCGGGGCCGCTCAGAAGATGGGGCCGGGCGCGGCCTCCCCGTCGAGCGGCCAGATCGGCCGCCTCACTCGGGTATAATGAATGCGCGCATAATTCCGGTCGAGCGGCCCGTCGCTATCGACGTACAGCACAAGGTGCGCGATCGGGCCGAATGCGGCCATGAAGTGGTTGGTGGATTTGAGGACGAGAATCCTGCGCCCGCGCGGATTGATGCCGAGGTTCGAAAAAAGCTCGAGGCCGAGCGCCTGCGTCCGCTTCTCGATCAGCACCACCTCGACGCCGCCGATGCCGATCGCGGCGCAGTCCCCCAACGGAACCTGCGTCGGGCCGAAGCTCTGCCAGCAGTCGCGCTTCAGCGCCAGGACCTCCACCACGGCGTCCACCGGCGTCCCCGAAGCGGGCCCGATCTTGCCGCCGAAGCGAAGCGGCAGCCGCGCGCCCAGGCCCGCGTCGAAGCAGAGCTTCGCCGCGATCGGATCCCAGATCGGCCCGACCGCCGCCCGCTCCACGCCCCGTTCGATGAGCCGCCTCAGGATCGTCGTATTGTCGGAAGGGGCGCCGCCGCCCGCGTTGTCCGCCGGGTCCGCGAGAACGACCGGCTCACCCGAAGCGGCCAGCGCCGCGTCGATCGCGGCATCGGGCGAGAGGTACTCGGGCGCGGTCCGTCCGCGCATCGCCACGAACTCGGCGCCGATCCGGCTCGCCATCCGGTCCGCCACCTCCTTGTCCTTGTCCGCCACCACCAGCACCCGGCCGGAAAGCTCCGGCACGTCCGCATAGGGAAAGCAGTGGCCGATCGAAATCGAAAGGATTCCGTCCTTGCCTTCGAGTTCTGTGATGCGGTCGACGAATCCCCGCATCAGGGGCAGCGTCGTCGGGTAGCTGCCGATCTGCCGGCAATCGTAGAGCGACATCACCGGCCGGATCTCCCCGCGCAGCGCCCGCAGCACGAGGCCGAGCAGATCCTCGGCGCGCTCCACCACGTCGGTGTGCGGGAATTCCTTGTACAGCACGATGATATCGGAGAGGCGCACCCGCTTCAGCGTGAGATGGCAGTGCGGATCGAGCTCGACGCCAATCACGGTGCGCGCGCCCACGATCTCGCGCACCCGCTCGATGATGTCTCCCTCGACGTCGTCATAGCCGTGCGCGACCATCGCCCCGTGCAGGCCGAGCAACACGCCGTCCACCGGCAGCGCCGCCTTGAGCTCGGCGAGAATGGCATCGCGCATGAATTCGTAGTCCGCGCGGTTGGTGAGCCCGGCCGGGCTCGCGGCGAAGCAGCTCCCTTCGATCAGCGTGAACTTCTCCGCGGCCGCCCGCCGGCGGGCGACCCAGAGCGGCGCGGTGCACATCAGGGGCGTGGCGTCGGGGTGCTCGCCCGGACGGAGGAAGACGCTTTCCCTATAGGCGTCGAGGCTGGTGGGCAGCGGGGAGAAGGTGTTCGTTTCGGTCGCGAGCGTGGCCGAGAAAAGGCGCATCCGGCAGGTCCTTCATCGCAATGCGCGAGCATCCGCCCGCGCCGCGGGGCCGTAAACCGGCGGCTTAGCGCACCACGTCGGTGACGGCCTCGCGCCCGAGGACCTGCGCCAGCCGATCGAGCCGCCTCACCACGCCCTCGCCGGCGAAGACGCCCGTGCACTCGGAAAGCCGGAGCACGAGGCGCGAGCCTTCGAGGGAAAGGGCGGTGCCGGCGAGCAGCGCCGGTGTGCCCGCCGAGAGCGTGTAGGCGAGGCGGAGCGCGATGCCGAGCGCCTCGGCGCGGTTCGCTGCGGCCATGTCGAGCAGCGAGCGCACGGGGGCCAGGAAGGAGGCGCCGCGGTCCGCCTCGTAGCGGAGCGCCAGCACGAGGGCGAGGAAGGCGCGGGCATGGTGGTCGAGCCCGATGCCTGGCTGGCGCAGCACGCGCAAAAAGGTCTGTTCGGCGCGGTATTCCGGATGCTCGCGGCTGCCGATATCGCTCATCCAGCACGCCGCCTCGCGCAGCCGCACGGCTTCGGCCGATTCGCCGGGAAAGAGCGGCTCGGTCCAGGCGATCAGCGCCGGCGCGAGCCGCGGATCGCGCCCGAGCCGGTCGCCGAATTCCCTGGCCGCCGCGAGCAGCGGATCCTCGGCCCGCACGCTCTCGGGCACATGGCGCATGAACCATCCCTCGCGCAGCCCGTTGGCCGAGAACACGACCCGCGCCGCCGCGGTCGCGCGCAACAGGCGCCGCAGCGTCACCGCCGCGAACGGCAAATCCTCGAGCCGCCGCCGCGGCGCCCCCGGCAGCCGCTCGAGCGCGCGCTGCGAGGCCGCGGCGATGACGCCGGTGAGATCGCGCGCCTCGTCGCGGCCGAGCGTGTAGTGGTGCACCATGGCGAGCGGGTAGCTCGTCTGCGCGATATGGATGCGGGCGAGCGCGCGGAACGTGCCGCCCACCAGATAGAGATCCCGCCCCGCGCCCTGGGGAAGCCAGGAGACGCCGGCGAGGTCGCCGTCCACGGTCGTGCGCGCGCGCACGATGTCCCCTCGCGCGCGCTCGGCGAGACGGATCACGCCCAACCGCAAGGTCGCTGCCTCGCCCGCCCGCCCGTGGTCGAGCCGGACCAGTTCGAGCGACCCGCCGCCGACATCGGCGAGCACGCCGTCCGCGGCGGGGATGCCGCACAGCACGCCCTCCGCGGAAAGTGCGGCCTCCTCTTCCCCAGAAAGAATCCGTATCCGCACACCTTGCATGCGCTGGGCGAGCCGGGCCACGAACTCCCGCCCGTTCTCGGCGTCCCGCACCGCCGAGGTCGCCAGCACCTCGAACGGCGAGGCACCCATCGCCGCGACGATCGCCTGATAGCGATGCATGACGGTCATCGCCTGCGCCATCGTGTCGGCATCGAGCCTTCCGCTCGCCTCGAGCCCGCGGCCGAGGCGGATCACCGCCTTCTCGTTGACGATGCCGAGCGGATTGCGTCCGCGTCCCTGGAACACCACGAGCCGCACGGAGTTCGAGCCGAGGTCCACCACCGCCATGCGCGAGAGGCCGTCGCGCCCGATGCGGAGCGGCGGCGTGCCGTCGCGTTCGGAAACCAGCGCCGCCGCGCCGGATGCCGTTACCTCCTGGAGGCTCGCCGGCACCGTTCAGTCCTGGCTGACCCGGTCGGGCCGGCGCATCGGCATCGGGGACGAAGGCGGCAAGGGTCCATGTAGCGCCGAGCCGCGCCCCGAAAGCGAGGGGTTGGTCATGAAATACTCATGCGCCGAAACCGGCTTGCGCCCGGGCTCGAGCCGCCGCCACGCCGCGTCGGGGCCGAGCTCCCAGGACTGCATGTTGTCGCGCAGATTGACCACCATGATCTGGTCGAGCACCTGCGCGTGCACCGTCGGGTTGTGGATCGGCACCAGGCTCTCGATGCGCCATTCCATGTTGCGCGTCATCCAGTCGGCGCTGCTGATGAAGACGAGCGCCCGGCGCGAAGGCAGCGGGTGGCCGTTGCCGAAAACGCAGATGCGCGCATGCTCGAGGAACCGCCCGACGATCGACTTCACCCGGATGTTCTCGGAAAGCCCCGGAACGCCGGGGCGCAGGCAGCAGATGCCGCGGACGACCGCCATCACCTTCACCCCGGCGGCGGAGGCGGCATAGAGCCGGTCGATCAGCTTCTCGTCCACCAGGCTGTTCAGCTTGAGCCAGATGCCGGCGGGCTTGCCCTCGCGGGCGAAGGCGATCTCCGCGGCGATCAACGCCTCGAGCCGCGAGCGGATGGTGAGCGGGGAGAAGGCGAGCGCGTCCATCTTCTCCGGCTCGGCGTAGCCGGTCATGTAGTTGAAGAGCCTCGCCGCGTCGCGCGTGAGATCCGGGTCGCAGGTGAAGAAGCTGAGGTCGGTGTAGATGCGCGCGGTAATCGGATGATAGTTGCCGGTGCCGAAATGCGCATAGGCGCGCATGCCGCCGCCTTCGCGCCGCACCACGAACGAGAGCTTGGCGTGCGTCTTCCGGCCGGGCATGCCGAACACCACCTGCACGCCCGCCGCCTCCAGGCTGCGCGCGAGGCGGATATTCACCTCCTCGTCGAAGCGGGCGCGCAGCTCGACCATCGCGGTGACCGACTTGCCCGCCTCCGCCGCCTCGATCAGCGCCTTGACGATCGGGCTGTCCCGCGTCGTGCGGTAGAGCGTCTGCTTCACCGCGACCACGTTCGGATCCGCCGCCGCCTCGCGCAGGAACTGCACCACCACGTCGAAGCTCTCGAACGGATGGTGGACGATGATGTCCTTGGCGCGGATCGCGGCGAAGCAGTCCCCGCCGAAGTCGCGGATGCGCTCGGGAAAGCGCGGCGTGAAGGGCGGGAACTGGAGATCCGGCCGATCGTCGACGATGAGCGCGCGCAGATCCGCGATCCCGAGCATGCCGGGCTGGACGAACACGTCCTCGTCGGGCACGCCAAGCGCGTCGGCGACGAACGCGCGCAGGTCCTCGGGCATCGCCGACGCCACCGAGAGATGGATCGCGACCCCCCGCCGGCGGCGCTTGAGCGCGCTCTCGTATGAGCGCACCAGGTCCTCCGCCTCCTCCTCGAACTCGACGTCGGTGTCGCGGATCAGCCGGAAGAGGCCAGCGCCAAGCCGACGGAAGCCGGGAAAGAGGCGCTCGAGGAAGAGATAGACCAACTCCTCGAGCATGATGAAGCGGATCGGCTCGCCCGAAGCGGACGGCAGCCGCACGAAGCGCTCGATCTGCGCCGGCATCGGAACCAGCGCCTTCATGTCGTGCTGGTCGGCCTCGCGCACCAGCCGGAGCGCCAGCACGAGTCCCATGTTCGGGATGAACGGAAAGGGATGGGCCGGGTCGATCGCGAGCGGGGTCAGCACCGGGAAGACCCGCTCCATGAACCAGGTCTCGAGCCACGCGCGATCGGCGGCGGAGAGCTGCACCGCCTCGAGCACGATCAGCCCGGCCGCCTCGAGCTCCTCGCGCAGGCCGCACCAGACGCGGTTCTGCTCGAGCATCAGCGCTCGCGCCCGCACCCCGATCTCGGCCAGCTGCTGGGCCGGCGTGCGCCCGTCGGGCGAGACCGCCACCACCCCCGCCTTGGCCTGGCCAATCAGCCCAGCGACGCGGACCGAGAAGAACTCGTCGAGGTTGGAGGCGCTGATAGAGACGAAGCGCAGCCGCTCGAGCAGCGGGTGGCGCCGGTTCTCGGCCTCCTCGACGACCCGGCGGTTGAAGTCGAGCCACGAAAGCTCGCGATTGATGAACCGCTCCGGGCTCGCGGGGTCGATCGCCGGGCGGTCGGGCAAGGAAATCGGGGCCGGCACGGCGCGGCCAGCTACCGCTTCCGGCGCGTCGCGTTCGCGAAGTGGGGCGCTGCTCATGGTTCCTCTTGCCTGGACGGCCGATCCTACAGGAGGGAAGGGGCTGGTGGGGAGCACGGCATCAAATCGTCATCGTCCAGCAACGATCCGAGGGCCGCGACCGCCATCCGCCGCCCGACCGGGCGCCCGGCCGCGAGCGAGGCGCGGTCGAGCCTCGCAACCGCCTCGCCGAGCGCGGCCGGGTGCCGCGGCAGCCGCGCCAGCAGCCAGCCATGCAAGCTGGGCGGCAGGACGAGCTGGCGGGCGGAGAGGAGTCGGGCGAACAGCACGCCGAGCAGCGCCTCGTCCGGCGCCGCCACGGGCACCGCGTGGATCGAGGCGAGCCGGCTCGCCAGGTCGGCAAGCCGCACCTGCCAGCGCGAAGGCGGCTCCCGGCCGGCGAGCAGCACCGCGAACCCGGCCTCGTGCGCGGCGTTCAGGAGATGGAGAAGCGAGGCCTCCTCGGCCGCGAGGTCGGCATCGTCGACCGCCATCGCCGCCCGCGGCGCCGGCGGCAGGCCGCGCAGCTCCGGCCCCGCGAGCACCGCCGCCCCCGACCCTTGGGCCCAGATGTGCAAAAGGTGAGACTTCCCCACCCCCGCCTCGCCCCAGAGCGCGAGCCGGCCCTGCGGCCACTCCGCGGGCCGCGCCAGCCACCGCCGCGCCGCCTCGTTCGACGGCGCCGCCACGAAATCGTCGGGCGAGAAATCCGGCAGCTCGGGGAAGGGAAGCGGCAGCTGGCGCAACGCTCTCAGCGGTCCGGCTCCCCCGGCGGGTCGAGATAAAGCGGGCTATGGAGATAGCGGCGCAGCCAGAAGCGGGCCAGCACCCCGATCACCGCCGTCACCGGCACCGCCAGCAGCACGCCGAGGAAGCCGAACGCAGCACCTCCGGCGAACAGCGCGAAGATCACCCACACCGCGGGCAGCTCCACCCGATCGCCGAGGAACCGCGGATAGATCACGTAGCTCTCGATCAGGTTGCCGATCACGAAGACCGCGCCCACCCGAATGAGGCCGGACCAGAGCGGGAACTGCGCGAGCCCGAGCCCCACCGACACGACCGCCCCCGTGATCGTCCCGACATAGGGGATGAAGGAAAGAAGGCCCGCCGCAAGCCCGACGATCAGCCCGAGATCGAGACCGATCAGCGAGAGGCCGGCGGCGTAGAAGAGGGCGAGGAAGAGGCAGCAGAGAAGCTGCCCGCGCAGCCAGGCGGAGAGGATCCGGTCCACCTCGTGCGCCTGCAACCGCAGCACCGCGGCATAGCGCCGCGGCAGCCACGAATCGACGCGCGCCACCACCTTGGGCCAGTCGCGCAGCAGATAGAACGCGACCACCGGCGTCACGATTGCGAGCGAGAGCACGTTGAACAGCGCAACGCCGCCGGTAATCAGCCGCGTCAGCGCTTGTGCTACGAAGCTGAGGATGGCGCCCGCCTGGCTGGTCACGAGCTCCTGGAGCTTGCCGTTGACGTAGTCCGGCCCCAGGCTTTTCTGCAGATCGGTCACCATCTTCTGGGCGAAGCCGCGCAACCCCACCACGTAGTCGGGCAGCCGCGCGCCCAGCACGCCCACCTGCTGCACGACCAGCGGATAGAGCAGCAGCATCACCATCAGCCCGACCGCGATCAGCCCGATGATCAGGAGCAGGGCGGCGAGCGCGCGCGGCAGGCCGAGCTTGGTCAATTGCCGCGCCACCGGGTCGAGGAAATAGGCGATCCCGGAGGCGGCGACGAAAGGCAGCAGGATCGAGGAGAAGAACGAAAGGACGAGCCAGGCGGCAATGGCCAGCCCGGCGATCAGCGACCAGCGCTGCAGCGCCGTCGCGTGCCCGGCCGCCTCCGTGCCGCCCGGCGGCGCCGGCAGCGCGGGTTCCCTGGGCGTAGACCCCTTGGGCACCGGCTCGCCGCTCCGCTCGCGCGGCCCGGCCCCCGTCAGCAGAGGCCCGGCTTCATTCCCGCCCTGATTGCCTTGGGGCGGGCTCATCGGAGCCATGCCGTCCGCCGCACATAGGCCGCACCCGAGGCGAGCATGCTCGCCGCCACCACCCAGAGCAGCGGCACGCTCGCGCCGCCCGACCCGTCAGCCATCCGCCCCGCCTCCCCGCGCGCGGGCACTTGCCTCCCAACCCAAGACCAATCTCACCATTCCCGCCGCCACGGTGGCATTTTCTTGCGGGCCCTTGTATCCGGTTCGCGCCGGCTCGGGCGCACCCAACCGCTCCACCGAAGGCCACGCTCCCGGCCCGGGCGGCCGCCTTCCATGGCCCATAGCCTATCGGAGTGCATGACGAACAGCACCACCTATCGCGCCGCCGGCGTGGACATCGAAGCCGGGGAGTCCCTCGTCGGCGCCATCCGCACGCTCGCAGCAGCCACCGCCCGCCCCGGCGTGCTCGGCGGCATCGGCGGCTTCGCGGCCGCCTTCGACCCACGCGCCGCCGGCTACCAAGACCCGATCCTGCTCGCCACCACCGACGGCGTCGGCACCAAGCTCGCCCTCGCCCACGCCTGCGGCCGCCACGACACGGTCGGGCGCGACCTCGTCGCGATGTGCGTGAACGACCTCGTCGTGCAAGGCGCGGAGCCGCTCTTCTTCCTCGATTATTTCGCGACCGGCCATCTCCGCCCCGACGAGGCGAAGACCGTGATCGCCTCCATCGCCGCCGGCTGCCGGGAGGCCGGCTGCGCCCTGATCGGCGGCGAGACCGCGGAGATGCCGGGCATGTATGCAGCCGGCGAATACGATCTCGCCGGCTTCGCGGTCGGCGCCGTCGCCCGAGGCCAGATCCTGCCCCGCGACGTCGCGCCGGGCGATATCGTGCTCGGCCTCGCCGCCAGCGGCGTGCACTCGAACGGCTTCTCCCTCGTCCGCCGCATCGTCACCGACGCCGGCCTTGCCTGGGACCACCCCGCCCCCTTCGCCGCCGGCCAGACGCTCGGCGAGGCCCTCCTCACGCCGACCCTTCTCTATGTCCGCCCGGTCCTCGCGCTCGCCCGCGCGGGCCTGCTCAAGGCCGCCGCCCACATCACCGGCGGCGGCCTTCCCGGCAACCTGCCCCGCGTGCTCCCCGAGGGCACCGCGGCCCTGCTCGACCCGGCCGCATGGGAGGTGCCCGCCGTCTTCGGCTGGCTCGCGCGCACCGGCGGCGTCGAAGCGGAGGAGATGCTCCGCGTCTTCAATTGCGGGATCGGCATGGCGCTAATCGTCGCGCCGAGAGCGGCCGCGGAGGCCGAGGCGCAACTCGCGGCATCCGGCGAGCGGGTCTTCCGCATCGGCCGCATCGTGCCCGCCGCCGGACCGGCCTCCGTCGCGATCGCGCCGCCGTCCGGCTGGCCGGGATGAGGCAGCGGACCGCCGTTCTCATCAGCGGCCGCGGCAGCAACATGGCAGCACTCGCCCGCGCCGCCGCCAATCCCTCGTTTCCCGCCGAGATCGCGCTCGTCCTCTCGAACCGCGCCTCCGCTCCCGGCCTCGCACTCGCCCAAGCGGCCGGGATCGCGACCGAAATCATCCCGCGCGACGGCGCCGCCCGCGAGGACCACGAGGCCGCGATCGACGCCGCGCTCCGCCGCCACGATATCGCGCTCGTCTGCCTCGCCGGCTATCTCCGCATCCTCTCGCCCTTCCTGGTCCGAAGCTGGCAAGGCCGGATGCTCAACATCCACCCGAGCCTGCTGCCCGCCTTCCCCGGGCTGGAGACGCACGCCCGCGCGCTCGCCGCCGGGGTCAAGCTGCATGGCTGCACCGTCCATCTCGTAAGCGAGCGGCTGGACGACGGGGCGATCCTCGCCCAGGCCGCCGTCCCGGTCCTCCCCGGCGACACACCCGAGACCCTCGCCGCCCGGGTGCTCGCCCAAGAGCACCGGATCTACCCCCTGGCGCTCGCCCTCATCGCCGGCGCCCACGCCCAGCCGGCGGCAGCCGGGGCGGCGCTGCTGAACCCCTTGCCGCCGGGCCTGCCGGCGAAATAAAAATGGCCCTCAGTTCGCGCCTTCCGCGCGAAGGAAACGTACCGGGGCGCCGCAATGGCCGAATCCGCAGCCACCACTCCCGCCACCATCACGCCCGAGGAGTTCCTCGACGAGCGCCAGCACTTCTGGAGCGGCTTCTACCATTTCGTCTGGACTGTCGCGGCCTGCCTCGTCGTGCTCCTGATCCTGATGGCGTACTTCCTCCTCTAACCCGCCACCGGCTCAGCCCGCCGCCGCGAGGGCGGCCAGCAGCAGCAGCGCCACGAGGTTGGTGATCTTGATCATCGGGTTGACCGCCGGGCCGGCGGTATCCTTGTAGGGGTCGCCCACCGTGTCCCCAGTCACCGCGGCCTTGTGCGCCTCGGACCCCTTGCCGCCGTAATTGCCCTCCTCGATGTATTTCTTGGCGTTGTCCCAGGCACCGCCGCCCGACGTCATCGAGATCGCGACGAAAAGCCCGGTCACGATAGTGCCGAGCAGCATCGCCCCGAGTGCCGCGAACGCCGCACTCTGCCCCGCCGCCCCCCAGATCACGAGATAGAGGATGATCGGCGCCAGCACCGGCAGCAGCGAGGGCGCGATCATCTCGCGGATCGCCGCGCGCGTGAGCAGATCGACGGCGCGGCCGTAATCGGGCTTGCCGGTGCCTTCCATGATGCCCGGTATCTCGCGGAACTGCCGCCGCACCTCGACAACCACCGATCCGGCCGCGCGGCCGACCGCGGTCATCCCGAGCGAGCCGAACAGGTAGGGCATCATGCCGCCGATCAAGAGCCCGATCACCACGTACGGGTTCTGCAGCACGAAGCTCACCACCAGCTTCGGAAAATCGTGGTGCAGCTCCTCGGTATAGGCAGCGAACAGCACCAGCGAGGCAAGCCCCGCCGAGCCGATCGCGTACCCCTTCGTCACCGCCTTGGTGGTGTTGCCGACCGCGTCCAGCGCGTCCGTCGTCCGCCGCACCTCCTTCGGCAGGTCCGCCATCTCGGCGATCCCGCCGGCATTGTCGGTGACCGGCCCGTACGCGTCGAGCGCCACGATCATCCCGGCCAGCGCCAGCATCGTCGCCGCCGCGACCGCGATCCCGAAGAGCCCGGCCAGCGCATAGGCAAGCCCGATGCCGACGCAGATGACGACCACCGGCGCCGCCGTCGCCTCCATCGAAACCGCGAGCCCCTGGATCACGTTCGTGCCGTGTCCCGTGGTCGAGCTGCGGGCGATGCTCTGCACCGGCCGGAAGTTCGTCCCCGTGTAGTATTCGGTGATCCAGACGATGAGCCCCGTGACGCCGAGCCCGACCATCGCGCAGAGGAAGAGCGTGAATCCGGTCACCGTCTGGCCGGTGGTCATCGCGATCGGCTGGGTGACGCCGAGCAGTGCCGCGATCAAGAGAAAGATCGCGACCACCGAGATCAGGCCGGTCACCAGAAGCCCCTTGTAGAGGGCACGCATGATGCCCTGGTCGGGGCCGATGCGCACGAAGTAGGTCCCGACGATCGAGGCGATGATGCAAACCCCGCCGATGCCGAGCGGCAGCATCAGAAGCGCGTTCCGGATCGGGCCGGTGAAGAAGACGGCCGCGAGCAGCATGGTGGCGACCAGGGTGATCGCATAGGTCTCGAAGAGGTCGGCCGCCATGCCCGCGCAGTCGCCGACATTGTCGCCCACGTTGTCCGCGATCACCGCCGGGTTGCGGGGATCGTCCTCGGGGATGCCGGCCTCCACCTTGCCCACCAGGTCGGCCCCGACATCGGCGCCCTTGGTGAAGATCCCGCCGCCAAGCCGGGCGAAGATCGAGATCAGCGAGGCGCCGAAGCTCAAGCCCACCATCGCCTCGAGGACCTGGCGGAGATCGGCGGCCGGCGTGATCGCGCGCAGGATGAAGTAGTAGATGGCAACGCCCAAGAGGCCGAGCCCGACCACCAGGAGCCCGGTGATTGCGCCGGCCTTGAAGGCGATGCCGAGCCCGGCATCGAGGCCGCGGCGCGACGCCTCCGCCGTGCGGACATTGGCGCGCACCGAAACGTTCATCCCGATATAGCCGGCCGCGCCGGAAAGCGTGGCCCCGATCAGGAACCCGATGGCGACGCGGATCCCGAGCGCCACCCCCAGCACGATCAGGATGACCACCCCCACGATCGCAATCGTCCGGTATTGCCGGTTGAGATAGGCGCGCGCGCCTTCCTGCACGGCAGCGGCGATCTCCTGCATCCGCGCGGTTCCGGCATCGGCCGCCAGGACCTCGCGGCTGGTGCGGTAGCCGTAGGCAAGCGCCAGCCCGCCGCAGATGACAACGACAATGCCCAGGAGAATCATTCCGCAAAGATCCTTTCCTGCAGAAGGCGAACGGATGGGAGGACGGTGCCCGACGGCGGACGGCCGAGGCGGTCCCGGGAGGGCCGGTCAAGGCGGCCGGACCATGCCAGAAGAGGATTGCCGAGGCAACATGACGGCCCTCTTGCCACCCCTCCGCGTCCGGCCCAGAGATCGGCCGGTCGGCGCCCGTAGCTCAACTGGTTAGAGCTGGCCGCTCATAACGGCCTGGTTGCAGGTTCGAGCCCTGCCGGGCGCATCACGAACCCAACCAGCCATCGGGCCCACCCGTCCATAGAGTAACCCCGGTCACAGCGCGCGGCGCGCGCATCGGGTTTCATTCCGTCCACCGAAGCATCGGAGACGGACCATGACCGAGCTCTTGAACCCCGATCGCCTGCGCGAGATCGCCGCCAGCACGGCGCAACCTTCCCTGCCGCCCGCCTCCTTGCCATCCCGCCGGCCGCTCATCACCCTCCAATGGACGATCGATTGGGCAACCGGCCGGCCGTTCGGGACCTGGGTCGTCTCCGACGCGCCCGACACGGCAAGCTAACGATCGCGGTTGCGGTCGATCAGCCGCCGGCGCGACTGGCCGAGGTGGAAACGCATCGCGGTCTCCGCCGCATCGGCGTCCTGCGCGGCGATCGCCTCGAGAATGACCGCATGCTCGTCGAGCGCGCGCTTGGCCCGGCTCTTCGAGCCCGTCTCGGTGAGCCGGAGGCCGAGGCTCATGAACCCGATCAGCTTGTCCTCGAGCACGGCGAGCGTCGCCGCGAAGAACTCGTTCCCGCTGGCCCCGGCGATATGGT
This sequence comes from Acetobacteraceae bacterium, assembly GCA_035503055.1. Taxonomy (GTDB): domain Bacteria; phylum Pseudomonadota; class Alphaproteobacteria; order Acetobacterales; family Acetobacteraceae; genus JAKAWQ01. The sequence continues at coordinate 19,066 of DATJTV010000080.1, forward strand.
GGTGAAAGGCGAGGTCCTTGGCCGGCGAAATCGGGCCGGCCGCCGCTTCGGCGGCAAACGCGCGATGCGCCGCCACGATCCGCTCCAGCTCCGCCCCGCTCCGCCGCTCGGCCGCGTACCGCGCCGCCGCCGCCTCGAGCCCGATCCGCACCTCGAGGCAGCGGAGATACCCCGCAATCTCCCCGGGATCGACGAAGTCCGCCACCCGCGCGACCGGCCGCGCCATGACATAGGTGCCCGAGCCCTGCCGCGCGCGCACCAGCCCGTCCGCGCCGAGCCGCTGCAGCGCCTCGCGCACGACCGGCCGTGACACGCCGAACATCCGGCAGATCTCCTTCTCCGGCGGCAAACGAACGCCCTCGCGCAAACGCCCCGAAACGATCTGCTCGAAAATCTGCCCGTAGAGCTGGTCGCCGAGCCGCTGCCGCCGCCCCAGCACCAACGGCGAGCCACCCTCGCCCTCCATCCCGCCCTCCTCAACGGGCGCGGCGCGTGGCACGGCCGACGATCTGCGTCGGATCGACGAAGCGCAGCGCCACCAGCAGGCAGAGCAGGCTCGCCAGCATGTAAACCACCGCCATCGCGTCGATCGACTGGTTGGCGCGCACCCCCGGCGCGAACACCGCGTAATAGAGGGCAACCACCAGCGTCTGCGTGCCCGGCCCCGAGGTGAGGAAGGTGAGGTCGAAGAGCCCGATCGTGCGCACCAGCACGAGCACCAGCGAGGCCAGGATCCCGGGCGCCAGCAAGGGCAGCAGCACATGCCGGAACAGCGGCCCCGTCCTCGCGCCGAGCACGCGCGCCGCCGCCTCCACGCGCGGATCGATCTGCTCGACGAAGGGAACCAGCACGAAGATCACGAACGGCACCGCCGGAACCAGGTTGGCGAGCACCACGCCGCCAAGCGTCCCGCCGAGCCCGAACTGATAGAGCACCGAGGCGAGCGGAATGCCGTAGGTGAAGGGCGGCACGATCAGCGGCAGGAGGAAGAGGAAAAGCACCAGCCGCTTACCGGGGAAATTCCGTCTCGCCAGCGCATAGGCGGCGGGCACGCCGAGGGCCGCCGAGATCAGCAGCACCGCGACCACGACCTCCAGCGTGACGATGAGCACGTCCGGAAGCTGGAACTCGTTCCAGGCGGAGGCGTACCAGTCCGCCGTGTAGCCCACCGGCAGCCAGGTGCCGAGCCAGCGCTGGGCGAGCGAATCGAGCGCCACGCTCGCGACCAGAAGAACCAGGTTGAGTACGAAGAGTCCCGTCAGCACCCAGACGATCGACTTCCAGACGATAGCGCCGATCGCCCGCCCCCCGTCCGTTGCGTTCGCCGCGGCCCCGCTCATCGCGCTCAGCCCTTCCCCGCCGCCGCCGGGCCGCGATAGAGCCGGCTCTGTCCTTTCAGGACCAGAACGACGATCACCACCTGCACCAGCGCCATGATGATCGCGATCGCCGAGCCCATCGAATAATCGTACTCCTCGTACGCCGCGTGATAGGCCGCGATCGCCATCACCCGCGTCGCTCCCGCCGGCGCGCCCACCAGCACCGCGGACGGATAGACGGAGAACACCTGCACGAACGAAAGGCAGAAGGTGGTCGCGAGCCCCGAGGCCAGCAGCGGCAGCAGGATGGCGCGGAAGCGCTGCCGCGGTCCCGCGCCCAGCACCGCCGCCGCATTCTCGAGCGACGGATCGATGCCCGTCACGTAGGAGAGCGTGAGCAGAAAGGCGAAGGGAAAGCCGAGAATCGCCTGCGAGATGAAGAGCCCCCAATAATTATGCAGCAGCCGGAGCGGCTCGCCGATGATCCCCGCCAGCTCCAGCCCGCGGTTCAGCCACCCCAGCGGGCCGAGATAGTTCAGCATCCCCTCGGCCGTGAGCACCGTGCCGAGCGTGATGGGAATAACGAGGATCGTCGTCAGCAGCCGCTGCCAGCGCAAATGCCGCACTTCGAGCGCCAGCGGCACCGCGACGACGATATTCACCAATGTAACCGGGATCGCGATCTCCAGCGTCTTGAAGATCGTATCGTAAAGGAAAGGATCGGCGAAGAACCGCTGATAGTTGGCAAGCAAGCCGCCCTTCATCGGCCGGAGCGAGAGCCAGAGCCCGTAGAGCGCCGGATAGACGAAGAGCGCGAACGTGAAGAGAATGGCCGGCACGAGCAGCAGCGTCGTCCCGTCGATCCCGTTCGCGGCCAGCCTCTGCCGCAACCCCGGCCCGGCTTCCGCCCCGGCGGAAAGCGGGCGGGCAAGACCGCTCATGCCGCCGCTCCGGGATAGAGGAGCACGCGCTCGGCCGGTGCCGCGAGCCGCACCATTTCTCCCGCCGCAAGCCGCCGGTCCGCGCGGAAGAAAAGCTCCCCGCCCTCCTCGGTCCGCCCCGCCGCGTAAAAATCCCGCCCGCGGAACTCGCACGCGGTCACCGCGGCACGGAGCGCGCCTTCCGCCGCCGCCACCAGATCGTCGGGGCGAATCGCGGCGAGCGCCGCTCCCGCCTCCATCGGCTCGACCGGCGTCCCCGCCAGCCACACCCCGCCCACGCGGAGCTTCAGCAATCCCCCGGCTCCCGCCTCCGCCTGCCCGGCAATGATGTTCCGATAGCCCATGAACTCGGCAACGTCCGCGTGCGCCGGCCGCGCATACAGCTCCTCCGGCGTCCCCACCTGCCGCACCATCCCATCATGCAGGACAACGATCCGGTCGGCGAGCGAGAGCGCCTCGTCCTGGTCGTGTGTGACATAGATCGTGGACGAGCCGAGCAGATTGTGGATGCGCCGGATCTCGCCCCGCATTTCCAGCCGCAGCTTGGCGTCGAGATTCGAGAGCGGCTCGTCCATCAGCACCAGCGGCGGCTCGACGACGATCGCCCGCGCGATCGCCACCCGCTGCTGCTGCCCGCCCGAGATCTGGCCCGGCAGCTTGTCCCCGTGCGCGGTCAGCCGCACCAGCGCCAGCGCCTCCTCGACCTTGGCCGCGATCTCCGCCCGCGCGTTGCCCTTCATCTTCAGCCCGAAGGCGATGTTGGCGCGCAGGCTCATGTGCGGAAAGAGCGCGTAGTTCTGAAACACCATCCCGAACCCGCGCGCCTCGGGCTTCAAATGGTCGATGCGCGTCCGGTCGAGCCAGATGCTGCCGCCGGAAAGCTGAAGCAGGCCGGCAAGGCAGTTGAGCGCGGTCGATTTGCCGCAGCCCGAGGGGCCGAGCAGGGCGATGAACTCGCCCCGCCGTACCGTCAGCGTGATGTCGCGGAGCGCATGCAGCGTCCCGAACTCGCGCCGCACCCCCTCGAGCCGCAGCTCCTGGAAGTCCTTCGCGGAGAAGGCCATCGCCTATCCGGCGGTGATCTTGCCGATCTCGCGGTCCCACCGCCCGAACGCATACACCAGCCGATCGGCCGGCAGCGGCAGCACCTCGGGCGTCGTCGCGATCAGCTGGTCGTAGAACGGCCGGCCGTACTCGCGGATGATGTCCTGGCTCTTCTGCGGCGCCATGGACAACGTCACGCCCTGCACCGCGGGCCCCGGATAGAAATACCCGGCGTCGTACGTCACCGCCTGCTGCGCCGGCTCCAGCATGAAGTTCATGAGGTCGAGCAGCACCGCGAGCTTGTGCGGCGCGATCCCCTTCGGCACGCACATGTAGTGCGCGTCCGTGACCATCCGGAACCCCTTGAACACGCTCACCTGGTACGATTTCGGGACGACCCCGATCGCGCGCGGATTGATGTCCCAGCCGAGCTGCGTCGGCGTCATATCGCGCAGGCCCGAGCCGAATTCCCGCATCGTCACCGCCGTCCCGGCCGGATAGTACTCGATCGTCTTGCCGAGCTGGGCGAGATACGCCCACGTCTTGGCCCAGCCCTTCTCGGGATCCATCGGGTCCGCGTCGCCGAGCAGATAAGGCAGGCCCATCATGAAAATGCGCGCCGGCCCGGAATTGGCCGGGCGGGCATAGATGAACTTCTTCGGATGCGCCTGCGCCCAGGCCAGAAGCTCGGCCGGGCTCGTCGGCGGATTGGCGACCTTGGCCGGGTTGTATTCGAGCAGCGGCCCGGCCGGGCAGAAGGTGACGCAAAGCCCATGCCCGGCCGCGATCCCCTGCATCTTGAGCGCCATCGGCAGATAGATTTTCGCGGGATCCGGCAGCGCGGAGGCATAGGCCGGCAGAAGCTCGAGCCAGACGTTCTGCGCGATCCCGGCCGAAAGCGCATCGATCCCCGTCAGCACGAGATCGATGTCGAGCCGTCCCGCCCCTTCCTCCGCCTTGAGCTTGCCGGGAAGCTCGGGCGCCGGCGCCTGGTTGAAGATCATGCGCGAGACGAGATGCGGCTTCTGCCGCGCATAGGCCTGTAGCGCCGGCTGGGTGAGTGCCAGATTGCCCGCGACATCGACGATATTGAGCGCAACCGGGCTCGCGGGCAGCGCCGGCGCCGTCGCAGCACTCGCCCGCTCGGCCAGTGCGGCGGCGGCGGTGCCGAGCAGCGCCCGCCGCGAAATTCCCTGAAATTCCATGGTTGGATCCTCCCCTCGCCGGGCGGCCCGGCGCTTTCCACGAGCTAGAGCCGGGCCGACCGAGTTGTCAATTCATTTTACCAATCTCGCCCCCGGATTCCGCCTCACCCACCCGATTTGGAAATTTTTCTGCCATCCGCCCGGCGCCCCACGGCCCCGATCTTTACCGACCGCATCTTTGCAAACCGCCCTCGCGGCCCAATGTTGCGGCGCACTCCCCTTTCACCACGGCCCTGCCGGAAGCGAGCGCGAATGCCGAGCTATCAGTACGTCTACGTGATGCGCGACCTCACCAAGGCCTACCCCGGCGGCCGCGAGCTCTTCCGCGGCATCACGCTTTCCTTCCTGCCGGGCGTGAAGATCGGCGTGCTCGGCGCCAACGGCGCCGGCAAGTCCACCCTCCTTCGCATCATGGCCGGCCTCGACCG
>DATJTV010000081.1:0-10014 GCA_035503055.1 Acetobacteraceae bacterium
GTCGGGTCCATCGGTAGGGCGGGCGCGAGCAGCCAGGGAAGCGGGCAGACCGCGAGCAGGGAATTGGTGCTGGGCGCGAAGCGCGAGCGCTTGTCGAGCAGGTTCTGGAGCGAGCCGCAGGCCTCGATCGCGAAGATATCCACAAAAGGCTCCACAGAGGTGCCGCCGAAATGGAGCCAGAGCCCATCCGGCAGGGTGCGCAGCTGATTGCTTCCAGGAAGCTTCAGGAACGGATGGCAAATCTCTGATTCTTCTCCTGGCCTCCCACGCAACCATTCCCCTCGCTCGAGAGTTCGACGGACCAGGCCAGGGGGTCGCTGCGGCCAGCTGCGCAACCGGGCCCGGACCAGGGCGTCGAGCGAGCGGAAGTCGTTCATGGATCGGTCTCCTTCGTTCCTGCTGCCGCCGCGTATCAACTTATTGGCGTATTCATAGCGTAACCAAGAAGGACGGCAAGGAGAAAGTTACATGATAACAAAGAATAGTTGATCCATTATGCAACTTGCAGTTTCAAGACCTGACGATCGTTCTGTTCCCGACGCGCGACATTCAACGAAGTCTGGCGCGCGCCCGCCCGATAGCGCCCGGTGGCCCCGAATTACTCTTGAGTCTTTTGAATCCTTTGGCGTAGCGTCTTGAAGTTACTTATCAACATCCTGTGGATAAGTTTTTCCACAGCCTTGCCGCCACGGTACCTGCCACCGCCTGATCGAACGCATCGAAGCCGCCCCCGTCGCCGAGCGGCTCCATTTGCTTCGGCTGGAAACCGGCCCGCGCAACCACGAGGCGATCGGCCTCTATCGGCGCCACGTCTATGTCGAGTGCGGACCCTCCGGGGCCTGCGAGGTGCCCCCGCAGCCTCCTCAGGGAGAAGCGGCTCTCGCCCCGCCTGCGTTGCCGATCCGCTTCCAATAGATGAGCGTCCCAGTCAGGCCGCCATGCGGCTTCAGCGCATAGTCGGGAATCTCGCCCGCCAGGCAAAACCCGAGCCGTTCATAGAGCCAGGCCGCCCCGCCCTCGGTCGCGGTGTCGAGCACCAGAAGCGTGCGCGCCCGCGCCAGCGCGAACCGCTCCGCCGCCCGCATCAGCGCGGCCGCCACCCCCCGTCCCCGGTGGCTCGGCCGCGTCATCAGCTTGGCGATCTCGGCCCGGTGCGGCTGGTTGGGTGGACAATCGAGCAGCAGGCTCACCGTCCCGGCCAAAATCTCCCCCTCCCACGCCCCCAGCACGATCCGCTCGTCCCGCGCCGCCGCCGCGAGCGCCTCTTCCCAGAACGCATCCGCCGCCTCGCGCGCGAGCGGGTGCATGAAGCTCACCGACCCGCCGCCCGCCACTACCTCGATCAAGATCTCGCTCAGCATCGCGCGGATCGCGGGCGAGGGGCCCAAGGCGCGGATCGCGATCCCGCCCATCGCCCCTAGCCCCGCGCCAGAACGACGAGATAGGCGCAAGCCCGTCCGCTCTCGTTCGCGAACGTCACGTCGGACGGCGGCCCGAACCCCAAGCAGTCGCCGGCGCCGAGCACGTGCCGCTCGCCCCCCTCGGCGACGACGAGTTCCCCCAACTGCACCCACACGGCCTGGCGGATATGCGCGTACGACGAGGCCGGCAGCACCACGCACTGCCCCGCCGGCAGCTCGATCCGCGCGATCTCCAGCGGATGGTCCGGCCGGGCGAACACCTGCCTTCGCACATAGCCTGTCTCGGGATCGCGCCACACAGTCTGCTCCGCCGCCCGGGACAGCCGCTCGCCCTCGCCCTCGGCGCGCAGCAGAAGCCCCGCCAGCGTCAGGTCGAAGGCGCCCGCCAGCCGCACGAGAACCACTGCAGTGGGGCTCATTTCCTCGCGCTCGATCTTACTGATCGTCGCCTTCGAGACATGCGCGCGCTCCGCCAACTCGGCGAGCGACCAGCCGCGCGCATCCCGCTCGAGCCTCACTCGCCTTGCGATCCGCGGCCCCGTGTCGTCCAGAATAGTAGTCATCCGTCACGTATAGTGGACGATGCACGTCCGCCGCAACCTCTTCCCCGACGCGCTTGGCATGGGCATCGCATTGAGCGCCCGCAGCACCCAAATGACAGGTCTGATCTCCGGCGGAGCCAAGCATGTCGAAGATGCGCGCAATGGTCGTCCCGGCGCCCGGCGAGCGCCTTCGCGCCGTGGAGCGCGACCTGCCCGAGCCCGGCCGCCACGAGGTCCGCATCCGCGTCGCCGCCTGCGGAGTCTGCCACAGCGACTCCGTCACCGTGCAAAACCTGATGCCGGGGCTCACCTATCCGCGCATTCCCGGCCACGAAGTCATCGGCGTGATCGACGCGCTCGGCCCGGACGTCGAAGGCTTTGTGGTCGGCGCGCGGGTCGGCGTCGGATGGTTCAGCGGCTCATGCGGCTATTGCGGCCATTGCCGCCGCGGCGAGGCCTTCGCCTGCGACAACGTTCACGGCGCCACCGGCGTCACCCGCGACGGCGGCTATGCCACCCACATGCTGGCCCTCACCTCGGCCCTCGCGCACGTGCCGGAGGAGCTAGACCCCGTCGCCTCCGCCCCGCTCCTTTGCGCCGGCATCACCACCTTCAACGCCATCCGCAACTGCGGCGCCCGTCCCGGCGACCTGGTCGCCGTCCACGGCGTCGGCGGCCTCGGCCATCTCGGCATCCAGTTCGCCGCCCGCCAGGGCTTCCGCACCGTCGCCGTCAATCGCGGCCGCGACAAGGAGGCGCTCGCGCGCTCCCTCGGCGCGCACGACTACATCGACAGCGACGCCTCCGATCCCGCCCGCGCGCTGCAGGACATGGGCGGCGCCAAGGCGATCATCGCCACCGTCACCAGTGGCCCGGCGATGCAGGCGATCCTGGGCGGGCTCGGCGCCAACGGAACGATGATGGTCATCGGCGCCGTCGGCGCGCTCACCATCGACTCTCTCGACCTCCTCCAGAAATCCGCGGGCGTGCGCGGCTGGTACTCGGGCACCGCGGTCGATTCCGAGGACACGCTCCGCTTCAGCCGGCTCCACGGCATCGCCTCGATGAACGAGATCTTCCCGCTCGCCGAGGCCCAGGCCGCCTATGACCGGATGATGAGCGGCAAGGCGCGCTTCCGCGTCGTCCTCAGGATCGGCGGGTAAAAGCCTCCGGCCGGGGCTCCCTCAAGCGCGCTGCTCCACCGGCACATAGCTCCGCTGGACCGGACCGGTATAGAGCTGGCGTGGCCGGCCGATCCGCTGCGAGGGATCCTCGATCATTTCCTTCCACTGGCTGATCCACCCCACCGTCCGCGCCACCGCGAACAGCACGGTGAACATGTGGGTCGGGAAGCCCATCGCCTTGAGGATGATCCCGGAATAGAAATCCACGTTCGGATAGAGCTTACGGCTCACGAAATAATCGTCCTCGAGCGCGATCTTCTCGAGCGCCATCGCCAGGTCGAGCAGCGGGTCGTCCTTGATCCCGAGCTCCTCCAGCACCTCGTAGCAGGTGCGCTGCATGATCTTCGCCCGCGGATCGTAATTCTTGTAGACGCGGTGCCCGAACCCCATCAGCCGGACATTGCTGTTGCGGTCCTTCACTTTGGCGAGGAACTCGGGGATCGCCTTGACGCTGCCGATCTCGCCCAGCATCTTGAGCACCGCCTCGTTCGCCCCGCCATGCGCCGGGCCCCACAGGCTCGCGATCCCGGCGGCAATGCAGGCGAACGGGTTGGCACCCGTCGACCCGGCGAGCCGCACCGTGCTCGTCGAGGCGTTCTGCTCATGGTCCGCGTGCAGGGTCAGGATGCGGTCCATCGCCCGCGCCAGCACCGGGCTCACCGTGTGCGGCTCGGCCGGCACCGCGTTCATCATGTAGAGGAAGTTCTCGGCGTACGCGAGGTCGTTGCGCGGATACATGAAGGGCTGGCCGATCGAATATTTGTAGGTCCAGGCAGCGATCGTCGGCAGCTTGGCGATCAGCCGGAAGGCGCTGATCCGCCGGTGGTCCGGGTTCGTGATGTCGAGGCTGTCGTGATAGAAGGCCGAGAGCGCGCCGACCACTCCGCACAGCACCGCCATCGGATGAGCGTCGCGGCGGAACCCCTCGAAGAAGCGGCGGAGCTGCTCGTGCAGCATCGTGTGCCGCCGCACCGAGTTGTCGAAGTCGGCAAGCTCCGGGGCGTTTGGCAGCTCGCCGTTCAGCAGCAGATAGGCGACCTCGATGAAGCTCGCATGCTCGGCCAGCTCCTCGATCGGGTAGCCGCGATAGAGCAGCACGCCGAGGTCGCCGTCGATGTAGGTGATCTTGCTCTCGCAGCTCGCCGTCTCGCCGTACCCGGGATCGAAGGTGAAGATCCCGAGATTGCCGTAGAGCTTGCGTATGTCGGCGACCGACGGGCCGATGGTACCGCCGAGCAGCGGCAGCTTCATCGACTGGTTGGTGCCGTCCAGGCTGATCGTGACGGAGCCGTTGGCCGTGCCGTTCATGCGCAGTTCCCCCTTGTCCGTCCCGGGCGGCCGGACCGGCCTGCCGCTACCGCGATGCGATAAATAAAGGCCAAAATCTGTCCGGCGCAACCTTCGCGCCCGCAGCATTCCCTGGCGCCGAATCTAAGCCCAGAACGACGCCTGCTTGCGGAACTTGCGCCAGGCCGGCCCGATCCGCGCGCGCTCGCGAAGTGCGGCGGCGGCGACGAAGCCGAGCACGATGCCCCCCGCGCGCCCGCTTCCCGCCCGTCCCAGCTCGCCCAGCAGCCGCTCGACGCAAACCGCGTCGTTGAGCAGGCCGAGCCGGTCCTGCAGCCGCACCAGCCGGTGGAGGAAGTGCTGCGCCTCCTTGCGCGGGAAGAGCGAGCAGAGAATCTCGCCCGCATAGCGCAGCCGCTTCGCCCGCAGCCGCACCGCGTGCAGGTGCGCCGCATCCGCCGTCTCGATCTCCGCCCCGGCGGAGAGGAGCTTGCGTCGCCGCCGCTGCAAGAGCGCCGGCGCCACCGCGGCGAGCTGCGTCTCCGGCCCGCGCTCGCCCTCCCGCTGCCAGGGACGCAGCACCGCGATCGCCACGAGCCGAAGCATGAGTCGGCGAAAACCCGCCCCCGCCAGCTCCTCGCGCAACGCGGCATAAGCCCCCTCGCGCCGCCGCCGCGCCGCCTCGAGAAGCCGCGCGATCGCGGCGTCCTCGGGGAAGGCCGCCTTGATCGCCGGCGCCGTGCCCTCCAGGAACACGTCCCATTCCCGCGCCGGCCCGAGCGCGCGGGCCAGCCCGCGCAGCCCCTCCGAGGCTTCCGCGACCGCCGCCGCCGCCGGCAGCAGCGGCTTCAAGAGCGCGATCGCCGTGCGCAGGCGCCTGAGCGCCACCCGCATCTGATGTACGGGCTCGCTCGCCTCGCCGCCCGCCGCGGCCGGCGCCAGCACGAGCAGGTTCCGCGACAGCACCGCCACCAGCCAGGCCAGCGCCTCTCCCGCCTCGAGCCCTGCCGGCAGCAGCGGCGAGGCGGTGGGCACGTCCACCCGCGTCAGGCCGAGCGCCTCCGCGGCAAGGCCCGCCGCCGGCACCACGAGCGGCAGATCCGCGAGCAGCCCGTCGGCGAGCGCGAAGACGCTGCCCGGCGCGCCCGAGAGGCGAAGCCGCGCCACCCTCCTTTCCCCACGCGAGGTCTGGAGTGTCCCCTCCACCAGCGCGACCTCGCCCTCTTCGCCGCTCTCTCCGCCCCATGGGCCGGCGCTCCGGCGCGTGCCCTCGAACCGCGCCACCGTCCTGAGCGGGCCCGGAAGCTTGCGCCCCAGCGCCTCGGGCCGCTCGGCGCTCGCAAGCGCCGGCGGCACCACGCCCGGCGCCTCGCCTTCCTTCGCCGCCAGCCGCTCGAGCCGCCACTGCCGCACCCGCCCCCGCCGCTCTTCGACGAGCGCCAGACCCTCCGCCGCGAGCGCCCCTTCCTCCGTGTCGTGCCAGGCGATGTGCACCAGCCGCCGCCGCGCCAGCGCCGCACGAGAGGAATGGAGCATAGGGTGCCGGCGGAGCGCCCCGGCCGCATCGGGCGGGACCGAGAGCTCGAGGTCGAATCCGCTCAGGCAGCCATCTCCGGCAGGTCCCGCGGCAGCAGCAACCGCACCAGCCGCGCCCCGCCCGGCCCGAGATCGCGCCAGCGCCCGGCGATCGCGAACTCCGCGAGCGCCGCGGTCGGGAAACGCTGGCAGAGCCGCTCGGCATCGGCCGTCGGCACGCTCTCGCCCACCAGCGCCACCGCAAGCTCGTGCAGGCCCGGATTGTGCCCGATGACCAGCACGCCCGCCACGCTCTCCGCCACGCTCCGCAGTATCTCGAAGAGGTCCGGCACGCGCGCGAGATAAAGCGGTTCGGGCGTCTCGATCCGCGTCCTGCCCGGGAAGGGCGCGAGCGCGGCGAGCGTCTGCATCGATCGCCGCGCAGGCGAGGCAAGGATCAGCCCCGGAACGAGGCCAAGCTCGGACATGGCCCGCCCGACCGCCGCCGCCGCGCGCTCGCCGCGACGGTTGAGCGGCCGGGCACGATCGGCAACGCCCTGATCATCCCAGGAGGACTTCGCGTGGCGCAGGAGCAGAAGCTGGTGCATCCCCATGATCCTGCCACAGATCGCACAAGCTATCCCACCCGCGCCATGTTCACGCAAGTTTGATGGGGTCGCCGGCCGCGCGGGCCGCCGGCGCTAGACGACCACCCTGAGGCCGGCGGCGTGGCGCGTGCGAAGCTCCTGCCCGGCGAGCCGTCGATAAAGCGCGACGTAGTCCTCCGCCATTCGTCTGGCGCTGAAGCGCTCCTCGAACTCCGCGCGGATCGTTGCGCGGTCCAACTCGCGCAGGTGCCCGCATGCCGCGACCGCGCCCTTGACGTCGCTGACGATGAAGCCGGTGCGGCCGTCCACCACGATTTCCCGCACCGATCCGCGGTCGAACGCGATCACCGGCGTGCCGCAGGCCATCGCCTCGATCATGACGAGGCCGAACGGTTCCGGCCAGTCGATCGGTGCGAGAAGCGCCAGCGCTCCGCTCAGGAATTCCGATTTCTCCCGATCGCCGATCTCACCGATGAATTCCACGCCCGGGCGATCGAGCAGCGGCCGGATCTTCTCCTCGAAATAGCACTGATCGACGCGATCGACCTTGGCGGCGATGCGGAGCGGGATGCCGCTTCGGCTCGCGATCTCGATCGCGCGGTCGGGCCGTTTCTCGGGACAGATGCGACCGAGGAAGGCGAGGTAGCTTGCCCGGATCGCAAGCGGCGTCAGCAGATCTTCCGGCAGCCCGTGCTGGATCGTCGCCACGAAATTCGCCTGCGGCAGCGGCCGTCGCTGCGCGTCCGAGATCGAGACGATGGGAACCTGCGGGAAGCGCGCGTAGATCGGGCCCAGCTCGGCCAGGTCGAGCCTGCCGTGCAGCGTCGTCAAAAACGGCGTCGCCTGGCGGCTGAAGAGGGAAAAAGGCCAGTGATCCACATGGAAATGCAGGATGTCGAAAGTCTCGGCCACGCGGCGGACGTCTTCCATCATCATCAGCTGCGGCGTGATCGGGTCGGCGACCGAAGGGTCCAGGCGCAGCGCCTGGGGCCACATCGGCCTCAGCGTGGCGCTGGTCTCGGAATCGCCGCTCGCGAACAATGTGACGTCATGTCCCATCGCGACCAGCTCTTCCGTCAGGTAGGCGACGACCCTCTCGGTGCCGCCATAGAGGCGCGGCGGCACGGATTCGACGAGGGGAGCGATCTGGGCGATGCGCATGGGGCCGAAACGCATGGAAGCGGTCCTCCTCTGGAGTGCGGCGAGATCGACCGCAGCCCTCACCTCGCGTTGCAATAAAGGCAAGAGGAGGTCCGGATTTGCCGTAGATTTGCCAAACAGTTGCGGTGCTCTCGCCCACTCGCCGCCGATGCCGGTCGAGGGGTGGTTCCACCCCCTTTCCGGCCCCTCTTTCCGGCACGGCGGCGGGAAGCAAGCAGGCGGCATCACGCCCCCTGGCCGGAGACACCGCATGGACGACCGTCCGATCCATCCCTACCAATTTCTGCTCGGCTACGTGCGGCGCTATCCAGTCGGGCACGCGATCGTGCTCGGCGGCGTGCTGGCGGGTGTGGCCTGCGCGGTCGGCTCGCAGTACGCGGTCGCGGGCCTCGTCGACGTTCTGGCGGCGGGCGATCCCGCCCGCGTCTGGTCGGCGGTCGCCGTCCTCGCCGCCCTCGTCGCCTGCGACAACCTCTTCTGGCGCGTCGCCGGTTTTCGCGCGAGCCGCGTCTTCGTCGCCGTCACCGGGGACATCCGCCGCGATCTCTTCCGTCATCTCGTCGGCCATGCCCCGGCCTATTTCATTTCCCGCCTGCCAGGGGCGCTCGCCGGGCGGATCAGCGCCGCCGCGGATGCCTTCTACATCGTCGAGACGACGCTCGTCTGGCGCGCCCTGCCGCCCTGCTTCGCCGTCATCGGCGCGATCATCACGCTGGGCTTCGTCCATCCGCCGATGGCTGCGGCCCTCGCGGTCATCGCAACCGTCCTCGCCATCGGCCTGATGCGCCTCGCCGCCAAGGGCCGCGACGTTCACCAGGCCTACGCGAGCGAGGCCTCGGCGGTGAACGGCGAGATGGTGGACGTCGTCAACAACATGCTCCTCGTGCGCGTCTTCGGCGCCCAGCGCCGCGAATACGAGCGCTTCTCCGCCAAGGTCGGCGGCGAGGTCGAGGCGCGTCGGCGCAGCCTCCTTTTCCTCGAGAACCTCCGCCTCCTCCACGCTGTGACCACGGCCGTCCTCACCGCCGGGATGCTGGTCTGGGCGGTCGTTCTCTGGCGCCAGCATCTGATGACGCCGGGCGACGTGGTGCTCGTCGTCACGCTCGGCTTCACCATCCTCCACGGCACGCGCGACCTCGCCGTCGCCGCGGTGGATCTCGTCCAGTACATGGCGCGGCTCAAGGAATCGGTCGAAGGTCTCATGCAGCCCCACGAGATGCCGGACCGCGCCGGGATGGAGCTGCTCGAAAGCCGCCCCGGCGGCCAGATCTCGTTCCGCAACGTCAGCTTCGCCTACCCGAGCGGGAGCGGCGCGGTGCTCAGCGACTTCAACCTCGAGATCGCGCCCGGCGAGCGCGTCGGCCTGGTCGGTCGTTCCGGCGCCGGGAAGTCCACCATCCTCGCCCTGATCCAGCGCTTCTGGGACGCCGAATCCGGCGCCGTCCTGATCGACGGCCACGCCGTCTCCCAGCTCACGCGCGAGAGCCTCGCCGCGACCGTCGCCGTGGTGCCGCAGGAGGTGATGCTCTTCCATCGCTCGGTGCTCGAGAACATCCGCTACAGCCGCCCCGACGCCACCGACGAGCAGGTCCACGCCGCCGCCGAGGCGGCGGGCTGCGGCGAGTTCCTCGCCGCCCTTCCCGAAGGCCTCGCAACGATGGTCGGCGAGCGCGGCGTGCGCCTCTCCGGCGGGCAGCGCCAGCGCCTCGCCATCGCGCGCGCGTTCCTGCGCGACGCGCCGATCCTGATCCTCGACGAGGCGACCTCCTCGCTCGACAGCGAGTCCGAGCAGGCGGTGCAGGAAGCGCTCGACCGGCTCATGCACGGTCGCACGGTCATCGCGGTCGCGCATCGCCTCTCGACGCTCCGCGACTTCGACCGCATCGTCGTGCTCGACGCGGGACGGATCGTCCAGGACGGCCCGCCCTCGATCCTCGAGAAGGCCCCTGGCCCCTACCAACATCTCATCCGCCGGCAGGCGCTGCACCTCGTCTCCTCCGAGGCCGCTTAGAGCGGGACAGGCTCGCCCTTCCCTTGGCCGGCTAGCCCCGCCGGGCTAGCCTTTACCCATGCGCGTCGAGAGCAGCCGGGCGCCGCACGCAAGCCCGTTCGGATCGCCCCCGTGACGATCTTCCGCTCGGCCCTCCGCGCCGCTGATGCGCTTGCGCTCGCCTCGGGCTATCTCCGCGTCCCGCTCTCCGCGGACCGCCTGATCGAGACCGCGCGCCGCCGTTCCCGCCGCGACGATTTCGGCGAGACCGACATCGCCGAACCGCTCCGCCGCCTGCTCCAATCC
>DATJTV010000082.1:0-26699 GCA_035503055.1 Acetobacteraceae bacterium
CGGACGGTCCGCCTCCCCCGCCGCCTGCCCCGTTCCAAGGTCCCCGGGCCGCGTCGCTGGAGGCGATCGCCGAGCTTCGCCGCCTCTGCCTCTCCCGCCTCGACCCGGTCGCCGCCGCGGCGACGCGCGCCGAGCGGCTGATCGACGAGATCGAGCGGGTGATCGCCGAGATCGCGACCGAGCGGCGGATCCAGCTCAACGGCCGCGAGCAGCGCGGGCTCGCCGCCGAGCTGGTGGACGACATGCTCGGGCTCGGCCCGCTCGAGAAGCTGCTCGGCGACGATTCGATCAACGACATCATGGTCAACGGGCCCGAGCGCGTGTTCGTCGAGCGGGCCGGCAAGCTCGAGCAGGTGCCGGTGCGGTTCCGCGATTCCCAGCACGTCGCCAATATCTGCCAGCGCATCGCCGCCGGCGTCGGAAGGCGCGTCGATGAATCGAGCCCGATGGTCGATGCGCGGCTCAAGGACGGCTCGCGCGTCAATATCGTGCTGCCGCCGCTGGCACTCGACGGGCCGTGCATCTCGATCCGCAAGTTCGCCCGCCGCGTCATCGATTTCGCCCGCCTCGTCGAGACCGGCTCGCTCATCCCGCCGGTCGCGCGCGCGCTCGAGATCGCCGCGCGCGCCCGCCTCAACGTCATCATCTCGGGCGGCACCGGCTCGGGCAAGACCACGCTCCTCAACGCGATGTCGCGGCTGATCGATCCCGCGGAGCGGATCGTCACGGTCGAGGACGCGGCCGAGCTTCAGCTCCAGCAGCCGCACGTGGTGCGGCTCGAGACCCGCCCCATGAGCATCGAGGGCCGCGGCGAGGTGACGCAGCGCGACCTCGTGCGCAACGCGCTCAGGATGCGCCCCGACCGCATCATCATCGGCGAGGTGCGCGCGGCCGAGGCGTTCGACATGCTCCAGGCGATGAACACCGGCCACGACGGCAGCCTCTCCACCATCCACGCCAATACCACGCGCGACGCGCTCACCCGCATCGAGAACATGGTGCAGATGGGCAACATGGGGCTGCCGGCGAAGGCGATCCGCACGCAGATCGTGGGCGCGGTCGATCTCATCGTGCAGGTCGAGCGCCAGCGCGACGGCGTGCGGCGGATCACGCAGGTGACCGAGATCTGCGGCCTCGAGGGCGAGGTCGTCACGATGAACGACTTCTTCCTCTTCGAGGTGCAGGGCGAGACGATGAGCGGGCGGCTCTTCGGCCGCTACAGGGTGAGCCGCGTCCGGCCGAGCTTCTTCCAGCGCCTCGCCTATTTCGGGCTCGAGCGCGCCTGGCTCGCCGCCGTCGACGAGGCGGAAGGATGAGCCCGATCCTGCTCCGCCTGCTTCTCTCCGCCTGCATCGGCCTCGCCGGGCTCGGGCTCTCCAGCCTGCTCGTCCTCAACCTGCATGCCGAGAACGAGCGGCGGCGCCGGCGCATCGCGGCCGCGACCGTGCCGCACCTTCCCGCCGGCGAGGCGGGGCTGCCGAGCCTCTTCCGCCGCGCCCGGATCGGCGGGCTGGAGCGGCTGGCGCGGCGCGCGGGAAGCGTGATCGGCTTCGACCCGGTGCGGCGCGATCAATACAAGCTGCCGTGGTGGGCCGTGCTCGGGATCGCGCTCACGCTCGGGCGGGTTGCGGCGGGCCTGCTCGGCGGGCTGCTCGGCCCGCTCTCGGGGCTGCTCGTTCCGGCCGGCGCGATCGTTGTCGCGCGCGCCTTCTTCGGCTGGTGCGACGCGCGCCGCAGCCGCACCCTGCTCGAGCAGTTGCCGGACGCGCTGGCGACGATCGTCCGCTCCGTCCGCGTCGGCATTCCGATGCAGGAGGCGATCCAGGGCGTGGCGCGCGAAGGCGCGGTCCCGACCGCGCAGGAGTTCGCGCTGCTCGGCAACCGCGTGCGCATCGGCACCCCGCTCGAGGAGGCGCTCGCCGAGCTGGCGGAGCGCAACCGGCTCCCCGAATACCGCTTCTTCGCGACCGCGCTCGCGCTGCAGAGCCAGACCGGCGGCGGGCTCACCGAGACGCTCGAGAATCTCGCCGAAGTCATCCGCAAGCGGGTGGTGCTGCGCGCGCGCGGCCACGCGCTGGCGGCGGAGGCGCGCACCAGCGCCGGCATCCTCGCGGTCCTCCCGGTGTTCTCCGGGGTCTCGCTCTGGTTCCTCAACCGCGGCTACATGTCCCAGCTCTTCACGGATCCCACGGGCGAGAAGATTTTCGGCGCCGCCGTGCTCTCGCTCGCCTCCGGCCTCCTGGTGATGCGCAGCATCATCCAGCGGAGCCTCTCATGACGGGAAGCGCGCTCCTCACCGCGCTCGGGGCCACCGGCTCGCTGCTGCTGGTCACCGCCGGCCTGCTGATCGCGATGACGGGCCGGGAAGCCCGCTTCCGCGCGCGCGTGCGGCTGGTGCAGGCGAGCGTGGGGTTGGCCCCTCTGGAGGCGCCGGCCGCCGCCACGGGCCGTGGCGCGCTCCGCCTCGTCGCGCTGATCGGCATGACCATCGCGCGGAGCGGGCTGCTCTCGACGCGCACCATCACCGAGCTGGAGCAAACGCTGCTCGCCGCCGGCTTTCGCGGCGGCAACGGGCTCGGCCTCTTCGTCGGCAGCAAGCTTCTCCTGCTCGGCGGCGCGCCGCTCGTCGCCATCCCGCTGGCGGACGCGCTCCCTTTGCCGCCGCCGCTGCGCCATATCCTCATCTTCGGCTCGGCGGCGCTCGGCCTCCTCGCGCCCGACATCATCGTCCGCCGGATGCGCGCGGGCTACCTCCGCCGGCTCGAGCGCGGCCTGCCGGACGCGCTCGACATGCTGGTGATCTGCGCCGAGGCCGGGCTCGGCCTCGAGGCCGCGATCAGCCGCGTGGGCGCGGAGATCCGCCCCGCCAACCGCGCGGTCGCCGCGGAATTCGCCGAGACCGCGAGCGAGCTGCGCATCACCTCGGACATGCGTGCGGCCCTCATCAATCTCGGCCAGCGCACCGGCCTCGATTCCCTCAAGCGCCTCGGCGCGGTGCTCACCCAGAGCATCCAGTACGGCACGCCGCTCACCCGGGCGCTGCGCACGATCAGCGGCGAGATGCGCGAGGAGATGCTGATCCGCTTCGAGGCCCGGGCCGCGCGCCTGCCGGTGCTGCTCACGGTGCCGATGATCCTCTTCATCCTGCCCTGCGTCTTCATGATCGTGGGCGGTCCGGCGATGCTGCAGGTGATCCGGGCTTTTCATCATTGAACTTCGCGAGGATTGGCAAGATGCGAATCCTGTTCGCCCTGGCCACGCTGGCGCTCGCTTCCTGCGCGGCGCATCCGCCGGGAAGCGGCGATGACGCGGCGGGCGCGGCCAGCCTGAAGCTCGCCGACGCGGCGATGGCGGGCGGGGCGCCGGCGATCGCGCTCCGGGTCGCGGACGGCGTGCTGGCCGCGCATCCGGCCGACGTCGCCGCACTCGTCGAGGAGGGCACCGCGCTCGCCGCCCTCGGTCGTGACGATCAGGCAACGATCAGCTTTCGGCGCGCGCTGGCGCTGGCGCCCGGCTCGCGCGAAGCCCGCATCGGCCTCGGCCGCCTCGCGCTCGGCTCCGACCCCGCGGAAGCGGCGACGCTCTTCGGGGAAGTATTGCGCAGCCGACCCGACGACGTGACCGCGCTGATCGACCGCGGCATCGCCGAGGATCTGCAGGGCGAACACGCGGCGGCCGAGGCCTCCTATCGCGCCGCGCTTTCGGTGCAGCCGGACAATACCGCGGCCGAGGTCAACCTCGCCCTTTCGCTGGCACTCGCGGGCCATGCGCAGGTCGCAATCGGCATGCTCCGGCCGCTGGCGGCCGGCCAGGCCGGCGGACGGCGCGTCGCGGACGACCTCGCGGTCGCCTTGGCGATGAGTGGAGAAACCCGCGCCGCATCGGAGATCCTTGCCCCCGAGCTCAGCGAAAGCCAGATCACGGAGGCGATCGCCGCGTACCGCGAGCTGCAGCCGGCCCCCTGACAAGCGGCCCGGCCACCGGCGAAGGCGGGGTCGGCCCCGGAGCGCAACTGCTCTAGAATACGGCGCCCATGGGGAAGGACGCCCGCCGTGAAGAAGATCGCCCTATCCGCCGCACCCGCCCGCGAGGGAACCGATTATCCTCCGCCCTACGATGAACCCTGCCTCCGGCGCGCGCGGCGCGCGCTCGGCGACGCGGCCGGGCTTACCCAGTTCGGGGTCAACCTGCTCCGCCTGCCTCCCGGTGCCTGGTCGAGCCAGCGCCATTGGCACCGCGCCGAGGACGAGTTCGCCTGGGTGCTCGAAGGCGAGGTCGTGCTCGTCACCGACGCCGGCGAGGAGGTGCTGCGCGCCGGAGACTGCGCGGGCTTCAAGGCGGGCGAGGCGAACGGGCATCATCTTCAGAACCGCTCCGCGAGCGATGCCGTCGTGCTCGAGATCGGCTCGCGCCGGGACGCGGTGGAGAGCGTCCTCTACCCGGACATCGATCTCAAATGGGAGGCCGCGCGGGGCTACGCGCACGCCGACGGCACGCCATACTGACCCCGAAGGAACAGAGATATCGAATGCAGCTCTACGCGATGCGCATTTCGGGCAATTGCTGGAAGGTGGCGCAGATCCTGCGCCTGACCGGGCACGACTTCGAGTGGATCGAGACCGACGGGAATGCCGGCGCCACGCGCACGGCGGGATTCCTGACGATCAACCCGATCGGCAAGGTGCCGGCGCTGGTGCTGGACGACGGCACCGTGCTCGTCGAGAGCAACGCCATCCTGCTGCACTTCGCGGAAGGAACGCCCTGGCTGCCGCCGCCCGGCCTCGCGCGGACGCGGGTGCACGAATGGCTCTTCTTCGAGCAGTACAGCCATGAGCCCTATATCGCGGTCGCGCGCAACATCATCACCTGGCGGCGGGAGGCGCACCTTCATCGCGAGCGGCTTGCCGAATGCGCCACGCGCGGCGCGCAGGCGCTGGAGGTTATGGAGCGGCGGCTGGCGGGAAATTCCTGGCTCGCCGGCGAGGCTCCGAGCATCGCCGATCTCGCGCTGTTCGCCTACACCCATCGCGCCGACGAGGGCGGGTTCGATCTGGCGCCGTTTCCCGCCGTGCAGGCATGGCTCGCGCGGCTCGCCGCCCTGCCGGGCATGTCCACCCTGCCGCGCCGGGAAGCATGACAAGCGCGGCAATGGCCCCTACTCGCCGAGGCTCGCCTCGCTCGCCTCTACCGCCAGGTCCATCTTGCGGGCGGAAGCGGCGCCAAAGCCGCCGACGGAGACTGCCAGATCCTGCAGCTGATCGGCGCTCACGAGCAGTTCGGCGTCGCCCCCGCAATCTGTCGGCCCTGCGCTCGTCGCCTTCCCCGCCCAATGGACGCGCCAGTGGACGCGCCAGTGGACACCAAGGCCGCCGGTCGCCATCGGATCGCCGGCCTCGACAAAGAGGCTGCCGCCCGACTTCTCCATCACCGCGGTATCGAGCACGCAAGTCCCACTCCCGGGAGCGCCGGCACGCTCCGCCGTGAGCACGAGCGCGGAGCCGGCGCCATTCGGCACATCCGCGAAACTCACGATATCACCGAGATCCGGCGCCTGCGCACGGACCTCTTCACCCACCGCTTGCACGGTCACCCCCGCGAATGTCGCGAGGACGACGAGCACGAACACGCTCTCGACCAGCCGGACCCTTTGCGTATGCATCGCTTCCCACACCGTCACTCGCCCGATTGGCCAAAAATGTCACGGCTCCCGTGTTAACGGCGTGACATAGGTCACTTCTGCGTCCAGCCGCGGGCGGGACCGGGAAAACTCGGTCGTGCCGGATGGGCTTTCCTGCCTGCCCGCCGTAAACTTTTCCGACCGACCTTTCCCGCCTGATCCCGTTTCGCGGAGGAAGCGATGCTTCACCGGCGCCCGCTCGGGGAGAATTTCGGCGTCGAGATCGCCGGCGTCGATCTCGCCGCACCGCTCGACGAGCCCACGTTCCGCGCCATCGAAGAGGCTTTCTTCGGGGCCGAGGTCGCGGTGTTGCGCAACCAGCGCATCAAGCCCGCCGAGCAGCGCGCATTCGTCCGCCGCTTCGGCACGCTCGAGCAGCACGTGCGCAAGGAGAGCCTGCTCGCGTCCTATCCCGAGATCCTCGTCGTCTCCAACGTGCTCGACGAGGCCGGCCGGCCGATCGGCGCCCAGGATGCCGGGCGCTTCTGGCACAGCGATCTCTCCTACAAGGCGGAGCCGAGCCTGCTCTCGGCGCTCTACGCGATCGAGGTTCCCATGGGGCCCGAAGGGCCGCTCGGCGATACCGAGTTCGCGAGCGCGACCGCCGCCTACGCCGCCCTCCCCGAGCCGATGCGGCGGCGTCTCGCCGGCCTCCGCTGCGTCCACAGCTACGCCTTCTACCGTGCGAGGAACCGCGCCGCCCAGGCGCAAGAGCGGGCGGCGGGCGGGCGCGCCGTCATCGAGCCCGCCTTGAGCGCCGAGCAGTTGCGGCTCGTGCCGGACGTCGAGATGCCCGTGGTGCTCACCCACCCCGTGACGGGACGGCCGGGCCTCTTCGTCAACGAGGCGCACACCTCCCGCATCGTCGGGCTCCCGCCGGAAGAGGGCCAGGCCCTGCTCGCCGAGCTTTGCGCCCACCTGCTCCGGCCCGAGTTCCGCTACCGCCATCGCTGGCGGGAAGGCGACCTGCTGCTCTGGGACAATTGCGCAGTGCAGCACAAGGCGACGTTCGACTACGACCTGCCATTACGCCGCTTGATGCACCGCATCACGGTACGTGGTCCGCGCGTCGGAATCGAGGCGCAACCCGCCTGAATCCCGCGCTCCGCGCTTGACGCTGCCGCCCGTTTCCCTTCACATGCCGCCCAATTCCGCGGCCCCGGTCGCGGGTAAGACGAAAATAGGGGGAGGCAACCATGCCATCACGCAAGCACTCATGGGGCGTATTGCTGGCGGGGGCGCTCGGCCTGTCGACCGCCGGCATTGCCGTGGCACCCATCGCCGCCCAGGCGGCGCCACCGATCGTGATCGGGGGCACGATCTCGGAGACGGGCCCGCTTGCGACCGACGGCGCCTATCAGATCAAGGGGATCGAGCTTGCCATCGCCGACGCCAACAAGGCGGGCGGATGGCTCGGGCGCAAGCTCGAGCTGAAAATCTATGACGACAAGAGCAGCGCCGGCACCGCCGTCCGCCTCTACGAGCGGCTGATCACCGACGACCGGGTCAACCTCCTCATCGGGCCCTACTCCAGCCTGGTGACTGTCGGCATCGCCCCGCTCATCAACAAATACAAGATGGCGACAATCGAGCCCGGCGCCTCGGATCCCAGCATCTACGTCGCGGGCAACGAATGGAACCTGCAGGGCACGGCGTCCTCGATCCGCTATCTCGACCAGCTGCTGCCGGCGGCGAAGGCGCAAGGTGCGACGACGGTCGCGCTCCTCGGCCTCGAATCCGCCTTCACGCTCGCCTGCTACCACGCGCGCGTCGCCCAGGCGAAAGAGCTCGGCATGAAGATCGTCTATCAGACGACCTATTCGCTGCCGCTCCCGAGCTTCGCCTCGATCGCGCTTGCGATCAAGAACGCACACCCGGACGTGGTCGAGGCCTGCACCTACTACCCTGACGCGGTGGGCCTCACGCGCGCCCTGCACGAGCAGGGATTTGCCCCGAAATATCTGGCCGAGACCGTGGGCCCGGTCGAGGCGCCCTACCTCAAGGCGCTCGGCCCGCTCGCCAACCGGGTGATCACCAACACCGGCTGGTGGACGAATTTCAAGACGCCGGGCAACGACGCCTTCATCGCTGGCTACAAGGCGATGTTCCATCAGGACCCCGAGTATCACGCGGCGACCGGCTACGCGGCGATCCAGGCGCTGGGCGCCGCGGTCGAGGGAACCCACTCGCTCGACCAGGCGAAGATCCGCGCCTGGCTTCTCGCCAACGAAGTGCCGACGATCCAGGGCACGTTCAAGGTGAATGCGAACGGGCTCGCGCTCGGCTACGCCCAGGACCTGCTGCAGATCCAGGATGGCGTGCTGAAACTCGTCTATCCTGAGGCCGACGCCGAAGCGAAGCTGCTCGTGCCCTACACGGGCTCGTGACGGCGGCGCGCTCTCGCCACCACGGCTCGGAACCGGCGCCGCCCGGGGCAATCGCCCGGGCGGCGTGGTGAAGCGCGGATGCTGCTGCTCCAGATCCTGGTGAACGGCGTCCTCGTGGGCGGGCTCTACGTGCTGATCGCGCAGAGCCTCAACCTGATCTTCGGCGTCATGGGGGTGGTGAACCTCGCGCACGGCAGCTTCATCGTGCTGGCCGGGCTCTTCACCTACTGGTTCACGAGCGCCACGGGGCTCAACCCGCTGCTCGTGCTGCCGCTCGCCTTCGTCGTCCTCGGCCTTATCGGCGCCGGCCTGCAGCCGCTGCTGGTCGAGCCCTTGATGAAGTTCGGCCGCAAGGCCGAGCTTTTGAGCCTGATGGTCACCTTCGGGCTCTCCTACGTGCTGCTCGAGCTGGCCTTGCAGCTCTGGGGCTCGGACTTCGTCTCGGTGCCCTATCTGCAGTCGAGCTGGAGCCTGGGCGGGCTCGAGTTCAGCAAGGCGTTCGCGGTCTCCGGCGCCTTCGCCGCCGCCGTCTCGGCCGCGCTCTACTTCTGGCTCAACTACACCGATTCGGGAAAATGCCTGCTCGCGGCTTCGCAAAGCTCCACCGGGGCGATCTGCTGCGGGATCGACGTCCGCCGCGTGCGGCTGATCGCCTTCGGGCTCGGCGTCGGGCTCGCGGCCGCCGCGGGCGTGCTCGTGATCATCGTCATGCCGCTCGCGCCGCAGACCTCGGACGATCTCACCCTCCTCGCCTTCGTCATCATCGCGCTCGGCGGGCTCGGCAATTACGGCGGCGTCGCCATCGCCGCGATCCTGCTCGGCATCGCCCAGTCGCTCTCCGCCTTCTTCCTCGGCGGCAACGCGGAATACGTCCTGCCGTACGTGCTGCTGATCCTGGTCATGGTCGCGCGGCCCGAGCGCTTCCGCCCCGCCTGATCCGTGGAGGGAGCCACGCAGCCCGCAAGCAAGGGCGGTCCGATCCGGGATCCATTCCCGGGCGGCGCCGATGGTTCGGCGCGCGCCCGCCGGCTGCGCGGCGCCGCCGCCGCCCTCGTGCTGCTCGCCCTCTTCGTCGCCGTTCCGCTGATATCCCGGGGCTACCTGCTGCAATTCGCGACCGACATCCTGACCGCCGTGGTGCTGGCCTACGGCTGGAACCTGATCAGCGGCTTCACCGGCTATCTCTCCTTCGGGCAGGTCTCGTTCTTCGGCCTCGGCGCCTACGCAACCGCGCTCATGGTGATGCGCGCGCACGTGCCGTGGTATTTCGCCGCCCCCTTGAGCGGCCTGGTCGGCGCCGCGGTCGCGCTCGTGCTCGGCCCGATCATGCTCCGCCTGCGCGGGATTCTCTTTGCGCTCGGCATGCTCGGCCTGGCACGCATCCTGGAGGTGGTCTTCAACAACTGGCACTACGCCGGCGGCTCGGTCGGGCTTTCGCTCCCCGCCGAGCTGACGCCCGTCGCCGTCTATGTCGGGATGGGGCTGCTCGCCCTGGCGGGCTTCGGGATCAGCGCCTTCTTCGTGCGCTCCGGCTTCGGGCTCGACGTGATGAGCCTGAACGAGGACGAGGAGGCCGCGGCGGCGCTCGGCGTGCCGACGACGCGGGTGAAGGTGATCGCCTTCATGCTGAGCGCGCTTCTGCCGGCGATCGCCGGCGGCCTCGTCGCCTGGAACCGCAGCTACATCGATCCGACCAGCGGCTTCGACCCGACGGTCGATCTGCAGACCGTCGTCGCGGTGATGTTCGGCGGCATCGGCACCCTCTGGGGGCCGTTCCTCGGCGCCGCGGCGCTGATGATCGTGGGCGAGGAGTTCCTCGTCTACTTTCCGAATCTCGAGCTTGCGCTCTACGGAATCGTCGTCATCGCGACCGTGCTCGCCTTCCCGGGCGGCCTCGTGGGGCTGGCCAACCGCCTAGGCCTGCTCCGCCGGCCGATCGTTCTCTCGCCGAAATCTCTCACTGCCGCCCCGCCCGAGCCCAGGCCACGGGAATATACCGGCCCGGTGCTCGAGGTGCGCGACCTCACCGTGCGCTTCGGCGGCCTCACCGCGCTCGATCATGTCTCGCTCAGCGTCCGCAGCGGGGAGACGCTCTGCATCATCGGCGCCAACGGGGCCGGCAAGACGACGCTCTTCAACGCGATCACCGGCTCCGTCAAGCCAACCAGCGGGGAGATCCTCTATCTCGGCGAGCCGATCAGCCGCGTGCCCACCTATTTGCGCGCGCAGCGCGGGATGGCGCGCAGCTTCCAGATCCCGCGCCTGCTCCCCTCGCTCACGGTCTGGGAGAACGTGGTGCTCGCGAGCCGCCACGGACGGCAGTCGCACCGCGCGGCGGAGCACGCGGCCTGGGTGCTCGAGACGATCGGGCTCGCACAGATGTGGCGCGATCCGGCGAGCCGCCTCACGCCCGGCTACCAGCGCCAGCTCGAGTTCGCGCGCGTGCTCGCGCTTTCTCCGGAGCTCGTCCTGCTCGACGAGGTGATGGCCGGCATGACGCGCGACGAGCAGGAGGCGGTGCGCAGCGTCATTCGCCGGCTGCCGGAGTTCGGCGTCGCCGCGGTCGCCTGCGTCGAGCATGTCATCGCCGCCGTCGCCGATCTCTGCGACCGCATGGTGGTGCTCGATTTCGGCCGCAAGATCGCCGAGGACACGCCGGAAAAGGTGCTCAAGGACCCGGCCGTGGTGCGCGCCTATCTCGGCGAGCCGCTGTGAACGACGCCGCCGTCGCCTCAGACGCCCCGGCGCTCGCGCTCGAGAACATCGTCGCGGGAATCGGCCCGCTCACCATCCTCGACGGCGTCACGCTCGAGCTTCGCAGGCAGGAGGTCGTCGCGGTGCTCGGCGCGAACGGCGCGGGCAAGACCACGCTGCTCCGCACGATCGCCGGCCTCCTTCCGCCGCGGTCCGGACGCATCAACCTTTTCGGCGAGCCGATCGAGGGAAGGCCCGCCCACCTCATCACGCGCGCCGGCATCGGCCACGTGCCGAGCGGGCGGGAGCTGTTCCCCCGGCTCTCGGTCGCCGACCATTTCGAGCTCGGCGGCCGCCTCTCGCCGCCCGCGCGCCGGAGCGAGCTTCGCGCGCGCATCCTCGCCATGTTCCCCGCCCTCGGCCAGCGCCTCGCGCAGCGCGCGGGCACGCTCTCGGGCGGCGAACAGCAGATGCTGGCGATCGCGCGGGCCCTGATGACCGATCCCCGCATCCTCCTCCTCGACGAGCCCTCCACCGGGCTCGCACCGAAGATCGTGCTCTCGGTCTTCCAGACCTTCCCGATGCTGCGCGAGCAAGGGGTGAGCGTGCTGGTCGCGGAACAAAGCCTGACGCTCGGCTTGAGCGCCGCCGACCGCGCCTACGTCATCGACCAGGGCCGCATCGTCCTCTCCGGAGATGCGCGCGACCTCGCCACCGACCATCGGGTTGTGGACACCTACCTCGGCCGCTGAGAGACCCTCACTCTTCTGGCACGAAGCCGCGGGATCCCCGATGATGGCGGCGTCACGTCATAAAAAGGGGAGATCCGCATGCCCACCGCCCGCCTCGGCCTCGCCCTGATCCTGGCCGCAACACTATGCCCCTGGGCCGCCCACGCCGCCGCGCCCTCCTTCGTCCACGGCGGCCAGGTCACCATGTGCACCGATCCCACCTACCCGCCGATGGAGATGTTCGCCAAGCCGGGCGACAAGAGCCCGGTCGGCTACGACATCGACCTCGCGCACCGGCTCGCCGCGATGTGGGGTGCCAAGCTCACCGTCCAGCCGATGGACTTCACCGGCCTGCTGCCCGGGCTCGGCAGCCATCGCTGCGACTTCATCCTGAGCGGCATGTTCGTGACACCGGCGCGCACGAAAGTGTTCGACGCCGTGCCCTATCTGCGCTCGGCGATGGTGCTGCTGGTGCGCGCGGACAACAACTCCGTGCACAGCCCCGACGACCTCGCGGGCAAGGTGCTCGTCGTGCAGTCCGGCACCGTCTATGAGATCCGCGCGCACGCGCTCGCCGCCCAGCTCGCCAAGGAGGGCAAGCCAGCCGTCACAATCCAGGCCTATCCGAAAGGCACCGACGTCGCCGAACAGCTCCTCACCGGGCGCGCCGCAGCGGGCTTCACCCAGGACACCGAGGCCGCGTTCCGCGCCGTCGCGGATCCCGGAAAATTCAAGGTCGCCTACGTCTATCCGCCGACCGATTCCTTCGGCCTCTACTTCAACAAGAGCCCGGCCGACATCACGCTGATCACCGCCGAGATCACCGAGCTCCGCAACGATGGGCTGATCCGGCAGCTCGCGGCCAAATGGCACCTGCCGGAGGCCGACGCGACCGCGCCCCTGCCTTAACGCGCCCGGGCAGCCCGGATGAGCTTCGATTCGCACGTCTTCTGGGCTGCCCTTTTCTCCTGGCCCATCTTCGACGGCGCGCTGATCTCGCTCGCCCTCACCATCTCATCCCACGCTGTCGGAATCGTGCTCGGCCTCTTCCTCGCCCTGCTCGGCGCGGCACGCGCACGCCCGCTCCGCACCTTCGCAACGATCTATATCTGGCTCTTCCGCGGCGCGCCGACCCTCCTTCAGCTCCTCTTCGTCTGGAACGCCCTGCCGCAGCTCCTACCCGTCTTCCGCCAGCACTGGTTCACGCCCTTCCTCGCCGCCTGGCTCGCGCTGAGCCTGAACGAGGCCGCCTACCAGGCCGAAATCAGCCGCGCCGCCCTCGCCTCCGTGCCGCGCGAGCAGCGCGACGCCGGCTTCGCCCTCGGGCTCTCGCGCGCCCAATGCTTCCGCCTCGTCCTGCTGCCGCAGGCGATCCGCGTCGCCATCCCACCCACGGCCAACGAATTCATCACCCTGCTCAAGGTGACCTCGCTCGCCTCGGTGATCAGCCTCCAGGAACTGCTCGCCGTCACCACACGGGAAATCTCGGTGACCTTCCGCTTCACCGAACTCTACACCGTGGCCCTCATCTACTACCTCGCGATCGTCTCGGCCCTGATGCTCGGCCAAAGCTGGCTCGAACGCCACTTCGGCGCCGGCCAGGCAACAACCCGCCACACCCACGGATAAGACCAAGGGGGGCTCTGCCCCCATGCGGGTCCCCAACGCGCAAGCGCGTTGGGAGTCCCTGAACCCCCGCCAAGCGAATGGATTGCAAAGGCTCCGCCTTTGCCAGGGGGTCCAGGGGGACAGCGTCCCCCTGGCCTTACGCGTCGGCGCGGCCGTTGAGCAGCACCTCGCGTTTGCCGACGTGGTTGGCCGGTCCGACGACGCCGTCCTTTTCCATTTGTTCGATCAGGCGGGCGGCGCGGTTGTAGCCGATTTGCAGGTGGCGTTGGATGAACGACGTCGATGCCTTGCCTTCGCGCGCGACGAGCGAGACGGCCTGTTCGTAGAGCCCGCGTTCGCCGTCGGGGCCGCTATCGGTGAGGCCGGGGATGAGCGGGCCGGAGTCGTCCTCGTCCGCTTCGGTGATTTCCTCGATGTATGCGGGCTCGCCCTGTTCGCGGAGGTATTCGACGACGGCCTCCACTTCGGCGTCCGAGACGAAGGGGCCGTGGACGCGGGTGATGCGCCCGCCGCCCATCATGTAGAGCATGTCGCCCTGGCCGAGCAGTTGTT
This sequence comes from Acetobacteraceae bacterium, assembly GCA_035503055.1. Taxonomy (GTDB): domain Bacteria; phylum Pseudomonadota; class Alphaproteobacteria; order Acetobacterales; family Acetobacteraceae; genus JAKAWQ01. The sequence continues at coordinate 13,671 of DATJTV010000082.1, forward strand.
CGCTCCCTTGTTCGCCGAGGATGGTGCGGCTGTCGAATTTGCTGATGACCTGGAAGCTGATGCGGGTCGGGAAGTTGGCTTTGATGGTGCCGGTGATGACGTCCACCGAAGGTCGTTGCGTTGCCATGATGACGTGGATGCCGGCGGCGCGGGCCATTTGGGCGAGGCGTTGGACGGCCGCCTCGATATCCTTGCCGGCGACCATCATGAGGTCCGCCATTTCGTCGATCACGACGACGATGAAGGGCAGCGGCTCGAAGACGAGCGGCTGTTCCTCGAACATCGGCCGGCCAGTTTCGGCGTCGAACCCGGTCTGGACGCGGCGCGTGACGACCTCGCCCTTGGCGCGCACCGCGACGACGCGTTCGTTGTAGCCGCCGATATTGCGCACGCCGAGCTGGCTCATCGAGCGGTAGCGCCGCTCCATTTCGCGCACGGTCCATTTCAGCGCGGTGACGGCCTTCGCGGGCTCGGTGACGACCGGGGCCATCAAATGGGGGATGCCCTCGTAGACCGAGAGCTCGAGCATCTTGGGGTCGATCAGGATCATCCGGCACTGATCGGGCGGCATGCGGTAGAGGAGCGAGAGGATCATTGCATTGACGCCCACCGACTTGCCGGAGCCGGTGGTGCCGGCGATCAGCAGGTGCGGCATGCGCGCGAGATCGGCGACCACCGGGGCGCCGGAGATATCCTTGCCGAGTGCCAAGGCGAGGCGCGCGGGGTGTTTGGCCCAATCGTCGGAGGCGAGCAGCTCGGCGAGGAAGACCGTTTCGCGCCGGCTGTTCGGCACTTCGATGCCGATCACGTTGCGCCCGGGGACGGTTGCGATGCGCACGGCGGTGACGGAGAGGCTGCGCGCGATGTCGTCCGCGAGCCCGATGACGCGGGCGCTGCGGATGCCGGGCGCCGGCTCGAGCTCGTAGAGAGTGACGACCGGGCCGGGCCGGATCTCGACGATCGCGCCTTGCACGCCGTAGTCGCCGAGCACGGATTCAAGGAGGCGTGCGTTGCCTTGGAGCGATTCGACCGAGGGTCCGGTGGTGGCGCGCGCCGGCGCGGGCTTGAGCAGGGCGAGCGAGGGGAAGCGGAATCCGTCGTCGAGCGGGAGGCTTTCCTGGCGGGGCGGCGGTGCCGCGCGGCGCGGGGCGACGCGCGGCGGCCGCGCGGAAGCGGAGTCGAGGCGCGGCTCGCGGCGGAGGGGGAATTCTTCGCCCGAAGCGGCGTCGACCTCGGCGAGGAGGTTTGCGATCGGCTCCGGCTCGGGCGCTTTGGCCGGGCGGCGGGCAAGGCGGCGGGCGAGTGCCACGACGCGCCAGCCGTGACGGGCGGAGACGCGTGCGGCGTCGGCGGCGCCGCGGCCGGCGGCCTGCCATTCGCCGTTCGAGAGCCCGAGCGCGAGCCAGCCCGAGCTGGCGGCGAGTGCTGCCAGCATCGCCCAGCCGAGGAGGAGGCCGAGCGGTCCGAGCAGCCCTTGTCCGGCCGCGAGCACGCTCCCGCCGATCAGTTGGCCCATGGCGCCGCCGAGGCCGGCCGCGACCGGCCAGGGGATGGGGCCGGCCTGGAGCGTGATTGCGCCGAGCACCGCGGCGACGGCAGGCATGGCGACGGCGACGCCGATGATCCGCAGGCCCGGCCGGGCAAGCCCGAGTTGCGAGCCGACCCGCCAGGCCCAGGCGAGCATGGCGAGCCCCGGCAGGGCGGCGGCCAGGCCGAAGCCCTGAAGCAGCAGGTCCGCGGCCCAGGCGCCGACGGGACCCGCGAGGTTGTGCGGCACGGCCCCGCTCGCCGTGTCGAGCGAAGGGTCGCGCGGGTCGTAGGAGACAAGTGCGAGGAGGAGGGCGATGGCCGCGAGGCCGAGCGCCAAGCCGCCCAGCTCGGTGAGGCGGCGGCGGATGAGCGCCTTGATCGCAGGCGAAGCCAGGCTCTGCATCGACTGGGCGGCGGCCATGCGCGAACCGGGTCCCCTCACTGCGTTCACTCGGCATCTTAGCGTATAACCTCGAACCATCTGACGGAAAAAGGTACGGGCGCGGCATGGGAACGCGGATCGCGGTCGAGGCGGCGGTGGTGGGCGCGGGGCCGGTGGGGGGCGCGCTCGCCTGCCGGCTGGCCGCCGCCGGCGTCGCGACGGCGGTGATCGACCGGGCGCCGCTGCCGCCGATGGAGCATCCGGCGTTCGACGGCCGCGCCTATGCGATCGCGGCCGGCTCGCGTCCGCTGCTCGAGGCGGGCGGGGTATGGGAGAAGCTGCCCTTCCCGGCCTCGCCGATCCTCGGCATCCGGGTGACGGATGGGCGGTTGGGCCGCCCGGCGTCGCCGCTCCGGCTCGGGTTCGACGCGAGCGAGGCGCCGTTCGGCTGGATGGTCGAGGCACGCAGCCTGCGCATGGCGCTCAACGCGCGGTTTGCGGAACTCGAGGCGCTTTCGGTGTTCGCGCCCGCCGAGGCGCGGGTCGAGCGGGGGCCGGAGGGTGCGCTGCTCGTGCTTGCGGACGGGCGGGAGATCGCGGCCCGGCTGGTGGTCGCGGCGGAGGGGCGGACGAGCCCGCTCGCCCGCGCCGCGCGCATCCCCTTCACGCGCTTCTCCTATGGCCAGATCGGGATCGTGACCGCGATCGCGCATGAGCGCCCGCACGGCAATATCGCGCTCGAGCATTTCCTGCCGGCCGGCCCCTTCGCGCAGCTGCCGATGAGTGCCACCGAGGAGGCCGAGCACGTCTCGGCGATCGTCTGGACCGAGGGCGCGCGGCTCGGCGAGGCGCTCTTCGCGCTCGACGACGCGCGGTTCGGGTGGGAGATCGCGCGGCGTCTCGGCGGGCATCTGGGCGGACTCCGGCCGCTCGGGAGGCGCTTTCGCTATCCGCTGGGCGCGGCGTACGCGCACCGCTATGTCGATGTGCGGCTGGCGCTGGCGGGGGACGCGGCGCACGGCATCCACCCGATCGCGGGCCAGGGCCTCAATCTCGGCTTCCGCGACGCGATCGCGCTTGCCGGGCTGGTCGAGGAAGCGGTGGCCGCGGGTGGGGATCCGGGGGCGGAGGCGCTGCTCCGGCGATACCAGCGGCAGCGGCGGGGGGACAATCTCCTCATGCTCGCCGCGACGGACGGGCTCGAGCGGCTCTTCAGCAACGATATTCCCCCGCTCCGGCTGGCGCGCGATCTCGGGATCGCCGCGGTCGATCGGCTTCCGCCGCTCAAGCGGCTCTTCATCCGGCAGGCGACGGGGCGGGCTGCCTGACGAGCGCGCCGTGGCGTGTCTCCTCGGGCAGGCAGAGCGCAGCGAGCGCGGGCGCCGCATCCTCGGGAAGCGGCAGCAGGCTCGGGTCCTCGGCGGGCATGGCGCGCAGGCGAAGCTTGGTCGCCATCGGGCCGGGATCGAAGAGGTTGACGCGGAGCGTCGTGTTGCGCGTCTCCTCCGCCCAGGCGAGTGCCAGATATTCCATCCCCGCCTTGCTCGCGCCGTAGAGGCCCCAGAAGGCGCGCGGCTCGCGGGCGCGGGAGTCGGTGACGAAGACGGCGCGCCCGGTTGGGGCGGCGAGAAGGAGGGGCGCCGTGGTGCGGATCAGCCGCCAGGCGGCGGCGAGGTTCACCTCCATCACCTCCGCCCAGGCTTCGGGCAGGATGTGCCCGGCGGGGGTCAGCGGGCCGAGCACGGCGGCATTGGCGATCAGCGCGTCGAGCCGGCCGAAGCGGGCGGCGATGCTCGGCCCGAGCGTGTCGAGCGCCTCGCCGTTGCGGAGATCGAGCGGCACCAGGCTCGCCTGGCCGCCGGCGGCGCGGATCGCATCGTCCGTCTCCTCGAGCCCGCCCACGGTGCGCGCGGTGATCACGAGGTCGGCGCCGAGCCGGGCGAGCGCCACCGCGGCGGCCGCGCCCAGCCCGCGGCTGGCACCGGTGACCAGCGCCACGCTTCCTTCGAGCGGGCGGGGCAAGCTTTTCAGCGCGCCTCGGCGAGAAGCGAGAGCTGGCGTTCGCTGTTGTCGGTGACATCCGAAAGCGGGATCGGATAGTCGCCGGTGAAGCAAGCGTCGCAGAAATGCGGGCGATGGGGATCGCGCGGCGCGCGGCCGAGCGCGCGGTAGAGCCCGTCGATCGAGATGAAGGCGAGGCTGTCCACGCCGATCAAGCTCGCCATCTCGCCGAGATCGTGGCGCGCCGCGAGCAGGTGGCTCTCCTCAGGCGTATCGATCCCGTAGAAGCAGGAATGGCGCGTCGGCGGCGAGGAGATGCGCATATGCACCTCCGAGGCGCCGGCGGCGCGCACCATCTCGACGATCTTGCGGCTGGTCGTGCCGCGCACGATCGAATCGTCCACCAGAATGACGCGCCTTCCGGCGAGCACGGAACGGTTGGTGGAGTGCTTGAGCTTCACGCCGAGATGGCGGATCTGGTCCGTGGGCTCGATGAACGTCCTGCCGACGTAATGGTTGCGGATGATGCCGAGCTCGAAGGGAAGCCCGCTCTCGGCGGCAAACCCCATCGCGGCCGGCACGCCGGAATCGGGCACCGGCACGACGACGTCCGCCGGGACCGGGGCCTCGCGGGCAAGCTCCGCGCCGATGCGCTTGCGCGCCTCGTAGACCGAGGCCCCCTCCATCCGCGAATCCGGCCGGGCGAAATAGATGTATTCGAAGACGCAGAAGCGCGCGTGCGCGCGCCCGAAGGGGCGGATGCTGCGCACGCCGGCATCGGTGATCTCGACGATCTCGCCCGGCTCCACGTCGCGGACGAACTCGGCGCCGACGATCTCGAGCCCGCAGGTCTCGCTCGAGAGCACGTAGCCCGGGCTGCCGTCCGCGCCGGCGAGGCGGCCCAGGATGAGCGGGCGCACGCCGAGCGGGTCGCGCGCGCCGATCAGCGCGGTGTTGGTGAGTGCGACCAGGCTGTAGGCGCCCGAGACCTGCTTCAGCGCGTCGATCAGCCGGTCGAGCACCGTCGAGTAGGTGCTGATCGCGATGAGATGGACGAACACCTCGGAATCGGTCGTCGACTGGAAGAGGCATCCGCGGCGGACGAGGTCGCGGCGCAGCCGGTGCGCGTTGGTGAGGTTGCCGTTATGGCCGACGGCGAGGCCGCCGAACTCGAAATCGGCGTAGAGCGGCTGGACGTTGCGCAGCACGGTCTCGCCGGTGGTGGAGTAGCGGTTATGGCCGATCGCGTGCGTGCCTGGGAGGCCGGCGATGACGCGCGCGTCGCTGAAATTGTCGCCGACCAGGCCGAGCCCTTTGTGCGAGTGGAAATGCGCGCCGTCGAAGGAGACGATCCCGGTTGCCTCCTGGCCGCGATGCTGGAGCGCGTGCAGGCCGAGCGCGGTGACCGCGGTGGCATCGGCCGCGTTCCAGACGCCGAAGACGGCGCATTCCTCGTGAAATTTGTCATCGCCAGGGCCATCGGGCCCAAGATCGTCACGAGGGAGCGTCATCCGGCACTTCTCCTCAATGGGTCGGCGGGTCGAGCGCCGAGCCCTCGGGGCTCGCCTGCAGGAGCGCCGTGGCCCCGGGCGCGGGCACGGGCGGCGGCGGGTCGAGGCGTGGGCGGTAGCGCGGCGGCAGTATCTCGACGACCCAGGCGGCGCCCTCGTAGGCAAAAGGAAGCGCCCGCGCCGCCAGCACCACGGGCGGCCAGGCGGCCGGCGCCTCGACGAGCCCGACGGCGATATAGGCGATGACGATCAGCGCTGCACCCCGCGCGAGGCCGAAAATCAGGCCGAGCGAGCGATCGAGGCCGCCCAGGGCCGAGTTGCGGACGACGCCGCCCACCCAGGAGGCGATCAGCGAGAGCAGGATCAGGGCGACGAGGAAGACCGCGACCGCGGCGACGACATCGGCGATCCCGGGATCGGTGATCATCGTGCGTGCCTTGGCCGAGGCGAACGGAAAGGCGATCGCGGCCACCGCGGCGGCCCCGAGCCACGCCCCGACGCCCAGCACCTCGCGCACCAGGCCGCGGGCGAACCCGATCAGCGCCGAAAGCCCGGCCACGCCGAGAACGGCGAGGTCCACCCAGTTCATCGGGCTGCAATCTCCCGCCCCGGGCAGCCTTCTATCCGCATCGCCTGTCGCACCGCCGGAAAGTCACTCCGTATAAACCTGATCGCCGAGGATTCGCCAATTCGTCATCAAGAACGGCTATCGCCCTTGCGAAACGAGCCGACCAGGTCGGAGAGGTGGCCCATGCCCGAAAGGGCGAGGCCCTCCGGGGCGGCGAGCGGGCGCGAGCCGCGCGCCAGCCGCCGCGGCAGGCAGGCGGCCGCAAAGCCGAGCTTGGCGGCCTCCTTCAGCCGCGCCTCGGCCTGCGCCACCTGGCGCACCTCGCCGGAGAGCCCGACCTCGCCGAAATAGACCGTATCGGCGGCCGTCGGCACCGAGGTCGCGGCCGAGACCACCGCCGCCGCCACCGCGAGATCGGCGGCCGGCTCGCTGATGCGCAGCCCGCCTGCGATATTGAGATAGACGTCCGCGCCCGAGAGCGAGAGGCCGGCGCGCGCTTCGAGCACGGCGAGCAGCATCGCGAGCCGCCCGCCGTCCCAGCCAATCACCGCCCGCCGCGGCGCCCCGCCGCCGCCGGGAGCGAGCAGCGCCTGCACCTCGAGCAGGACAGGCCGCGTTCCCTCGATCCCGGCAAACACCGCGCTGCCGGCCACGTTGCCCCGCCGCTCGGCAAGGAAGATCGCAGACGGGTTCGCGACTTCGGCGAGCCCGCGGTCGGTCATCTCGAAGACGCCGATCTCGTCGGTCGCGCCGAAGCGGTTCTTGACCGCGCGCAGGATGCGGAACTGATGCCCCCGATCGCCTTCGAAGGTGAGCACCGCGTCCACCATGTGCTCGAGCACGCGGGGGCCGGCGATCGCGCCGTCCTTCGTCATGTGGCCCACCAGGACGAGCGAGAAGCCGGAGGATTTCGCGAGCCGCGTCAGCTCGAAGCCGCTCGAGCGCACCTGGTTCACGGTGCCGGGCGCGGATTCCACCGCCTCGAGCCACATCGTCTGGATCGAATCGATCACCACCAGCGCGGCCCCGCTCCGCTCGAGCGCGGGCGCGATCTCGCCCACGTCGATGGACGCCGCCAGCTCGACGGGGGCGTCCGAGAGGCCGAGCCGCTCGGCGCGGAGCCGAACCTGCTCGATCGATTCCTCGCCCGAGACGTAGAGCACCCGCCTGCCCGCCCGCGCCACGGCGGCGGCGGCCTGAAGCAGCAGCGTCGATTTGCCGATCCCGGGATCGCCGCCGACCAGCACCGCGGCCGCCGGCACCAGGCCGCCGCCCAGCACCCGATCCAGCTCCGCGATCCCGGTCCGCGTCCGCGGCGAAGGCGCGCTCTCGCCCGCGAGCGGGACGAAGGAGACGGCGCGGCCCGTCGCGGCGGTGCGCTTCGTCGCCGGCCGCGACGCCACCGCCTCCTCCGCCAGCGTGTTCCACTCGCCGCAGCCCTCGCAGCGCCCCACCCAGCGTGCGCTCACCGCCCCGCAGGACTGGCAGACAAACCGCGTGGTGGCCTTCGCCATGCCCTACCCGCGCAGCTCCATCCGGATCGGGCCCTCGCGGCTGCCGTGCGTGAACTGCTCGACGTAAGGGTTTCCGCTGTCGAAGAGCGAGCCGGCCGGGCCGTCCCAGACGATCCGCCCGCCATGGAGCATCGCCGCCCGGTCGCCGATCCGCCGCGCGGAGGCCATGTCATGGGTGATCGCAATCGCCGTCGAGCCCAGCCGCTTCACGCAATCGACGATCAGCCCGTCGATCACCGCGCCCATGATCGGGTCGAGCCCGGTGGTCGGCTCGTCGAAGAAAAGAATCTCCGGCGTCGCGGCGATCGCGCGGGCAAGCGCCACGCGCTTCTGCATCCCGCCGGAAAGCTCGTGCGGGAAGAGCGCGCCGACATCGGGCTCGAGCCCGACCTGGCCCAAAATCTCGCCCGCCCGCGCCCGCGCCTCCGCCCGCCGGACCCGATGGCGGGCGATGAGGCCGAAGGCGACATTCTCCCACACGGGGAGCGAATCGAAAAGCGCGCCGTTCTGGAACAGCATCCCGATCCGCGCGTACATCGCCCGCCGCGCCCGGCCGGACAGGGCGAGCACGTTCTCGCCCGCGATCTCGATCGTCCCGGCATCCGGCTCGATCAGCCCGAGAACGCACTTGATGAGCACCGATTTGCCAGTGCCCGACCCGCCGATCACGACGAGCGAGGTGCCGGCCATGATGTCGAGATCGACGCTCTCCAGCACCTTCTTCTCGCCGAACGACTTGGCGAGCCCGCGGATGCGGACCTTCGGGACCGCGCCGCTCATTGGCTGAAGAAGAGCCCCGTAAGCACATAGTCGAAGGCGAGGATGAGGATCGAGGCGGAGACCACCGCCGCGGTGGTCGCAGCACCCACACCCTCGGCGCCGCCCCGCGTCGCGTAGCCGTTGTAGCAGCCCATCAGCGCGATCAGGAATCCGAACACCGCCGACTTCACCAGCCCGGAGACGACGTCGATCGTCTCGAGATAGGAGAAGGTGCTGTGCAGATAGGCGGCCGGATTGAAGCCGAGCGAGGTCGTGCTGACGAGGAAGCCGCCGAGCACGCCCAGGATGTCCGCCACGACCACGAGCATCGGCAGTGCGAGGATGCCGGCGAGGAGGCGGGGCGCCACGAGGTACTTCATCGGGTCGGTCGAGAGCGTCGCCAGCGCGTCGATCTGGTCGGTCACGCGCATGGTGCCGATCTCGGCCGCCATCGCCGACCCGACCCTCCCCGCCACCATCAGCCCGGCCAGCACCGGGCCAAGCTCACGCGTGACCGAGAGCACCACCACCGAGGCGACGGCGCCCTGCGCGGAGAACCGGGCGAAGCCGGTATAGGACTGAAGGGCGAGCACCATGCCGGTGAAGATCGCGGTCAGCGCCACCACCGGCAGGCTGAAATAGGCCATCTCGACGAGCGCCCGGAGGAACATCCGCGGATGAAAGGGCGGGCGGACGAGATGGGAGAGCCCGGCGAGGCCGAAGAGGGTGACGCGCCCCGCCGTGCGGCAGAGGCCGAGCACCGGCCGCCCGATCGCGGCCAGCGCCAGCAGGATGGAATTCACGCGCCGAGCACCACGCGGTGATAGCGCCGGCCGAGCAGGGTGAGGATGTTGTAGTCATTGGTCCCGGCGGCCTCGGCCACCGCTTCGAGCGGCTGGGCCGGCCCGATCAGCTCGAGCCACTCGCCCGGGCCGAGGTCCGGATGGTCGGTCGCGTCATAGGTCGTGAGGTCCATGGAGACACGCCCTACCAGCGCCAGCCGCCTGCCGTCAAAGAAGGCCCCGCCCCGGTTCGAGAGGCTGCGCGGCCAGCCGTCCGCGTAGCCCACGCCAATCGTGGCGATCCGGCTCGGCCGCGCCGCCCGCCAGGTCGCGTTGTAGCCGACGCTCTCGCCCGGCCCGATTTCGCGCAGGCTCAGCACCCGCGCGGCGAGATGGACCGCCGGGCGCATCGGGTTCGCCTGGCCGGGCACCGGGTTGATGCCATAGAGCGCGGCCCCCGGCCGGGCGAGGTCCGAGGCGAAGCGCGGCCCGAGGAAGATCCCCGACGAATTGGCGATCGAGCGCGGCGCCGGCGGCAGCCGGTCCGCCAGCGCGGCGAAGCGGGCGCGCTGGTGCTCGTTCATCGGATCCCCGGCGCGTTCGGCGCTCACGAGATGCGTCATCACGAACCTCAAAGCGACGCCCTCGAGCAGCGCGGGCTCGGCCGCCAGCGCCGCCACCTCGGCCTCCGTGAGCCCGAGCCTCGCCATCCCGGTATCGATGTGCAGGATCGCGGCAAGCGGCGCGCCCGCCCGCGTCGCCTCCGCGCGCCAGAGCGCGATCTCGCCGAGCGAGCCCAGCACCGGGATGACCCCGTTCGCACGGTATTCCCCCTCTGTCCCCGGATTTACCCCGTTCAGCGCCGCCAGCATCGCCTCCCCGACCAGCGGGCGGATCGCCAGCGCCTCCTCGAGATGCGCGGTGAAGAAATGCCGGCAGCCGGCGGCGTAAAGCGCCGGCGCGACGATCCTCGCGCCGAGCCCATACGCGTCCGCCTTGACCACTGCCGCAACCGGGCCCGCCGCGTGCCGCGCCGCGAGCGCCCGCCAGTTGGCGACGATGGCGGGAAGATCGATCGTCAGGACAGCGGCGGCAGCCTCAGCAGCCGACATCGGAATGCTGGAGGTCGAGATCCGCGAACCGGGTGAACTCGGCCTCGAAGAAGAGATCGATCTTGCCGGTCGGCCCGTGCCGCTGCTTGGCGAGGAAGAGCTCGGCCCGGTTGTGCACGCGCTCCATGTCGCGCTGCCATTTCTCGGTCGCGTCCTGGAAGCGCTCCTCGGAATCGAAGCTCATCTGCTTGGGCGCGCGCTGCGCGAGATAGTACTCGTCGCGGTAGATGAACATCACCGAATCCGCGTCCTGCTCGATCGTTCCGGATTCGCGCAGATCCGAGAGCTGCGGGCGCTTGTCCTCGCGCCCCTCGACCGCGCGCGAGAGCTGCGAGAGCGCCAGCACCGGCACCGCCAGCTCCTTGGCGATCGCCTTCAGCCCCTGCGTCACCTGGCTGATCTCGAGCACCCGGTTCTCGGGCTTCGTTCCCGCCGCCGGGCGCATGAGCTGGAGATAATCGATCACCACGAGCGCCAGCCCCCGCGTGCGCTTGAGCCGCCGCGCCCGGGTGCGTAGCGCCGAGAGGGTGATCGCCGGCGTGTCGTCGATCTCGATCGGCAAGCCGCTGATCTCGCGCGAAACGGCGACGAAACGATCGAAGTCGCGCTGGCCGATATCGCCGCGGCGAATCCGATCGCCGCTGATCCGCGCCTGCTCGGCGAGCACGCGCGTCGCGAGCTGCTCGGCGCTCATCTCGAGGGAGAAGATGGCGACCGCGGGCTTCTTCGCCTCGCCCGCGCGCTCGACGAGCAGCGCGCGTGCTGCCCCCGCGGCGATGCGCGTCGCCAGCGCCGTCTTGCCCATGCCCGGCCGGCCCGCGAGCACGACGAGATCGGAGGGATGGAGGCCACCCGTCTTGGCGTCGAGATCGGTGAGGCCGGTGGCCAGGCCCGAAACGTGCCCGGTGCGCCGGAAGGCGCGCTCGGCGCTTTCGATCGCCTGGGCGAGCGCACGCTCGAAATTGAGGAAGCCGCCATCGCCCGCGCCGCGCGTCGCAAGATCGTAGAGCGCCTGCTCCCCCGCCTCGAGCTGCCCGCGCGCCGGCAGCTCCGGCTCCGAGCCGAAGGCACGGTTCACCATCACTTCGCCGAGATCGATCAGCTGGCGGCGCAGCCAGGCGTCGTGCACCGTGCGGCCATACTCGCCGGCATTGATGATGCCGACGGTCGCGGCCAGAAGCTGGGCGAGATAGGCGGTGCCGCCCACCTCCTCGAGCAGGCCGGAATGCTCGAACTCGGCCCTGAGCGTTACGGCGTCGGCGAGCTGGCCGGCTTCGACGCGCCGCCGGATCGCCTCGTAGAGGCGCGCGTGCACCGGGTCGGCGAAATGCTCGGGCTCGAGGAACTCCGAGACCCGCTCGTACGCCTTGTTGTTGGCGAGCAACGCACCCAACAACGCCTGCTCCGCCTCGAGGTTGGCGGGCGGCCGGCGCAACGCATGCCCGAGCAGGGGCGAATCGAGAGGGGCATCGGGGGGAGCCATGGGGCGGGGACCATAGTCCCCTCCCCCGCGCAGGACACCCTGTGGATAGGGTGCAACATGGGAGTGGTTTTTTCTCCCCCCAGGGGCTCTGCCCCTGGACCCCGGCAAAGGCGGAGCCTTTGCAATCCATTACTTAAAAGATTCGGGGGTCTGGGGCCTCAAGGCCCCAGCGGGGTGCAGGGGCAGAGCCCCTGCCTGGCCTAGCGCGCGGCGCCCAGCGCCCAGGCCAGCACGCCCTTCTGGGCGTGCAACCGGTTCTCCGCCTCGTCGAACACCACCGACTGCGGCCCGTCGATCACCGCCTCGTCCACCTCCTCCCCGCGATGCGCGGGCAGGCAGTGCATGAAGAGCGCATCCGGCGCGGCGAGCGCCATCAAGGCGGGCGTCACGCGGTAGGGCGCGAGGAGATTGTGCCGGCTCTCCTTCGGGTCGTCCGACATGCTCAGCCAGGTATCGGTGACGACGCAGCGCGCGCCGGCGACGGCCTCCTCGGGGGAGTCGAACAGCTCGATCCGCGCTCCCTGTTCCCGCGCCCAGGCGACGAGCGCCGGCGGCGGGCGGAGCTGCTCGGGTGTGGCGAGGCGAAGCGTGAAGTGGAAGCGCGCCGCGGCCTCGATCCAGGAGCGCGCGACGTTGTTGCCGTCGCCCGACCACGCCACCGCCTGGCCCGCAATCGGGCCGCGATGGTCCTCGAAGGTCATCACGTCCGCCATGAGCTGGCAGGGATGGGAGGATGCGGTGAGGCCGTTGATCACCGGCACCGTCGCGTAGGCGGCCAGCTCGGCGAGCTTCTCCGCGCGGTCGGTGCGGAGCAGGATCGCGTCCACGTAGCGCGAGAGCACGCGCGCCGTATCGGCAACGCTCTCGCCGCGGCCGAGCTGCGTTTCGTAGCCCGAGAGCGAGATCACCTCGCCGCCGAGCTGGCGCATCGCGACCTCGAAGCTCACGCGCGTGCGCGTCGAGGGTTTTTCGAAGATCATCGCCAGCGTCTTGCCGGCGAGCGGGCGCGAGGAAACGCCGCCCGCCTGACGGAATCCGTGCGCGATGTCGAGCATCTGGCGGAGCGTCGGCGTGTCGAAGTCGCGCAGATCGAGGAAATGGCGCGGCGGCGGCGCCGCCGGCGTCTCCCGGTCCTGGTCCGCCTTCTGGCGCTTCAGCGCGCCGCTCATTTCGCCGCGACCTTGGTGCTCGTGGGCAGGCAGCGGAGCGCGGCGCGGCGGAGCATCGCCGCCGCCTCGTCGCACTCGGCCTCGCGCACGATCAGCGGCGGCACCAGGCGGAGCACGTTCTCCCCGGCATTGACGGTGAGCAGCCCCTCGGCGAGGCAGGCGGACGCCACCTCGCCCTGCGGCGGCACGCATTTCAGCCCGACGATCAGGCCGGCGCC